>NZ_CALMSV010000154.1 GCF_937872355.1 uncultured Sphingorhabdus sp. | reverse complement strand
CTTGAGATGCAGGTGCGCGCGATCATGGAGGCGGCGGTCGACTTGCGCCGCCGCAAGTTGAAGGTGGTGCCGGAGATCATGATTCCGCTGTCGATTGACAGGAAGGAGTTGGGGTTATTGACGGATCAGACGCGTCGCGTCGCCGAAAACGTGCTGGAGGCGGCGGGCGTGGTCCCGGCGCAGGTGGCCCCGGTGGCGGTCGCGGCCCGATGGGTATGATGCCTGGCGGCGGCCCACCGAGCCGATGGCAGATCGCACTCTACCACACCTACCGCTTGCAAGACGAAATCCTCATTGCGCCCGGCGTTCCCGTGCTCGACCTGCTCAACGGATCGGCAACCAGCAGTCTGGGCGGATCGCCGCAGCACGAACTGTCGCTCAACGGTGGGGTCTTCCACAAAGGGATGGGGTTACGCTTTGAAGGCACCTATCGCGGGGCGACGCGTGCCGATGGCAGCGGGCTGCCGGGCAGTAGCGACCTTTATTTCAGCGATCAGTTCAGCCTGAACAGCTTTCTGTTCATCAGCCTCGACCAGCGCGGCGACCTGACCAAGAAGATACCCTTCCTGAAAGGCAGCCGCATCGCTTTTCGCGTCCAGAACGTCCTTAACGACTATATCAAGGTGCGCGACAATAATGGCGCAACGCCTTTGAGCTATCAGCGAGGCTTCCTCGATCCGGAAGGTCGCGTGTTCGAACTCAGCTTTCGCAAACGGTTCTAGCCAGAGCCTTTCAGCTTGCGAATGACCCGCCAAGCATAGGCCTTGGCGGTATTCTGTGCGGGGTAGCGTCCGGGTGCGCGCGGACGCATACCGGATTTGCGCAAGATGCTGTTAAAAGCGCGGGCATCGGCCTCGGCATAGCTCCAGTCGCTGCGCCAGGTGATCGAAAGCGAAATAGAGGGATCGGGCCCCACCTTTACATGATGCGGCGCCATCACCGGAACGAATACAGCTTCACCGGGCTGGAGACTCCATTCTGTGGCCCCCTGTGCCAGTTCGTCGCGCCATACCAGGTTGCGATGCCCGCCGGTGTGATAGCCCTCATGCGTTTCATCCGGCGCATAAACGGGGTCGCCCGCCGGGAATTGCGTCATCGTCTTGCTGCCCTTCAACTGCAGCAAGATATTGTGTTCGGGGTCGAAATGGTAAGGCGTTACCGCGTCGGGCGATGAGACGAAAATGAAGCCTTGCGGCATCAACATAGCCCCGGTCTTCGTTTCGATGAAAGGCTTCAATTCGCCCAAGAGATCGAGCAGCAGCGCACGATATTCTGGCACCTGCTCTATGTTTTTAAGCACGGCCCAACTGCGGCACGTGTCCACATTGCGGATAGTGTCGCCAATGGAAAGGCCGTTGGCGATATCCGAATTCGGATCAACGCCAGTGGGCAAATCGCCTTTGTTATATTCGATGGATGAAACCGGCAGCCCCTCACCCAGTTTCGCCAAAGCCTCAAGCGTCAGCAGCGGATGCTCGCGCAGATTGTGCCGCAGGCGGTGCGGGATTTCGGGATAGTTGCGCGAAAATTCCGCGCAGATATCTTCATCAAAAATCTGGGTCATGACGACTTCCCATTGGCTTCTTTTGATTTTCCTGCATTGATCTGACGCAATCGGCCCTTCGCCTTTTCCGCAAACAACAATGCCGCAAACGCTGCCCGGCGTAGCGGGCCGCCTATAGAGACCGAATATCGGCCGATAGCTCGCCGCCCAGACCAAATGCTGTCGATCATCGGATGATCCTGCGCCGCGCAGCTATCACACCATTCAATCCCATCTCGTTCGAGCAGGGCCAGATTGTGAATCTGTAACAATACACCCGGCGAGAAGCGGGAATAGTCTTCATCAAATGCCGTCTTGAATGAGAATGCACCCGGTGGGGTCAGGAAGTTGACCAACATGGCTATAGCCCGGCCGTCCAGACGCAACGCCAGCAATTCCAGTTTCCCTTTGCTTGCTGCCCCATGGAGCGCGCCTCGAAAAAGGCTGCGCGTGCTGTCAGCGCAATCCAATGCGGAGCCATTGGCACCCTTCCAGCCACGCCGTTCGAGTGCCAGAAATTCCTCTATCCAGCCATCCAGTCCCTCGCGACCATCGCTCCGCTGAAACTCTAATTGCCCCAGTTCTGCCAACCGATTCTGCTGCCGTCGCAATTCCTTGCGCTTCTTGCCGCGCATCGTCGCCTCCAGATAGGCCTCGGGCGACAAGCCACGCTCAAGCAGTGCCCGTTCTTCGCGGTGGAACAAGGCGACCTGGCGCCCCGTTGCGTGGCATTCTGCTTCAAGGGCAGAAGCAACCGGCCCATCGACCGCCATTCCAGTCAGGTGACAGAACAGCGCACCATTTGGTTGGCGATCCAATTCGGAAAGCAAAGCCTGCCAGAACAGTTGTTCAAACCCCTTGGCCACCAATGGCGTTCCCAGAAAGGCATTGTGGTTGAGCCAATTCTGCACCGAACGCAGCGGCAAGCCTGCATAGGATGTGGAGAGAAAGCGCGGCATCAGGCCTATCAGGCGGCCGTTGGAGCGCACTATGGCCAGTTCAACCTCGCCCTGACTGTCAAGCGCCGCCAACGCAATCGTCAGATACCAATGTTCGTTAAAGGCATTGGGCTCGCTGCAATCTGCTGCAAGGCCATGCCACTCTGCCACTTGACGCGGAACGGACGCGAATTCCCGAGCGGACACAAAGCTGGCAACGGCGGGCGCGACTGACCGCTCACCGGTTTCCGCTATTTGCGTGCGGTGCATGGGATAAATCTGGACGCCAGATGCTTCCATCGGTTCGGGCTCCTGCTGCTGTGCTGCCTTAGCACCAAGTCCCGAAATAATTGCTAACAGGGCAATGAAAAACCCCGCCGGATCGCTCCGGCGGGGTTAATTTTTACATATGAAGGATCAGATCAGGCAGCGCCGTGTGCGAGCGCTGCGAGCAGCAGCAGCGCGACGATGTTGGTGATCTTGATCATCGGGTTCACGGCGGGGCCAGCGGTATCCTTATAGGGATCGCCAACTGTGTCGCCGGTCACGGCAGCCTTATGGGCTTCCGAACCCTTGCCGCCATGATGGCCGTCTTCGATATATTTCTTGGCATTGTCCCATGCGCCACCACCCGAAGTCATCGAGATGGCAACGAACAGACCGCCCACAATCACACCGAGCAGGAGCGCGCCGAGAGCGGCAAAGCCCTCTGCCTGGCCTGCGACAGCCGTGATGATGAAGTACACCGCAATCGGTGCGAGCACCGGCAACAGCGACGGGATGATCATTTCCTTGATCGCCGCCTTGGTCACGAGATCAACCGTACGCGCATAGTTCGGTTTCGACTTGAAGGTCATGATGCCCGGATCGTTTGCGAACTGGTCGCGCACGTCTTTCACCACTTCGCCAGCCGCACGGCCCACAGCGGTCATGCCCATCGCACCGAAGAGGTACGGCAGCAGCGCGCCGAGCAGCAGCCCGACGATGACATAGGGGTTTTCGAGGCTGAAATTGACCGTCAGGTTCGGGAAGAACTCGCGAAGGTCGGTGGTGTAGGCTGCGAACAATACGAGCGCTGCAAGACCTGCCGAACCAATGGCATAGCCCTTGGTCACAGCCTTGGTGGTGTTGCCAACGGCATCGAGAAGGTCGGTCTTTTCACGGACGCTGTCGTCCAGACCGGCCATTTCGGCAATACCGCCTGCATTGTCGGTCACCGGACCATAAGCGTCGAGCGCCACGACCATTCCAGCCAGTGCGAGCATCGCGGTCGCCGCAAAGGCAATCCCGATCACGCCTGCCAGCTGATAGGCGATGATGATGCCAGCACAGATCACGATGGTCGGCATCGCGGTCGATTCAAGGCTGATAGCCAGACCCTGAATGACGTTGGTGCCGTGGCCAGTTTCCGAAGCCTTGGCGATGGAGCGGACCGGACGATAGTTGGTGCCAGTGTAATATTCGGTGATCCAGATGATCAGGCCGGTGATGATCAGGCCGAGCAGCGAGCAATAGAACAGCGTGCGACCGGTGAAACCGCCCACATCCGTTTCCATGCCGCCCATGGCATAGCTGATCGAGAACCAGATCGCCGGAACCGAGAGCACGGCAGTAACAAGGAAGCCCTTGTACATCGCACCCATGACATTGGTGCCACCGCCCAGACGGACGAAATAGGTGCCGATGATCGAGGTTACGACACAGACGCCGCCGATGAGGAGCGGAAGGCTCATCAGATTCAGCAACAATGCGCTGTCAGTTACGCCCTTAACAAGGAGCGCGATGAGGACCATCGTTGCGCCAACGGTAACGACATAGGTTTCGAACAAGTCAGCGGCCATACCGGCGCAGTCGCCGACATTGTCACCAACGTTATCGGCGATAACCGCCGGGTTGCGTGGATCGTCTTCGGGGATACCAGCTTCGACCTTGCCGACAAGGTCGGCGCCGACGTCAGCGGCCTTGGTGAAGATACCGCCGCCGAGACGCGCGAAGATCGAGATCAGCGAAGCGCCAAAAGCGAGCGCGACAAGCGCGTCGACAACCGCACGGCTGTTCGGAGCCATCATCGCGATATCGGTCAGGTACCAGAAGAACACGGCGATCGCGAGCAGAGCAAGGCCGGCAACGAGCATGCCGGTGATCGCACCCGCGCGGAACGCCATGGTCAGGCCAGCCTGTAGGCCGGTCTGTGCCGCAGCAGCGGTACGGACGTTCGAGCGCACCGAGATGTTCATCCCGATATAGCCTGCCACACCCGAAAGCACGGCACCGATAACGAAGCCGATGGTCGGGATCACGCCGAGGAACGCAGCGACCAGTACGGCAACGACCACACCAACGATGGCGATGGTGCGATACTGACGACCCAGATAGGCTTGCGCACCTTCCTGGATCGCGGCTGCGATTTCCTGCATTTTTTCATTGCCGGCCGAGGCGCCAAGCACCTGGCGGCTGGTGACAAAGCCGTACACTACGGCCAAGACACCGCAAATAATTGCGATTAATGTCAAAGACATGGAGATTCCTTCCCCCTAAATTCCCACTTGTTTTTGCGACCGCGCCCAAGAGGACAAGGGCGCAAGCCGCGTTGCTATGCTGTGGATTAGAGGCTTAGGCAACCCTTAAAAGCCGCAGGAATCGGCCAAATGCGTCAATGATGTTGATAACCGAGCGAGGGCGGCAGCGGTATCGGCGCATTGGCTTCAAACAACGCCAGCCCTGAGCCTTCGACGACGCTGCCTACCGCGGTTGCAGCAACTGGAAGCGCGGCATCTGCCGGAGCTGAAAAAAGCAGTTGATAATCATCGCCCCAGGAAGCAGCCTGCAGACGACTGTCGATGCTGTCGCCCCGCATCGTGCGATAGGCTGCGCTGAGCGGGATCGCGTCGATGTCGATCCGGATTTCAACCTTGCTCGCAGCGGCCATCCGTTCAGCGTCGATCAGCAGTCCGTCGGACACATCCATCATGGCAGCAACGAACGGAGCCAGCGCTTGCCCGTCACTTAACCTTGCCATTGGCCGGTGATAGGCAGCGGACAGTGCGTCGACACCCTCCAGATCCGCCTCCGCCAGCTCGAACCCCGCCAACGCGTCTCCGAGCGTTCCGGTAACGTACAGTACATCCCCTGCCCGCGCACCACTCCGCGCAGGAACAGGGCGATGTGTTGCCGCACCTATCGCAGTCAAACCGACAGCTCGCTTATCGCCCCTGTTTGAAACCGTATCGCCGCCAAGTAACGGAACGGCATAATGCGTCAACACGCGCTCCAGCCCATCGGCGAAGCGCCTGTCCCAGTCGCTGTCGCCAAGCATGAAGCCAAGCAACACGCCTAAGGGGCGCGCACCTTTGGCTGCAAGGTCCGAAAGGTTCGCCGACACCAGTTTCCACGCGACATCGGCAGGATCCGCCTTGGGCAGCCAGTGCACATCCTCTGCCATCATGTCATGGGTGAGGATCAGGGTTTCATTGCCAAGTTCGATAGCAGCGGCATCGTCCATAAGGCCACGTGCCGCCGGGTCACGCGCCATGACGCGCATCATTTCGATGAAGGTGGATTCAGCGGTCATTTGAATACCGTAGTGCTGAGCCTGTCGAAGCACGCCTCGCCGAGAAGCGCCCTTCGACAAGCTCAGGGCTACGGTGAATTTTCAATCCCGCTTCTCCTTCGCCACGGCATCGAGCAAGCCGTTGACGAATTTTGCATCTTTCTTGTCGAAAAAGGCATGCGCGACATCGACATACTCGTCGATCACCGTCGCGGTTGGTACATCAGGGCGCGCGAGCAGCTCATATGTGCCGGCCCGCAGCAATTGGAGCATGGTCTTGTCGAGGCGGCCAATCTTCCATTGTTCCCCAAGCTTGGCTTCGATCAATGCATCAATCTCTTCACGCCGGGCATCAACACCTGCGACCAGATCGTCGAAAAAGTCGATATCGGCCTCCGCATATTGTGCGTCTTCAATTTCGGCACCCAGGCGGTGCGCGTGGAATTCGGACAATAAGCGGGCAACACCAATCGACTCCATATCCATCTGGTACAGCGCCTGCACGGCGGCGAGCCGCGCTGCGGCGCGGGCTTTGGAACGGGGTTTGCTCATAATCTCTTTCTCACGCTTTCGGCATGTGCGGGCAAGCCCTCGGCTTCAGCCAAGGCGAGCGCCGCCGGACCGATTGCCTTCAACGCCCTTTTGTCGAGTGCGATGAAGCTGGTACGCTTCATGAAATCGAGCACGGACAGCCCCGATGAAAAGCGCGCACGGCGCCCAGTCGGCAGCACATGATTAGGACCCGCCACATAGTCGCCTATGGCTTGGGGCGTCTTGCGGCCCAAGAATACTGACCCGGCGTGGCGACCCAGATCGAACAGTTTTTCGGCACGCTTGTCGTCCACCGCCAGTTCGAGATGTTCGGCGGCGAGACGGTTCACCAACGACATTGCCGTTTCAAGTTTGTCGACGACGACGATTGCGCCATTGGTCTGCCAGCTTTCGCTCGCAACCTTTGTGGTAGCAAGTTGCGCCAGTTGCGCATCGACTTCGGCGGCGACCTTATCGGCGAAATCCGCATTGTCCGTGAACAGAATCGACTGGCTTGTGGGATCATGCTCGGCCTGGCTGAGCAGATCTGCGGCAATCCATTCGGGTTTGTTCTTGCCGTCTGCAACGACGACGATTTCGGAAGGGCCTGCGACCATATCGATGCCGACGACGCCGTAGAGCTGGCGCTTGGCCTCTGCCACCCATGCATTACCCGGGCCGGTAATGACATCCACCGGCGCGATCCTGTCTGTGCCGTAGGCGAGCGCCGCAATCGCCTGCGCACCGCCCAGCCGCCAGATTTCATCAACGCCTGCCAAATGCGCCGCTGCCATCACGGTGGGGTTCACCTCGCCCTGCGGAGTCGGTGTGACCATAACCAGACGTTCGACACCCGCCACCTTTGCCGGAATCGCGTTCATCAATACCGAAGAGGGATAAGCCGCGCGTCCGCCGGGAACATAAACGCCTGCCGCATCCACCGCGCTCCAGCGTGCACCGAGGCGAACACCCTCTTTGTCGCGATAGTCGCGATCCTTGGGCAATTGCGCCTTGTGGTAAGCCTTGATCCGTTGCGCCGCGAGTTTCAATGCGTCCTGCAATTCGGGTGCGAGCGACTGGTAGGCCGCCTTGCATTCATCCGCGCTAATCTGCCAGCCGTGCTCGCTGAGGCTGAAACCGTCAAAACGCTCGGTCAGTTCCAGCAGTGCTACATCACCGCGGGCGCGCACATCGCGGATCGTTTGCTCGACGATCGCCGTTACATCCGCTTCGGCTTCGCGCCTGCCATTGACCAGCTTGTCAAATTGCCGGTCAAAATCGGGTTGGTTGGTTGATAGTCTAAGCACGTACCGCCTCACGGAATTTCTCGACGAGATCGGAAACGCGCGCATCGGTCTTGAACGCAGCCCGGTTGGCAACCAACCGCGCCGAGACTTCAGCGATTTTTTCGACCTCTACCAGTCCATTTTCCTTGAGCGTCTTACCCGACGAAACAAGATCGACAATACGGCTGGATAACCCAAGCAGCGGAGCAATTTCCATCGCGCCGTTGAGCTTCACACATTCCGCCTGCACGCCGCGCGCGGCAAAATGCTTGCGGGTCAGATTGGGATATTTTGTGGCAACGCGGACGTGGCTCCAGCTACGCGGATCGTCGGTCGCCGCCAGTTCGGCAGGCTCGGCAACCGAAATCCGGCAATGACCGATATTGAGGTCAACCGGGGCGTAGAGTTCCGAATAATCGAACTCGTCAATCACGTCCGAACCGACAATGCCCACCTGCGCCGCACCATGGGCCACGAAGGTAGCCACGTCGAATGCGCGCACACGGATGATCTGCACACCGGGATCATTGGTGGCGAACATCAGCGCGCGGCTTTCCTTGTCAAAGAAGGCTGCTTCAGGTTTGATACCGGCAGCCTGCATAAGCGGCAAAGCCTCGTCGAGAATCCGTCCCTTGGGGATGGCAAAGATGATTGGCGCAGTCATTGTCGGCGCGCTTTACTTGTGCGATGCAGCAAGGGCAAGGAGTAGTGCATGTCCGACGCCATACGAAATGCCTTTCGCCAGCAAGCATCCGGATGCCGCGCAATGAACTCGCCGCTGACAGCAGAAGTGCTGGAAACAATGGCAGAGATACTCGATCACAACAGCCGCACCGGTGCGCGGATATTGGACTGGCCCGGTGATCCGATGGTAGACGCGCTGAAACTGCGGATTGCGGGCGGATTGCATGCCTTGGCGCGGTCTGGACGAGATGCAGATCTTACAGTATTGTATCGAGCTGGAACTGGTGATGTTGCCACGATTATCCCGCGCGTTCTGAAAGAATGGGATGACTGGCTTTACCCATGGCTCGACAGCCCCCCGCAAACGAACGAAGTCGGACGAAGCGCTGCGCTGATGGCCGGGTTGATGGTCGCAGCACAGCGACTCGAAATGCCGATCGAACTGTTAGAGCTTGGCTCTAGTGCTGGACTTAATCTCAATCTCGACCACTTCTACTATAATCTGGGCGGGCTGGAGGCGGGATCTATTGATGCGGCAGTGCGCATCATACCCAAATGGATGGGCGATGCTCCAGTGGGTCAATGGCCGCTGATCGTCGCACGCAGCGGTGTCGACCAGAATCCGCTCGACGTGCGCGATGAAGCTATCGCCAAGCGACTTCTCGCCTATTGCTGGCCGGACCAGCATGACCGGCTGGCGCGTCTGGAAGCAGCGATCGCAACGGCACGCGCCCATCTTCCGGCGGTAGAAGCAGGCGATGCCGCCGATTGGATCGAAAATAAGTTGGCCGAACCCCACGCCAAGGGCACCGCACGCATCGTGATGCACAGCGTATTCTGGCAGTATCTACCCGTGGACGCGCAAAAACGGATTGAGGCGGCAATATTAAAGGCCGGCAAAACCGCAACCCCGGATTGCCCGCTTGGCTGGCTATCGTTCGAACCCGATCCGTCGACCATTTCACCTATGCAGTTGCGGTTACGGCTGTGGCCGTCAGGTGAGTCACTACACCTGGCCGCCTGCCATCCGCATGGGGCATCGATTAATTGGTATGGGCGAGAAAATTCTGCATAGCCGCAATCACTGCTTCGGGCTTTTCCCATGTCACAAAATGTCCGCAATCAGCGATGCGTTCGATGTGAACATCAGGCACCAATTCGTCGATGCCTTCGATGTTGGAGGGTGAAAGTGCCTTGTCTTCCATCGCCCAGACCAGCAGCGTCGGGATGGTCAGTTTCGGGACGCCCGCAGCGGCCCATTCGGGCACTTCAATAACTTCGCCGATCGCTGGAACCGAGATGATGGACGCGCGGTACCAGTTGAGCATCGCGGTTGCAGCTGCGCGGTCTTCCCAGCCCGCCAGCAATTCCCCATATTCGTAGGCATCCATGGCTTCGGGCTTTTGCCAGCCCCACACTTTTTCGAGTAAAGGCAACAATCCGCCGCCGTCGACGATCGCATCGGCGGCCGGATCGCGAAAAAAGCGGACATATTGCGCCGCCTCCCTTTGGACGGGATCGCTGACCAACAGACGTTGGTAAACCGCAGGGTGCGGCGCATTGGCAATCATCGCACGCGTCACACGTCCAGCCCATTGCGCATTCAACCCGCCGGGTTGGCCGTTCAGCGCAACGCTCCATGCAATGGCACCACCCCAATCGTGGCCGGCAATTGTGAACTCGTCTACATCCAGAGAATCTGCCAAAGCAAAAACATCAGCCGTCAATTTGTCCGCTGTGTAAGCGCTTACATCTATTGGCTTGGAAGACCCGCGATATCCACGCTGATCAGGTGCAATACAATAATAGTTTTCGGACAAGGCAAGTAATTGATGACGCCAGGTGCGATGCGATTCCGGAAAACCATGAAGGAAAATAATCGCTGGATTTGAAGGCTCACCGATTACACAGCAATCCAGCTCAACATCTGTCGAAAGATATACACGCCTTAGAGACGATTTCAGCACAATACTCTCCGCAACCCCGACCTACAAAGAATTGTATTAACGAGAAAAAGCAAATCGTATTGTATAATTTTGTCAAATCTCGCTGCGTGTCAGCGGAATTTCAGGAATAGGTATCCATTCGATTTCGTCGCCAGGTACTTTGGGAAAGTGCCCCGCTTTCCAATCATCCTTCGCCTGATTGATACGATCACGTGACGAACTGACAAAATTCCACCAGACATGGCGCGGCGTCTTGAAAGCTTCCCCGCCGAGCAGCATGACGCGACAGGCTTTAGTCGCGCGCAAAGTCATCGGCACGCCCGGCTGAAGAATATAGAGGCTGTGCGTTTCCAGTGGTTGCCCGTCGAGGCTCGCCTCACCGATTGCAACCAGAATGCCGCGCTCATCCGCCTGCGCATCGATCAGGATCGACGCTCCTGCTTCCAGTGCGATATCTGCATAAATGGTTTCAGCATGCTGCGTAGTCGGCGCGGTCACACCCCACAGACTGCCCATAATCACCCGCGCCGTCACCCCATCACCATCGATCTGGGGCAGATGTTCTGCCGCGACATGTTCGAATGCCGGATCGATTTCTTCCTTACCATCAGGCAGCGCGAGCCAGGTCTGCATGCCTGATATCGGAGATCCGCTAGCACGCTCAGCCTCGGGCGTGCGTTCCGAATGCACGATACCGCGACCTGCCGTCATCAGGTTCAATGCACCGGTCCTTATCGTCGCATAAGTACCCAGACTATCGCGATGATCAATCGCGCCTTCAAAAAGATACGTCACCGTCGCCAGGTTAATATGTGGATGCGGGCGGACATCCATGCCCTGCCCGATATCGAAATGCGCCGGGCCAAACTGGTCAACGAAGATGAATGGGCCAACCATGATCCTCGCCATGCTGGGCAGGGTCCGGCGCACCTTGAACATGCCTAGATCATGTGATGTGGGGGTGACTACAAGCATGGCTATTCCCCAGGCGCCGTCGCCTTGATTGCAAGCGCATGTACGCGTTCGCCCGGCAAATCGCCTAGTGCTTTGTTCACCATCCGCTGGCGCATCACACGGTTTACTCCGACAAAGGCAGCGCTTTCTATTTCTACGGTGAAATGGCTTTCGCCCGAGCCGTCGTCGCCACTATGGCCGCGATGCTTGCCGCTATCGTTAATCACGGCAAGATGGCTTGGGGAGAAGGCCGCGATTAGCAGTGCCTCCATTTCAACTTGGATTTGTCCTTTTGTCATGGCTTCCCTCTTCCCATATCATGCGTCTTTGGCCAAGGGGAAAGCATGTCCGCACCACGCAATCCTGACAGATTCCATGGCCGCATGCGCGGGTCGCAGCGGGTGTGCCAGCACCCTCGCTGTCAGTATCCGGGTGAGTTTCGCGCGCCCAACCCCTACGGCCGCCCGCCGGGACCGAATGGGCCGGGAGATTATCTTTATTTCTGCCTGGATCATGTACGCGAGTTCAACGCAGGCTATGACTGGTTTGACGGCATGTCTGCCGATGAAATCGCAAAGGCGCAGAGCCCGCTGAATGTCTGGCCGAGCGAAACACGGGCCTTCAAGGCGAACGGGGGTGCCGATTCGCCACCGCGCTGGGCAGACTTCAATGATCCGCTGGAGGCGATTTCGACGCGCTTCAAAAAGCGGATGGAAGAGGCGAAATCAGCGACGCAAGCCAATCAGCGGACATTGTCTATAGAGGACCTCGCCGCTTTAAGGACTTTGGGGCTTGATCGGCATGCCGACCGAAAGGCGGTGCGTGCGGCTTACTCGAAACTAGTCCGAAAATACCATCCCGACAGAAACGGTGGTGACAGAAGCTACGAAGTTAAATTGCAGAAAGTACTAGCCGCCTATGCTCTCTTGAAAGTCAATGCTCCGAAGTAAATTGAATCTCCCAACAGGGTAATTTCAACGTTTCTTATCATTTTCCGGTTTTGCTGGTGTATTTGAACCAAGTGCTGGACCGGGCATGGATTGTGCCATTGTTGCAGGATTTATTGCAACGCCGAACAATCGCCACCGGCCACCCACCCATTGATACTGCAACTGAAAACTTATCGCTGTAGGGCGCAAACCGAAAAAACCTCGTACGTCGAGGATGTTATCAGGCGAGACTGCAGGTGCAGCGGAATATGTAGGTGCCAGCAGCAAAGCGTTAGAGAGGTCCAGGCGACTTTCCCGCAATGCAGAAAAAATATTTGATAGCTGCGACGGATTGTTGACCGTCTGGAAACCCGGCGCAGACAGGTCACGTAACACCGAATAGTTTCCGGACTGATTGGCGTGGTCTAACGCAGCGAGGGTCGACCATATCATTTTTGCCAATTCAAGTTCACCGGGCACGGGCATAGCGGCCAAAGGCGGCATCGTAGACTGCTGGGCAACTGCGGATATTTCTGCACATGGCAGTAGCAGCAACACGACCGCCATCTTGAGTGAAACACGCATCTTCACAACCTCCTGAATTACTATCGACTTATGCCTTGCACGCGTACATGTCGCAAGTACGCTCAGTGCGTAGTGCACATCTGGCGGAGGAGTTGGCAAACCCGCGAGCGGTGAAGCAATTGGGCTAGACAAACCAGTTTGAAAAAATGCGCACAGAACTACGCATCGATTTTCTTTGAAAAGGCGTTGCAACTGGACATTGCTGCTTATAGGCACCACGCGATTATAAAACGATTTCAATTTGAGACGGAATAATGACCGACATACCGAACATCCAGCCTGACAGCCGGGCGACCACCATCCTCGATGCACCCGACACCAAGGTGAATGTGCGCGAGATGTTCGGTATCGATATCGACATGGAATGCCCGGCTTTCAGCGAAGCCGACGAACGCGTGCCGGATCTTGATCCCGCCTATGTTTTCGATCCCGACACCACTCTCGCGATCCTCGCCGGTTTTGCTTACAATCGCCGCGTGATGGTTCAGGGCTATCACGGCACGGGTAAGTCGACCCACATTGAACAGGTCGCGGCGCGACTCAAATGGCCATGCATCCGCATCAATCTTGACGCACATATCAGCCGTATCGACCTGATCGGGCGCGACGCCATCGTGCTGCGCGACGGGGTGCAGGTGACCGAGTTCCGTGAAGGTCTGCTGCCTTGGGCGCTGCAGACACCAACCGCCCTTGTTTTTGACGAATATGATGCCGGTCGTCCGGACGTGATGTTCGTGATCCAGCGCGTGCTCGAAACCGAGGGCAAGCTGACACTGCTCGATCAGAATCGTGTTATCCGCCCCAACCCGTGGTTCCGCCTGTTCGCTACGGCCAACACTGTCGGCTTGGGTGACACCAGCGGCCTGTATCACGGCACGCAGCAGATCAATCAGGGCCAGATGGACCGGTGGAACATCGTCGTCGGCCTCAATTATTTGCCTGCGCAGGTGGAGAGCGAGATCGTCCTTGCCAAGGCGGGCGGCGACGCGGCGCAGATTGCCAATATGGTGAAGGTGGCCGAACTGACGCGCCAAGGCTTTATCAACGGCGACATCTCGACCGTCATGAGCCCGCGCACGGTGATCACCTGGGCACAGAATGCCGCGATCTTCAAGGATGTGGGCTTCGCCTTCCGCCTGTCATTCCTCAACAAGTGCGACGATGCAGAGCGGGCGCTGGTGGCTGAATATTATCAGCGGGTTTTCGGCAAGGATTTACCGGAAAGTGTAGCAGCGAAAGCGGGGTAACATGACTCTCGACATAGATACGATTCGTTCGAAATATTCGGAAGAGCGCGACAAGCGGGTCCGCACCGACGGCAACGAGCAATATGTCGAGATTGCGGGCAAGTTCGCGCATTACAAGGAAGACCCCTATATTCCGGTCAAGCCGCGCGCGCCGGTTACCGATCATGTAACTTTCGCCTTCATCGGCGGCGGCTATGCTGGGCTGGTGACGGCTGCCAAGCTGAAAGAAGCCGGCGTTGAAGATGTCCGCATCGTCGAAAAGGGCGGTGACTTTGGTGGCACATGGTATTGGAACCGCTACCCCGGTGCACAATGCGATACGGCGTCGCTCATCTACATGCCCCTGCTTGAAGAAACAGGGCACATGCCATCCGAAAAATATGCACATGCGCCCGAGATACTCTCGCACTGCCAACGCATCGGCAACACATTCGGGCTGTATGACAATGCCCTGCTTCACACCGAAGTTACCGCGCTCGAATGGGATGATGCCAATTCGCGCTGGATAATCCGCACCAACCGCGGCGATGCCTTTACCGCGCAATTTGTTGGTCTAGGCACGGGTCCGCTTCACGTTGCCAAACTACCGGGCATTCCCGGTATCGAGAATTTCAATGGCCATAGCTTCCACACCAGCCGGTGGGATTATGCCTATACCGGGGGCAGCCCCGAAGGCGCGCCAATGACCAAATTGGCCGACAAGCGGGTCGCAATTATCGGGACAGGTGCGACGTCGGTACAGGCTGTTCCCTATCTCTCGCGCGACGCCAAGGAACTGTTCGTATTCCAGCGCACCCCGTCATCGGTCGATGCGCGCAACAACGGGCCGATCGATCCAGACTGGTTCGACAAGATTTCGGAACCGGGCTGGCAATATAAATGGCTTGAAAATTTCGCCGCGCATTTCTCCGGCATCGGCATACCCGAGGTCGATCTGGTCGCCGATGGCTGGACCGACATGTCGCGCCGTATGCGCGCCAAAATGGTAGATTTGCCGCCCGAACAATTGAATCCTGTCGGCATCCTCGCTGCGTATGAAGAAACCGATCATGAAAAAATGGCCGAAATTCGTTCACGCGCGGAGGCGATCGTCAACGACAAGGAAACGGCGGAAAAGCTGAAGGCCTGGTACCGCCAACTTTGCAAACGCCCCTGCTTCCACGACGAATATCTGCAATCCTTCAACAATCCCAACACCCACCTGATCGATACCGACGGCAAGGGTGTGGAACGGATTACCGAAAAGGGTCTGGTCGTTGCCGGCAAGGAATATGAAGTCGACTGCATCGTCTATGCGTCGGGTTTTGAAGTCGGCACCAGTTACCAGCGTCGTTCAGGCTTTGACGCTGTAGGCCGCGATGGATTGAAACTGTCCGACTATTGGGCCGATGGGATGCGCAGCCTGCACGGCATACATGTGCATGGCTTCCCCAACATGTACATCGTCCATCCGGCGCAGGGCGCGAACCTGATTTCGAACGTGCCGCATAATCTGGTCGATTCCGCCAAAACGATCACCGCAATCGTCAGCCATACGCTGCAATCGGGCCACACCACCAATGAGGTTACCAAGCAGGCTGAAGATGACTGGCTGGCGCTGCTTTCCACCGGAATGGGTATGATCATCGGCGGCACTGAGTGCACGCCCGGCTATTACAATAATGAAGGCCATGGCTGGGAGGGCACTCCCGGCGCGCTCAGCATGGGCTATCCGGCCGGTGCAGTCGCCTATTTCAAATATATCGACGAATGGCGCAATAACGGGAAGTTCGAAGGCTTGGCTTTCGCTTGAAGGCCCAAGCCAACGGCTCGGACCTTCAAAATCTCAATCCTCGTCTTGGTGCCCGGCCGCTTCAGCGACTCCTGCCGAACCACTGGCCCCGCCTTGCTGGCCTTCCCACCAATAGGCTGGACGTTTACGGTTTCCGGTAACTTCCTCGTTCAGCGTAGCAGCATCGTAAAGCCTGCCGTTGATCATCACTTTTGCGACGCGCTCCGAATTGCGGATATCCGCGGTCGGATCGGCATCAAGCACGACCAGATCCGCGAGTTTGCCTGCCTCCAGAGAACCGATATCCTTGTCATAGCCAAGCGAACGGGCGGATTCGATGGTCCCTGCACGCAATGCCTCAACCGGCGTCATACCGCCACGTACGAAGGACCAAAGCTCCCAATGCGCAGCGATGCCCGGCTCCTGCCCGTGTGCGCCGATCGACACGGGAACGCCAAGCCGCGCCAGCTTGGCCGCTTCGCGTGCGCTTTCGTCATCGACATAATTATCTTCGGGCGCGATCGTCCGGCGGGCATTGTTCGCCACCAGCACCGTTTCCGGTACGTGCTTTTGCAACAGGGGCTGCTTCCACACTTCGGTATGGGAGCGCCAATAGGGATCAGCGGCTGGACCGCCATAAGTGACAACCAATGTCGGTGTGTACCCAACTTTTGAGCGCGAGAAGAATTGCTGCACATCCTGGTAAAAGGTTTCGACCGGGATATTGTGCTCGACCGTGGTGTTGCCATCGGCAATCAGGGTCATGTCGAGCCCGAACAGCGAGCCGCCTTCGGCAACCGAGCGCATATTCTCATCAATCGCCGCGGCTACAACCTGCTGGCGCTGGTCACGGCGGGGCGGGTTGTATTTTTTTTTTCTGTGCGCCCCCCGTGCCTTCAGAAGGCGGAGATGCGCCAGCGCATCCGCCCTGCTGTCAATCTTCGCATAGACATGCGGGTTCTTTGCACCATAGACGATTTCGCCGGTCGAAAAGCTGCGCGGGCCGATGATTTTGCCTGCGCGGACCATTTCAAGCGCGGGGAAGACCAATGCCGAACGGCTGGAAGGATCGTGCCGTGTGGTCACGCCCATTGCGAGATTTACGGTTTCCGACCAGTTCACCTGCGGTGTCATTTCGTCGACGCCATAGGGGCCGTGGGCATGCGCATCGATCAGGCCCGGGATAATGGTCTTGCCGCTGACGTCAACAGTCGGCGTTCCCGCCGGGATGGTGGTCGAGGCCAGATCGCCGACCATCGCAATCCGGTTACCTTCTACCAGCACCACACCATTTTCGATGATGCCGCCGTCGGCACCAACCATGGTCACGATCCGTGCGCCGACCAGTGCGACACGACCACTTGGCTTTTCCGCATTGATGCGCATCGAGAGCGACACGCCCGTTTTTGGTGGTTCAAACTTTGCCGGCTTGGCATCCTTTGCCAGCGGGGCATTGGCGAAAAGCGCGCCGCGGTCTGCGCTGTACACAACCGGCCCCATCGACCAGTGCAGCTTGGCACCACCATTGGACCAGTGAATCCAGTCCGCCCCATCACCGCTGGCCTTGGTCACCGGCATCGGGCCGCCATTGGGCGACGCCGTCACCGCCTGCGTGCCCGGCATCAAAGGCATGACAAAGGCCTGATAATTCTGGCGGAATGCGAAATGGGTGCCATCGGGCGAGACGCTATAGGCGTTGACCATTTCGCCCTCGGCATGGGTGCGCCGCGCCTCACCATTCAGGTCGGTGCTGACCAGCTTGGCGCCCTTGGCATCGCTCGTGGTGAAAAAGACGCGGTCGTTCGCAGCACCAAAATGCGGCGCTTCGCCGTCGCGCGTAATGCGGGTAGCCGCACCGCCGCTCGCTGCCACCCGATAGATGCCGGGTTCGGTCGAGGCGCGGGGACTGACAAGGTAGCCGCCATTGCCTTTCTCAAAAACTATGGTCTTGCCGTCGGGTGAAAAGCGCGGGCGGGCATAATGGCCTGCTGCCTTGGTCACCGCCTTGCTGGCACCGCCATTTGCGCCAACGACCTGTATGGTTCCCAGCCCAGCGTCGGTCCAGCGAACAAAGGCTACGCTTTTCCCGTCGGCTGACCAGGTGGGATAGGCTTCCATCGCCTCTGCATCGTTGGTCAACCGGCGCGGTTCGCCGCCTGCCATCGATTTGACCCACAATTTGCCCAATGTTTCGAACAGCACCTTGCTGCCATCCGGAGACACGACTGCCCCACGCGGAATTTTGGTTTCGAAGCTGTCAGGTGCGACCTCCACCGGAGGACGCGGCGGATCGATGACACCGCGGCTGTCGCTTATCTGGAAAGGGATGATTTCGCTGGCGCCGCTACCGACATTGAGCTTGCGTAATTTTCCGCCGGCCCAGAACAGCAAAGCCGAACTGTCGGGTGTCCACGCCATATTGGGATATACACCGGTAACCGCCCAAGTTTCCTGCACATCCTGATCGAGGCTGTCATAAACCTTGCGGTCTGTGCCGGTTTCCAAATCGCGCAGATAGAGTTTGGACCGCGTCTTTTCGCGGCGGACATAGGCCAGTTTCTTGCCGTCGGGCGAAGGTGTGGGGCGCACGGCACCGCCCTCCCCGCCTACAACGGTTTCGGTTTCGCCAGTCTCGATGGCATAGCGTTCAATGGCAAACAGCTGGTTGTTGGAATCCTGCGCATATTCGAAGATTGGCCCGGGCGTGGTATTGCGGGTGTAGTAGATATGCTTGCCGTCGGGGGCGAAGATGGGTTCACCCAGCTCCTTTTGGTGCACTTCGCTGGGTTTCTTGACCAGCGGCACGCCAGCACCGCCCGAAATGTGATAAAGCCAGACCTCACCCGTTCCTAGCGAACGCTGCGTGGTGAAATGCTTTTTTGCGGCAATGAACTGTCCGTCGGGGCTCCAGCTCGCTTGGTTGAGCAAGCGGAAATCTTCCTTTGTCAGCTGACGTTTGTCAGTGCCATCTGCATTCATGATCCAGATATTATCGCCACCGCCACGATCGGATGTGAAGGAAATACGTTTGCCGTCGGGCGAAAAACGAGGCTGGGTTTCATAAGCCAAACCCTCGGCGACACGTGTCGGCGTGCCGCCAGCGATGGGCATGGTGTAGATGTCGCCCAGCATATCGAAGGCAACCAACCTGCCATCGGGACTGACATCGACATTCATCCATGTCCCTTCGTCCACCGAAATAGGTATCTCTCGGATCGTTAGCCCAGGAGGCGCGTTCACATCCCACTTCGCATCTTCTTTCTTTTCTTCGGCAAAAGCAGGGGATGCGGACAGGCCGATGAGTGCAGAGATAGCGAGGGCCGAACGCGACACGGACGAAAAGTTATATTTCATGGTATTCTCCCGCCGCGAGGTATCAATGCGGCGGCAGGGCAAGTCAATGATGCTATCGGTAATTTCGACCAATCACATCCTGCGACGCAAAAAGTGAATTTCGTCGAATGCCCATTGCTGAAAATGAACACCATGATTGGTCCAGCGCGCATGCCCATTCAAAATGTCGGTGCCCTGAGCCGCATGCAAAACAATCTCTTGCAACCGACGGTGAGCCTTAACGGATTGCTCCGCATCCAGCAGCCCCGTTTCGAGAAGCCGAAGGAGAGCGTGCGCTATATGAAGATGTACGTAAACACCTTCGAAAATACCGATAATCGGGCGCCTGTCGCTGCGCCAGCCAACGGGAAAGCTTTGGTCGGTCTGTCCGGGTTGAAGCAGTGGAAAGCTGTCTTCGATATAGCGCAACTTTATATGGCTTTGTTCGTGCACAAGACTTTCATAGGTGAGCAGCAGGTCTGACTGTGTTGACCAGCACGCGCCCTGCATTGATGACATCGTAAAACTATTTGCCGACCACCGGCCTACCAATTGGAAAGGGATGATGACCTGCACGGTCTGGTTCCAATCCGACAGTTCTTCCGGCCAGGCAACGCTCAGCCATTCTACAGCGGTGTGAAAAGTTGCTCCGTCATAGGCCGGATAGGCCGGATCACCTGCGGGTGCGTTATCTCCTATTACGGCCGTTTCTCTTTGCGGGGCCGCACTTTGGTCTATTTGCAATCGAAGCGACGGCGCATCACTTCGTACAACAATTTCCGTTCCCGCGATTGGCGATAGTGCATCAACCGTGCAATTATCCAATTGCAAATTAGTCAGTCCGCAGCCCTCAGAGAGAGATGTATCCAAAGCACGAATGCAGAGGGCTGGGTCGGCAACCTCTATGACACCCGACCAATGCCAATAGGGGAACTCGGACAAAGCCTCGGGCTGCGCGAAGTAATTCGGAATCTGGTCGAGCACGCGTGCGATTGCTGTCTCGGCGCTCCCGGAACGTAGCGCCGCAGATAGTCTCCCGACCCAGCCTCTGAGCAACGGGCTCGAAAGCCAGCGCGCACGTGCCTTGCCTTCAAAGCTTGCCAACCGCCTTAGTGCAAGTTCCATTTGGCCGTCTGCTCGCGGAAATAGCCCGGTTGCTTTCAAGCCTCCCAACACCGATGAAACCGATTCAGCAATTGCCTCTCCCGATCGCAATACAAGATTTCGCGTATCGGCGGGGGCGCCCCGGGGGGAATAATGTTTGTCGTTTTTGTCCCCCCCCCGGAGCGAGAGGGCCGTTAAAAAGGTTTCAAAGCCTCCCCC
>NZ_CALMSV010000153.1 GCF_937872355.1 uncultured Sphingorhabdus sp. | reverse complement strand
GTCGGCGTCGTGGAAGGCGGGCCGCAGCACCATGTCCGCGAGCAGGTCGATGGCAAGCTATGGCAATATCAACAGGTGCCGCAGACCAGCGTCGCCGAGTGGCTGAAGACCAATGCGAAGCAGGGTGCGCGGATCGGCTATGATCCCTGGGTGCATACCAAGGGCTGGGCCGATGCCGCGGCAAAGGCGCTCGCCTCGGTCGGGGCAGAGCTGGTTGCGGTGGGTGAAAACCCGATCGACAAGGTCTGGGCAGGCCGCCCCGATCCTTCCAATGCGAAGCTGATCGTTCTGGGCGACGAATATACCGGGCAGGGCAGCGCCGAAAAGCGTGCCGCGATTGCTGACTGGCTGGCCGAGCGCAAGCTGGACGCCGCGATCCTGTCGGCACTCGACAGCGTGGCTTGGGCGTTCAACATTCGGGGCAGCGATGTGTCGCGCACCCCTGTCGCGCTCTCCTTCGCGGTTATCAACGGCGATGGCACCGCCGATTTCTATGTCGAACCCGACAAGATCACCGACGAGGTGCGCCAGCACCTCGGCAACGCCGTGCGCCTGCACCCGCGCACCGCCTTTGCGCCCGCGCTTCAGGGCATGCAGGGCAAGCGCATCGCGGTCGACCCCGAACGCGCAGTTGCGGCGATCTTCGACAAGCTAGCGAGCGGAGGGGCCGAAGTTGTCCAATTGTGCGACCCGACCGTCATCCCGCGCGCGCAGAAGAACCCGGTCGAACAGGCCGGCCACCGCACAGCGCAGGCGCGGGATGGCGCAGCGCTCACCCGCTTCCTCCACTGGCTGTCGGTCGAAGCGCCCAAGGGCGGTGAGACCGAACTCAGCGCTGCAGCCAAGCTCCAGAGCTTCCGCGAAGCAACCGGCAAGCTGCGCGACCTTTCATTCGACACCATCTCGGCGGCCGGCCCCAACGCCGCGCTGCCGCACTACCGCGTCGATGAGACATCCAACCGGCAGATCGAGCCGGGCAGCATCTATCTGGTCGACAGCGGCGGGCAATATCTCGATGGCACCACCGATGTCACCCGCACCGTCTGGATCGGCCCCGGCGAGCCCACGGCGGAAATGAAAGACCGCAACACCCGCGTGCTCAAGGGCCACATCGCGCTCGCCCGCGCAGTCTTCCCCGAAGGCACGGCGGGCAGCCAATTGGACGCGCTCGCGCGGCAATATCTGTGGAAGGCGGGTGTTGATTATGCGCATGGCACCGGCCATGGCGTCGGCGCGTTCCTATCGGTCCATGAAGGCCCGCAGCGCATCGCCAAATCGGCGGGCGGGCAGGCCGGAACCGGCGAAACCCTCCTCCCCGGCATGTTCCTTTCGAACGAGCCCGGCTATTATAAAACCGGTGCTTATGGCATCCGCATCGAAAATCTCGTGCTGGTCGAAGTACGGCAGATCGAGGGCGCGGAAGGCATATATTACGGCTTCGAAAACCTGACCTGGGCCCCGATCGACAAGGCGCTGGTCGACACCAGCCTCCTCACCCGCGACGAACTGCGCTGGTGGGATGAATACCACGCACGGGTACTAGAGATTGTCGGCCCGCAGCTGGAGGGCGAGGCGAAGGAGTGGCTGGTGGAGGCTTGCGCGCCGCTTGGTCGCGGATGATTCGAAACCAGTTATTTACTGGCTTCACTTTTTTCGTGTTCGACTTGAGCTTCGGGAAAGTGGGCGCGCAGGAAGTCGCTTAGTTTTGAATACCCAAACCATGTGTGCCCGCTCTTGTCCGAAATGCCGGTCCGTTTGATGTAATTGTTCCTGTGAACTGACAAACGCTGACTGAGGCCAGTTTGGCCGCCATTTGATCCGCCGCTCACAAATCTGGAAACGACGCGCTTAATGCCTCGTAGTTCGTTGTCAGTTATATCGGCTGACGAGGCTATGGTTTTTTGAGCTTTCTTGGACGGGTCGCTCTTTTCTGGCGGATTGGAAACCGGTTTCTTTGTTGGTGTTGGGGCTGCGAACAGCGCTTCAATTTTGGTTAAGTCCTTATCCGTCACATCGATTTTCCGACGAATCTTAAGATCGGGCACTACAACAACGCCCGCAAACATTTGAAACCGATACACGAGAACATCGCATCCCTCATAGCGCAGCTTATTGCCCGATATTTTTCCGTACTTCTTGAAAGTGTCGTTTGAAATTACCGGGCATTTTAGCTCTAGTGCGAGTTGGAGCAAAAACAGATCGGCCTCTTCACCCGCGGGTGACATCTGAAAATACTCGGGGACTTGCTTGGTTAAGTGATTGAACTCGAATCGTCCTTGCGAGTCTTCGGCTATACGGTGTTTGAAGCTAGCATCAAAAATAGTATATGGCGTGAATCCGTTCTCAAGTAGGCAATAAATCATCTGTAAAAGCGCTGACAAACTTGTCAGTTTTCCAGATCCAGAACCGGCGAGACTCACATTAGAGCCATCCAATAAAATCGGCTTCACATTTTGCCTTTCGATATAGTCATCTAAACTGATCTGCATTTGCGTGTCTGGTGTCAAGATTAGTGTGCAGACGTTTTCGAGACCATGTAATGAATTGATCCGCACTGCTTGTCTTATACGATGGTCATAATTGACAAACCCTAACCACAAACTAGCCTCCCCGTTGAGGAGAGGCCCCTATGCAGATAACCCCATCCGGACAGGCATGCGGTGCGACCGTCACCGCTGTTGACCTGCGCCAGCCGCTGTCCGCCGATCTGGTCGGTGCGATCCGCGCGGCGTGGCTGGAGCATCATGTGCTCGCCTTTCCCGATCAGGATTTGACCGACGACGATCTCGAACGCTTCACGCTGCATTTTGGCGGCTTTGGCGATGATCCCTTCATCGCGCCGGTGCCGGGGCGCAAGCATGTGATTGCGGTCGAGCGGCTCGCCGATGAAACCTCGCCCTTGTTCGCCGAAAACTGGCATAGCGACTGGAGCTTTCAGGCGCGGCCACCGGCGGGCACCTGCCTTTATGGCATCAAAATCCCGCCCGTTGGCGGCGACACGCTGTTCGCCAACCAGCATGCGGCGCTCGATGCGATGCCCGACGCGCTGCGTGCGCGGGTGGAGGGACGGATGGCGATCCATTCGGCGAAGCGGGCTTATGCCCCTGATGGCTTTTATGGCGAAGGCGACAAGGCGAAGCGTTCGATGGATATCCGCCCGTCAAAAGATGCCGAGGCGACGCAGCTCCACCCCTATATCCGCGCGCATCCCGAAACCGGGCGGCTGGGGCTGTTCAGCTGTTTCGGCTATATCATCGGCTTTGAAGGCATGGACGATGCGGAGGCGTTGCCGCTCCTCATCGAGCTTTACCAATATCAGGGGCAGGAGGCGTTTCAATATCGCCACAAATGGCAGCCGGGAATGCTGCTGATGTGGGACAACCGATCCGTCCTCCACGCCGCGACCGGCGGTTATGATGGTCACCACCGGTTGCTGCACCGGACGACGATTGCGGCGGCGTGAAACTGGTATCCCACGCTTCAGATATTATGATGCGCCCCAAGGTTGGCCCTGATCCGGTCGAGCGTGGCTTTGCGGACCGCCTGCTTGTTCCAAGCATAAGACGCCCCCGGTAGCTGCGCCAGTTGCGCCGCGACGGCCATAGCGGTTGCCTCCGCCTTTCCGGCATCGGCTAGCATATCGAGATAGCCCGCCTCGACCGCGCCTTTGGGGTCATAGATAAAGCCCTGGATCGTCGCGCGGGTCAGGTGCGTGGGGTTCAAC
>NZ_CALMSV010000152.1 GCF_937872355.1 uncultured Sphingorhabdus sp. | reverse complement strand
GCTCAACGGCGGCGAACCACGGCGGGCGGTCGCCCGGGCCGCCGGGCGGCGCGTGCACCGCGAGGCGGACCCACACCCCCACCCCGCCCGCGCGAGCGGGGAAGGCCACGACCCAGACCTCGAAGTGCCCCGGACCGCCGGCGTCCGGCCCGGGGCGTTGATGATGACCCCCGCCATGATCTTGGCGACCGGTCCCTGGATCGATTCGAGGATCGACTGGAGCGGCGCTTCCCACGGCATCGACGATCCCGCCGCATGGGCTGGCGTCGAAATCGCGAGCGCCAAGAACGCTCCCAGCGCGAGCGTGGAAGCGCGGTCGCGCAGACGGGACAGGGTTTTGGTCATTGGCAGGTTCCTTGTGCTTGAGGGAAAAGGGGGGAGATGGCGTAGTCGCCGTTGGGAGCCAGCCCATCGACGCGGACCCGCTGTTCGAGCCGCCGCAGCGTGCCGAGCGCGGTTCCGGCGTGGAGGGTGCCGACGCCGCCAGGATGGCCGGTCCCCCAGGCTTTGAGCAAGTCGAGCGCCTCAGCGCCCCGGACTTCGCCGATGGGGATGCGGTCCGGGCGCAGACGCAAGGCCGAACGGACAAGGTCGGAGAGCGAGGCGACGCCATCCTTGGTGCGCAGCGCGACCAGGTTGGGCGCGGCGCATTGCAGTTCGCGCGTGTCTTCGATCAGCACAACGCGGTCTGCGGTCTTGGCGACTTCGGCGAGCAGCGCGTTTGTGAGCGTGGTCTTGCCGGTCGAAGTGCCGCCCGCGACGAGGATGTTGCGCCGCTCGGCAACTGCGCGGGCGAGAAGCTCGGCTTGCGCCTCGGCCATGATCCCGGCAGCGACATAATCGCCCAGCGTAAACACCGCGACGGCAGGCTTGCGGATCGCGAAGCTCGGTGCCGCAACCACAGGCGGCAACAAACCTTCGAACCGCTCTCCGCCTTCGGGCAGCTCCGCCGATACGCGCGGCGCGGCTCCATGAACCTCGGCCCCGACATGGTGCGCGACCAGGCGGATGATCCGCTCGCCGTCGGCAGCGGTCATTGCCACTCCCGTATCGGCGATCCCCTCGCCCAGCCGGTCGATCCACAGCCGGCCGTCCGGGTTGAGCATCACCTCGATAACGGCGGGGTTTTCAAGCCAGTCGGTAATCGCGCTCCCAAGCGCCGTCCGCAGCATCCGCGAACTGCGCGATGCACGTTCGGACCGGATCGGGATGACGCTCATATGGGCCTCGCTTGACGGGGCCGGTCAAGGTGCGACCGGCTAACGAGGCAGAGCAAAAGGGCAGGAAACGGGGCGCAGGCAACAGCAAATTGTAAGCGTCGAAGCCCAGCGCAAAGGCAGAAAGGCTGGCGTAGTCGGCTATGTCAATAAATCGGCAGAATACTCGCAAATCGGGCGCGCACCCGAATCGAGGGATGATTCTTCAGCTTGCGAAAAGGTCGGCCACCGGTGCGCCCTTGCGCTTGACCCAAGGCTCGTCAGTCCGCTTCATCTCGATCAACTCGTCGGGAAAAATGCGATCCTGAAACGCAACTGCGGCCTCGAAATCGCCATGCAACCATTCGTCCCATTCGTGCGCGTGGAGCAGCACCGGCATGCGATCATGCACCGGCTGGATGGCCTTGTTGGCGTCGGTCATCACGCCGGAATAGACCGGCCCCCACTCCCCACTCTCGCGCCAAAGTCCGGCCCATGCGAATAGCTCCTGATCCTTCAACGAAAACCATGTCCGGGTTTTGGCACCTTTAGGCCCCTCGGCCTCGGCAAAGCCGGTAATCGGAATCAGGCAGCGCCATTGCGGCTTAGCGGCCAGCCCCTTCCAAACGGGCTTTCGTAGATCGGCAATATTGTTAACTGGCTTGGGTTTCGAATCCGGCTTCATGAACTTGAGCCGCATCGGAAAACCCCAGATCATCGACTGCATGTCACGCTCGCCCGCGTCCTCTCGCACGACGATGCCCGGCGTGCCGGGATAGACTTCCGTCGGCGCGTTGGTCGCGACCGGGTTCTTGACCCCAAAATGGGCTGCAACTTCCGCTGCCGATTTTCGCATTGTCGTGAGGTTGCACATCTTGTCAGTGTATCAGAGCCTGCTGTGAGCGGAAGTGCCTAGAAATCAAGACCGATTTGCTCGGCTCGATTGAGGAGCGTCGGTGCTTTGCCGCTCCGCCAGCTGTCGTTGGTTGATTGCAGGTCCATGCCGTCAGCCGCCATCGGTTCGCGGAACTGGAAGTGGATTACATCTTCGATGCTGCCATGCAGCCACGGATCATGTTCCGACCGATCAAGTAGCACAGGCATGCGATCGTTGGACGGCTCGACCAATGAATTCGCAGTCATGGTCATCCCGGCAAAAACCGGCCCGACGTCTGGCAAGGTGCGGCAGAATCCGGCCCAAGTCATCATTGGCTCGTCCTTTATCGAGAACCATGTGCGCGTTTTCGAGCCGGGCGCGCCAGCGGGATTGGCGAAATGGGTAAGCGGAATGAGGCAGCGATATTGTGGATCGACCACCATCCTATCCCACATCGGATTGGTCAGATCGGCAACCAAACCGACCAGGCCAAGCTCATTTCCGCGCAACCGAGCTTCTCGCGTCAATCGGGGAAACCACCATTGCAGCGAACGGATGACACGGCGCCCTTCGCGTTCGATCACGACAAGACCGGGCAATCCCTCGATGGTCTCCGGCGGCACGGTGATATTGGACGGGCGTTCCGTGTCGAACCACTCGGCGACTTTGGCCATCGTGCGCAGCACAGCGAACAATCTGGACATTGAGCACCCTCTCAATCGACTCGCGAACCCGGCCATAGCACAAAGCTTGACCCATGTTCTACATACGTTCTACACAACTCGCCTGCGCCCGCTGGCGCTGATTCGACATCATGGAGTTAAGAAATGCAGCACGACCTGCAGCTGCGCGCGGCTGCGCGCGCGATTTACGACGCCTGTTATCCAAGCGAGGATTGGGCTCCGGTCGGGTTTGACGAGGCGGAGCGCCGTGGAACTATCCATTATCGCCAAGCCGCAGATGCTGCCTTGCGAGCGCGGACCTATTTCGCGGGCCAAGGCTGTCAACTCACTTTGTTCGCAGACCAATGACAAGGCGTAAGGGCGAACATCCGGTCAAGAAGTCGCTGGTCAAACTCACGGATTCATCGCCGGTCATGCGAATGTTGGCAGATGGAGATCATTGGTTTTACGCTTGGGTCGCTTCGAGCTGTACGCCTTGGCCGCGTTTGTCGAAGATCACCGGTATTCCGATTGGGCGGCTTAGCGCGATCAGCAGTGGAGATTATGTGTCTCGCGCTGAAATCGACGCCTTTTCCCGCGCCTGGTCGGTTAGCGCTACCGATCTTATTGGCACGCTTCCCGATGAATCGTTGGTGGTCGATTAGTGACGCGGTTCGACGCCGATGGATGCAGCGTCCCTGAAACGCTTTTCGAAGCAGCCGCATGGCATTTTGCGACCGTTGCGACTTGTCGGCGCTGTCGTTCGGAAGGCGTGTTTGAGGCGGGAGGGCTATGGTTGCTTTTTGAGCGTAACCATTGGGACTCGACATTTCCGGCGGTCGCCCGGCGACTGAGATGCCGCGCGTGTGGTGGGAGGGCCACGATGCGGGCCGACCGAAGAGCAAACCCATCAATTGCCTTGCCACTTCCGCCAGATGCGGAATGGCGGCGTGTCGTCAGCCGGTTTCGGAGTTGAGTTCGTGCAAGGATACCTCAGCGCCGCATTGCCA
This sequence comes from uncultured Sphingorhabdus sp., assembly GCF_937872355.1. Classification (GTDB taxonomy): domain Bacteria; phylum Pseudomonadota; class Alphaproteobacteria; order Sphingomonadales; family Sphingomonadaceae; genus Sphingorhabdus_B. The sequence goes on along the minus strand of NZ_CALMSV010000152.1, from coordinate 12,718 downwards.
CTTAAGGCGATGGACGGCTGCGCTCGCTAACATTTCCGCCGTTCATTCAGCCTTTGGCGTTCCTCTAAACCTGCCGTCCGTTCAGCAGTCAGATCACGACCGTTTTGTTGGGGAGTCTCGACAGTCCGCTTTTGGCCGCCAATCATGAAAAGCAGACGTTCGCCTAGAGTGGTGCTTGCTATGAAATAGGTGCAAATTTAGCCCGGACGACGCACAGCGCCAGCCCGGCAAACAGCAGTCCGCCCAAAATCACCTGAGGCCCTGGAAGCACGATCCAGGCGGCGGCGAAAAATCCGGTCATCATCAGGTTAATGAGCAACTTCGCATATTGACCAGCCCGGTTCACCGGATTGGCGGTGATCAGATTCGCCGCTGCGCCGATAACAATCGCAAATCCGGTGCCAACAAACCAAAGGGCGTCAACCGTCCAATTGGGGTATATCGCCATGCTCAACGCAAGGTGAGCAAGTCCAAGCAGACCAGTGGCACTTGCCAGAATGAGAGTAACGCGACGCTGTGTCATCCAGCAAGTCCTTTCTGTTTTTCGACCCAGCGTGGAACGCCAGTCGCAATCAAAATCGCTGCAAGAAGAATGAAGACATACTCGATAGCAATTGCCCTATAGAAATGAGCATGGATGCTTTGCGGAACAAACTTATCCGCTCCAAGAGCAACAAGGCCAGCAAACACAGTGACCGGTGCAGCCAAAAAAACGGCGACGCGCAGGCCTTTTGCAGCCATTAGCAATGCACCGACAGCAATTACTGCCGCGGCAAAATAGGCAAGCGTGGACGGCGTTGCAGCACCAAAGGCGGCGAGCCGTCCGGCCAAGCGAAGATGGAGGCCGCTCCATGCTACAGCGCCCAGAACCAGTGTCCAGCGTGCGGCCCCAAGGACGGTCTCCGGCATCGACACGCGCACCCGCACTATCGCCAACAAACAGCCGAGAGCGAAAGATACCGCATTGCTATCGGAAACAAAGTACATTTCTGCTTGCATTGCCTGCAACCAATCCCGCCTTTCCGGCGGCGACAGCTTCATAGCCAATCGAAATACAATTGGGATGATTTGATCCGAAACAGAGGTCATGCAAACGCTCCCTCAACGCCAGCTGGAAATGATGCATTCGCTGATCGCATTTGCTCGGCAAGCGCTATTCCGGCCTTAGTCAAGCGGTAAGCGTGTCGTGGCGGGCGACCCGCTTGTCGCGAAGGATGCCATTCTGCATCCAGCAATCCTTGATCATGCAACCGAATCAGCAAGGGATAAAGCGTACCCGACTTGAGGTTTGTTTCTTTGATCAGATCATACCCATAGCGCCAGGTAAGCGGGCTTTTGAGGAATGCCAACAAGACCGTCCGGGTCTGATGCGAGGTGTTGCTACGCCGTGCCATTTCTATTATCTATATATATAGAGTTTGTGTTGCAAGCCTCTTCTTCTGTTCGCGTCGAGCTTTCGATATCGCACAATTGTGCCACGGGTTGAACGAGATCGGCAGGTTTTGATGCCTTGGGAAAGGGGGTAAATGTCCGCTAACTTGTCGGAATCTGACTCTTTTGGTTCTCTCTCAGTAAGACGCGCCATCGACGAGACGACGTGGCAGATCACGCCACAAATCAGGTTCAAACATCCTGAGATTAACGCCCATGCGCGCATAGGTGGGATCGGTCGCTGTCCAATGAGTGGTGCAGCCACAGTCCGGGCAGTGCCATGTGTCTAGCGAACGGTCACCATGCTGGTAGGCAACGCCCTCTCCCCCGACAGAGATCAAGTCCGGCGAGCAATAGTGCCACAATCCAGCGGTGCGCCGGCAAATCGAACAATTGCATTCGCTGACCTCGATTGGTTCGTCACTCAATGTCAGACGAATACGCCCGCAATGGCAGCTGCCGTGATGCTCGATCATCGTCGCTTCCTTCCACGTCAAGTGTTATGAACGTCCGCTTTTATAGCTCTGCAGGTTCAACGCAACGACCAAAATGTCGTCGCTGGCAGACGCAGCGGATAAACCGTCGGCGTGGCTGATGTCGCCAACTTTCCGGACGTTCAGACCCACGTTTGATAGTCGCAATTGCGGTCGTTCGTTCAATCCAACTCAACATCAAGCCATTTTGCATAGGCGCGAACGTCAATCATCGGGACGGTTGCCATCTGTTGCAGTCGGGCAATCAGCTCAAACAGAAAGGCTGTCGCTGGCTTGGCCATAGGGGAAAGGTCAAATCCGCCTTCTTTGGAGTAGTCGAAAACGCCATGTGCTGCCACACAGCCCAGATCAATGCGCTCTGTGTCGGTTGCTTGGTTGAGAGCGCGCGTCAAAGCGTCTCCCAATCCGGGAGACCAGTCGCTTTCAAAGGTGAGCAATCCACCGAGAATGTGCGGCAAGGGTTTGGGGTCATATGTTCCACCGGCATGAGGGATACGTAGGCTCGTGCGGTGCAGCTCTCGCACGCTTCTGATCTTCTTGTGCGCATAGTCTACTTGCTCGGCATTGATCGCCTGCTTGGCCTCGAAAACCGCATAGACGCTTTCGGCAGGGACGACCATCGCGCCCTCAAAGTTGAAGATGAACGGTGTGTATTGACGGTCGAAGATCACTACATCGATCTGGTCGCTGAACTGGCCGTTGCTGTCGACGACATGGGCGGATTCGGTGCAGTAGCGGACAGGCAGATAGGTTTGCAGCATCCTTAGCCAAATGGCTTCGCTTGCATTCCCCTTAGTGCCCGGATGCGCGAGATTCGCGCGTGAGATCGCCAGCTTGCTCTGAATATCGTCATGGAGTCCGGACAGGATTTTTGGCAGGGACCAGTCGCTCATGATCAGCCATCCGATCGGTCGATGAAGGGAGGAGTTGGTTTCATGGCAGTTGCAATGGCAAGCGCGCGTTCGCCGCTGATTGGTCCAGCGGGATAGGCATCGAGTACAATATTCGGGATCAGCCGTTGCGTCAGGTCCGAATAGGTGAAGCCATAGTCCGGGCCGCCCTTCCGGGGGCCCGTCGCGGCGACCAGTGCATTGATGGCTTTCTCGCTAAACCCAGCGTCAGCAAGGTGGCTATGAATGGCGTGATGCCGTTGATCGTCACCTGGCCGGTCAAATTCAAGAACGTCAGCAGCGCGCCGCCTCACTGCCGGGTCTAACGCGTTTAGCCGGTTGGTGCACATGATAACAGCCGCCGGAAGCTTGGCATTGGCTAGGCGGTCTACGCCCCGGATGAAGGCGTTGACGCCTGCTCGATCTTCATGGTGCATCTGTGCGGATTCGCGTGACTGTGCGAGCGCATCGGCTTCATCCACGAGCATGATGACCGCACCGCGAGCGCGGCCCGATTCCGATTTGAGCGTCTTCGCTGCATCGAACGTGTGATCGAACGCGGCTGAGAGCAGCTGGGTCATTTCACCGACCCGGCCTTGACCGCGGGTGGACAGGCTCAGGGGGAATAGAGTGATGTCAATCTTCTCTTGGCGCGCCACTGCGTCGCCAATCGTCTCTGCGAGCTCGGTTTTGCCCGAGCCAACATCACCTGCTAGGATTACAAGCGGCGGGCGCCGTAAGACCGTGTCGAGCAAGCCTAAAGCGTCAGGGTGATGGCGTCCGAGCCATTGGCTAATCCCTGCGGGATTGACCAGAAGTCCAAGAATTTTTGAAAGACGCGCCTTTTGATCATCAAGGCCGATCAGCTGTGCAAGGCGCTGCTGTGGTTCGAAGTCGGGATAGGTGATGCGCCGTTCGAACAATGCATCGAGAGGCTGTGCTTGATTCATCAATAGCTCCTGACTGTTGCACGCTGGAGCGCACGTCCACCAGCGGAGTAGATTTTGTCTTCACTGAGATAACCACTGACCCCGGGCTGTGGCGCATCGCTTCTAGAGAAGGGCAAACCAGCCTCGAATGCGTCTTGCTCAGCCTGGCTCAGGCGAAACCAAGAAGAGCTGTAGCAAAGAAAGCTCTTGAAGGTCGCGCCACTTACATCAGCACCTGGACGGACCCGCCCCGGATCATTGTCGTCGGCCGATCCGCCCATCAGATCGCGTGCAGTATATTGTAGCGTCGGCTCAATCCACTTCCCGTCGCGCTGAAAGCCATAGGAGACGCTTTCGAGATAGCCCGCCTTTATCAGCGCCGTCGCCTCGGCCTCGAATTGCGCGATGCGTGTATCGGTCGGTCCACCGGGGTAGAGGCGCTGGAGACGTTTCAGGTCGGTTGCCACTTTAGCGGCCATATGACGCGCATGGGTGACGGTGAAGGTCGAACTCTCGGTGAAGCTAAATGCGCTAGACATGGCGTTATCCCTGGAATGCTGAGCCAAAGACCTTCTGCCAATAGGCGACGGTCAATTGCTTGTTTGGTGCTGCAAGTGCGGCATCGATTGCGTCCCCAGCGTCAAGGGCGGCATCGACAATGGCGTCGGCATTTGCGGACGTGTAGAGCCGTCCGACATTGTTGGCGGCATTCACCGGATCTATGATTTTGACCGGACAATTGAGCGCCGGAACGTCGGAGGGTCGGTAATAGTCCGAAAAGACGATCAGCTCGCGCATATCGCTGCGCGCGACATAGGTGAAAAAATGCTGGAGTGCCTCGGGATAGTCTGCAAAGTCGAGTCCATCGTCGCACAGCTTTGCAAGAATCATCTCGATCATGAAGGATTTGAAGCGAAATCCCTCACGCTCTTGCTTCATCAACCGCGCCCAATATTTAACCAACCTGACGACTTGGGCAAAATGCTTCTCCTGCACACGCTTGCGCTTGGCCGCGAAGTCCAGATGGAGCGGAATGCTGGTTTCGAGAAATGAGCCATCGTCCTGGCTGACCAGATTGCCATACCATTGCGGGTCGCCCGCATAGAGAATGGGCACGACATCGACGTCCAGTCCGCTACCGCGGAAAGACACGGTCACGGAGTAGGTTTGCGGTTGGACTTGCTCGGGGCTGAAATTGGGGAAAGCCTTGCGCAACCGTTCTGCGAGATATTCGAGGAGCTTGACGATGTCCTGCGGCGCGTCTGCCCCACTGATGTAGCAAGCAACATCAATATCATTGAGTGATCTGAGGGCCGTGCCCTTGGCCAAGCTTCCCGATAGCATCATCTTCTTGAGCGTGAAATCGGGATGTTCGCCAACATAGGTCTCGAGCTTTTCACGCAATCGGCGAGCTTGCGCACGATACTCGTCGGCCTTGTCCTTGGGCAGATTGACCCGGTCTTGGGCGAAAGCGACGATGTCGCGATGATCGATATGCTGGCGTGCCATGCGAACCCTGTTCTGATGATGCGACTCGCGGAGTATGCGAGCGTCGTGCTAAGCACATAGTAGCTATTTATTAGCTATACAATACATATCCTGCGGCTAATTCCTGTTGACGAATCGGGGATAAGCTGTTAGGGGCCTTCTGGAAAAGGAGGCTTGAGTCCATTATGAAACGCACCATGACCCTCAACCTCACTGAGCTCGAAATGCGTGTTTTGGATGCGCTTTCGCTCCGGAAGGATTTGAGCAAGACGGCCGTCTTGCGACAGGCCTTGCGCCTTTATCAAACGGTCGATGCCCGGGTGGAAAAGGGTGACAAGCTTTTGTTCGAGAATGAGCAAACGAAGGAGAAGGCGGAGCTCATGCTCTTGTGAGCGCCGAGATATCTCGGATCTACCTGCTCGATGCGGCAACCGGCGGAGCCGTTGAAGCCGAGTTGCGAGACGCCATAGAAGCCGAGAACCTCAACGACTGGCAGACCAAATGGCAGCCGGCCTTGCTGGGCGTCTTGCAGGGTCTGGCCCGCAAGGGCGTCCCGCAGGCGCAATGGCCGCAAAGTTGGCACTGGAACTGGCAGGAGAAGACAGCCCGAGTGTCTGGCCTGCTCGCTTATAAAGGGTTCAGTATTGTCGCCCTGGGCGAAACCCAAGGGCTTGCCCAAATCGACCTCACCAAGTCTGCACGGATTCTGGGAGAGGCAGGAAAGCCGATTGTCTATATCGACTATCTCGAAGCAGCGCCCTGGAATCGGCCTGAACTCGGAGGATCGGCACGCCTTCGCGGCGTCGGCACGGCGCTGATCACTGCGGCCGTTTTCCTGAGCCTGGAAGAAGGCTTCAAAGGCAGGATTGGGCTTCATTCACTGCCGCAGGCCGACACATTTTATCGCGACCGTTGCGGCATGACCGATCTCGGTCCCGACCCTGATTGTCAGAATCTGAGATATTTTGAATTTACGCCTGGCCAAGCCGGGACGTTTCTGGAGGAATAGCGCCATGATCATTGATCGCTCAAAAGAATGGTGGCTGGCCCGTGCGGCCCGTGAAGGTAACGCAGCGGTTAGCGCTGGACTGCTGGCCATCGATCCTGTGGCTGAAACGCACTCGGCAACGGAACAGCCGGTGTCGGCTGAAGAGAACAGAATTGCCTTTGGAAAATTTGTCAATCTGATGCGCCGCCAGCAGGGGTATTCGATTGAGAAGCTTGCCGATGAAGCTGATCTCGATGCGAGCGAAGTGCTCGTCATCGAGGACGATGTCCATTATCTGCCGGAGCCGCGCACGGTCTACAAACTTGCGCAGATATTCAAGGTCCCACAGGGCAAGCTGATGGAACTGGCAGGGCTAGTTGTCGCCAACGATGATGATTTACGCCGCGAAGCCGTGCGCTTTGCAGCACGTTCGGAATCGATGGAGCGGTTGACATCGGCCGAAAGCGAAGCACTTGCAGCCTTCGTCGCTGTGCTCAGCAAACGTGATGGTAAGGCGGGCAATTGAAGAACATCGATTTAGGGGGGCGGACCGCTGCTGACATAGACGGGCAGATCGCCAAGATTCTCAAAGGTCTTGGCAATCCCGAGCCACCGCTCGATCTTAGGCATGTGCGCGAGTTGCTTAAGCTTGACCGCAAATATTACAGCACGACCGACGACAGCCTGCTTCGAGAAATGCGGTCACGGCTTACGGTGATGGGAAAGCAAGTACTTTTACGGCCAACGATCCTTGGCGATGCAGTGCGGACGCTCAACCTGAAAGCTATGTTTTTCCCTGACGAAAAGCGGATCATGCTCGACAAGGATGTGCCAATACTGAAGCACCGTTGGAACGAAGCCCACGAAATAGGGCACAGTGTCATACCCTGGCATGACGGCATGATGTTTGGCGACAATGAGCATAGCCTGACACCTGTTTGCCACGAGCGGATCGAAGCCGAAGCCAATTATGCCGCGGGCCAGTTACTGTTCATGTCGGATCGCTTTCGCGAGCAGGCCATATCAAGCCTACCAAGCCTCGATTTTGTGAAGGCATTGAGTAAGGATTTTGGGAACACCATCACCTCGACGCTTTGGCGGCTTGTCGAATATGGTCATGGTGGTCGGCCGATGGTAGCGCTTGTCAGTGGCCATCCTCATCCGGCTCGCCGTAAACATGATTTTGATGCCAACGATCCTTGCCGTTACTGTGTGGAGTCGACCGACTTTCGGGCGAGATTTGCTTACACGGAGAAGGTCATCTTCGAAGCCGTTTCCGACTATTGTTCGGCAAGCCAAGGCGGGACCATTGGGCAAGAGGAACTGATTCTGACGGATCGAAATGGCGACCGCCACCGCTTTCTGTTTGAAACATTTTTCAACCGCCACGATGCATTGACATTGGGCTACTGGCTGAGGGCGGAAGCTGGATAAGACATAATTGGCATCGAGCCTCTTGCTGTGCTCTGACTTGGCATTGTTACTCCTACCATCCGCTCCCTAGCCACTCTTTTGCTTAGATGAACCTATGGCAGCTTGAGCCATTTCGCCCTCAAAAGGAGACTGTCGGCAGCGTCCAACATTTCAGCCGTCCACGCCCTCTCCACGCACGTCCTCGGCAATTTCCTGCCGCACCTTTGGTCCTTTTGCCAATCGTCGTCCAAGTGCGGCCATGAAGTTATCGTACCGTTCGCCTCCTTGCTTTCGCAGCAGAGCGCGTTCGCCTTCCGGCGGCGGCGGCGCGTTGGACATCCAGAACCGCACAAACATCGCAATCATCTCGACCGCAATCCCCACATCGCGTTCCAGCCGGTTCATGCGCCGGTCGAGCTGGTCGAGCCGCTTGGTCACCGCCGCCTCGCGCGCCTCGTCGGCGTCGGGCGACAGGGACTGGGCTATGGCCGCCTCCGCGTTCAGCGCACGCGACCGGTCGCGCCGGTCGGCGTAGGCGGCGAGCGCTTCCATCGTTTCGGGGGCGAGATAGACCGAGAGGCGGGCTTTGACCGGCATGGTCAAAGGTCCATCCCGTCATCAGGGTCCAATGCCGCACGGCGGGCGTTCATGGCTTGGTCCTGCACTACCCGCTGGATGCGCGCGGCATCGGTCGCTGCATCCGGCTCGTCGGGCTCGAACTCGTTGGCGGGCGGTGGCGGCAAGGGTGGCGAGATATCGACATGCGCGTCCATCATCGGCTCACGGCGCAGGTCTGCATTCTCGGCATCGTCGTCTTGTGAATGCTTGGCCGGTTCGGGCGCTTCGACGGGAATTTGGACTGGCGGCGCTGCGATTGGCGCTCGCCCGCTCCAATCATCCGGCCTCGGCGGTCCCGCACCCGGCTTGGCCTTGGGCGGCGGCAGCACCCGGCTCTTCATGCGTGGGTCTTGATAGTAACGCGCCTTTTTGGCCCGGATCGGCTGGACACCGGCGACCATGACGATTTCGTCGTCTGGCGGGAGTTGCATGATCTCGCCGGGGGTCAGGAGCGCGCGGGCGGTTTCCGAGCGTGACACCATCAAATGCCCCAGCCAAGGCGACAAGCGGTGGCCGGCATAGTTCTTCATCGCGCGCAATTCGGTGGCGGTGCCGAGCGCGTCGGACACCCGTTTGGCGGTGCGCTCGTCATTGGTCGCAAAGCTGACCCGGACATGGCAGTTGTCGAGGATCGAATTGTTCTGGCCGTAAGCCTTTTCGATCTGATTGAGCGATTGGGCGATCAAGAAAGCCTTGATCCCGTAGCCCGCCATGAAGGCGAGCGCGCTTTCGAAGAAGTCGAGCCGCCCCAGCGCCGGAAACTCGTCGAGCATGAGCAGCAACCGCTGGCGGCTTTGCTTCGCGTGCAAATCCTCGGTCAGCCGCCGCCCGATCTGATTGAGGACCAGCCGGATCAGCGGCTTGGTGCGGCTGATGTCTGAAGGCGGCACGACCAGGTAGAGCGTGACCGGATGCTTGCCCGTCACAAGATCGGCGATGCGCCAGTCGCATTGCCGTGTCACCTGCGCCACCACCGGGTCGCGGTAGAGGCCGAGGAACGACATAGCGGTGGACAGCACCCCGGAGCGTTCGTTGGCCGATTTGTTGAGCAGCTCGCGCGCGGCGGAAGCCACGACGGGGTGAACGCCCGCCTCGCCCAGATGCGGCGTGGTCATCATTGCGCGGAGCGTGGATTCGATCGGTTGCTTGGGATCGGAGAGGAAGGCGCCGACCCCGGCGAGCGTCTTGTCCTTGCCCGCGTACAGAACGTGGAGGATCGCGCCGACCAGCAGCGCGTGGCTGGTCTTTTCCCAATGGTTGCGCTTCTCGAGACTGCCTTCGGGATCGACCAGCACGTCGGCGACGTTCTGGACGTCGCGCACTTCCCATTCGCCTTTGCGGATTTCGAGGAGCGGGTTGTAGGCGGCGGAGGCCGCATTGGTGGGATCGAACAGCAGGACGCGCCCGTAGGTCGAGCGGAAGCCTGCGGTCAATTCCCAATTCTCGCCCTTGATGTCGTGGACGATTGCCGAGCCGGGCCAGGTCAGCAAAGTCGGGATGACCAGCCCGACGCCCTTGCCGCTCCGCGTTGGCGCATAGCACAGCACATGCTCCGGGCCGTCGTGGCGCAGATAGAGGTTGCCCAACTTGCCGAGCAGGACGCCTTTGTCGTCGAGCAGACCGGCGCGGCGGACTTCGGCTGGCTTGGCCCAGCGCGCCGAGCCATAGGTCTCGGCATTCTTGATCTCGCGCGCCCGCCAGACCGACATGCCGATGGCGACGACGATGGCGACCATCCCGCCTGACACGGCGATGATGCCGCCCGTGTCGAAGATGTGCGGGGCGTAAGCGTCGAAGACGAACCACCACCAGAAGAAGTCGTGAGGATGATAGATGCGCCAGCCAAACAGCGTGAACCAGGGCTCGCCCAGTTCGGGCTGAAAACCAAGCGCCGAGGCGGTCCATTGCGTTGCCGACCAGATGCCGGTCAGCACGATCAGGAACACCGCGATAACCTGGCCCCAGAGTATTTTCGTCGCTTGCATGGTTCGTCCTTCAAAAATCAGATTGATCAGTTCGTGATCACTGCCGGTTCAAGCGAATTTGGCCGCACGGAAGGGCTGGCGCACGAAGAGCGGGGCTGGCGTATGTGCCTCACAGCCCCAGTCCCCGCCCGCGGCCGAACGACCAATCGACTCCGCCGTCGCCGCGCATCACGCCCGAGATGTGCTTGCCGATCTGGTTGTCGAGCGAATGCGACCAAGGGACGAGTTGAAAGCCGAGGCCGTTGTCGATCATGGCGAAGCGCCCCGACGCCAAAGTGAGGCGCTGCCGCACCGTCCCCGTGACATATTCGCCCGACTGCGAAGGCGTGTAGGGAATGCCGATCTCCGCGGCGAGCCGCTGTCCGGCTGCATCGACCTCGCGGGCTTTCAATGTATCGAGCAGATTGCGCGCGAAGATGATGCGCTGCCCCTGCCGCCGCGCCAGACCTTCATCGGCGAGATGCTCGGCGCGCGCTTCCATCGCCTCGCGCACCTCGGCCCCGAAGCCGCCGCCAAGGTCATGCCCGCCTTGCCCCAAGTTCCGGCGGTCGAGCCAGGTCGCGCCGGGGGCGTCGATCTGCTGGTGGAGGTTTATGTCCGAGCGCACTGCGAGCGCGGTGCGGGTGCGGCCTTTGCGATCCTCGAAGCGGCGCAGCTCTACAATGGAGCCCGGCTTGCAATCGGTGGTTGCCTCGATGTCAGAAAAGGTCAGATGATGGGTGCGTCCGTCGATGCCATCGACAATGGCATAGGCGGTCCCCGACAGCTCATCGTGCAGCCCGCGATCGACCAGCTTGCCAATGACCGGTCGGCGTGCGTTACCATCGAGGCAATAGCTCGTCGTGCCACGGTCTAGCCCTCGCTTCGCCATCGTCTCGTGCATCCGCTTGATGATGTCGCCGCGCGTTCCCAATGCGCGCAGTTGCTGCTCGGCATCTCCCGAAAGCGTCCATTGCCCCGGTGCGATCTCGCGGGCCAAGTCGAGCCGTTCGAGCTTGCGAAGCCGCCCCATCCTGAGCGTATGGTCGGCATCGGGCTGGCGGCCAGGTTCGGGCGCCATGTCGATCATCCCGTCGCGCTGGACGCTGCGGGCGAGGTCGCGGTCGATCTCGGTCCAGCGTTCGGCAGCGATCTGGCGTTCGAGCGAGCGGCGGATGTCGATCTCGGTGCGCGGGCCAAGCTCGCGGGTGATCAACTCGCGCGCTCTCCCTCGCATCCCTTCGCGGATATAGTCGCGCGAAATCACGAGGTCTTTGCCATCCTCGTCCACGCCGCGCACGATGACATGGATATGCGGGTGTTCGGTGTTCCAGTGATCGACGGCGGCCCAATCGAGCTTGGTGCCGAGATCCTTTTCCATCTGGCCTATCAGTTCGCGCGTGAACTTTTTGAGGTCGGCCATTTCGAGGGCGTCGTCGGGCGAGACGATGAACCGGAAATGATGCCGGTCATTCTCGCAGCGCTTGGCGAATTCGTCGGCATCGACTTCTTGCCCGTCGATAGTGAAGAGCTGGCCGCGCTCGCCATCGCGGGTGACGCCATCGCGCTGGAGGTAGGAGAGATGCGCGCCAAGCGATGTTCGCGGGTTCATTCTGACCACCCGCGCTTTGATGACCGCACCGCGCGCGCGACTGCCAAGGCGATGTCCGGCGCGGACGCCCGCAACACGGCCACGCCCCGCGGTCGAACGACGCGCGCTGACGATGTTACCGCGCCTTGTAATCAGTCCGCCAGCGAGCTGGGTGGCAACAAGCACCTGGGCGATCGCCGTTCTTGTGCGCTGACGCTTGCTCGAACCGATGCGCCCCGGCCTGATGCGGAAATCGTCCTCGGCGCTCACGGCAAACGCCTGCGCGATGTGCAAGAATCCGGCCTCAATGCTTGGTTTCTGCTGTTCGCGCACATCGCGCGGTTTTTTCGCACCTCGCGAGAGGTGCGGCTAACTCTTTGTGAAACAGGGAAACGACCGGGGGAAGATGGCACCGCACATCGTCCCCTTTTATCCTGCCCTCGCTCCTTTCCTTGCCACTCCATACTTCAAAACTTCCTCGGGACTGCGCCAGCGCCCGCTGGAGCGCGCCAGCGGACGAAGGGGCGGATTATTGGGTTGAGCGCCCGGAAACGGGCGCGAAAAGCCCGTTCAATGGCGCGGGCGGAGCCGCGCGCGGGGGCGAGGCGGAGGCGAGGCTTGGCGTCGCCGAGTTGGTTTCCTCGCTGGAAGTTGATCGCACGGCGAACAGCGACGCCTGCGTCCAGGATGGACGCGGCGGCTGCGTGTTCGGTGTCACCGAGCTGCTGGAAGCGACGAGCGGCGCGGCATCGCCGCCGATCATCGGCGCAAGCCGGGCGACGTAATTCCGCGTCTCGGTGGGCAAGCCCCGTTCGCCGCGCAGATATTGTTCGTAGCGGCCCGGACCCGCATTGTAGGCAGCGAGGAAGCCCGGCGATCCGTAGCGGTCGTGCATCTTGCGAAGGTAGGCAG
>NZ_CALMSV010000151.1 GCF_937872355.1 uncultured Sphingorhabdus sp. | reverse complement strand
TTGGGGCGACCGTTTGGGGGGCGCCCGATAACCTTAAAAGGCAGGGAAAGAAAGCGCGGGCGCTTTGGATGGGGGAAGGGGTTCAGTGCCCCCGCCCCGCCTCGCCATATTCGATTGCGATGGTACGCTGGTCGACAGCCAGGCCAATATCTGCATGGCGATGGAGCACGCCTTCGACGAAATGGGGATGGCCGCGCCGCCGCGCCATGCAACGCGACGTATAGTCGGGCTCAGCCTTGTGGAGGCGATGCGGCAGTTGCTGCCCGAAGCAGAGGACGCGCTCCACCGCGACATGGCCGAGCGGTACAAGCAGGCATTCTATACATTGCGAGGAAACGGTCTGGTCGATGAACCGCTTTATGATGGCATGGCGGCGGTACTAAGCGAACTCGACGAGAATGGCTGGCTTCTGGGTGTGGCAACTGGAAAGTCAGATCGGGGCTTGGAACGTTGTCTCGACCATCATGGTATCAAAGGATTGTTCGTGACGCTGCAGACTGCGGACCGGCATCCGTCCAAGCCGCACCCGTCGATGGTGTGGCAAGCGCTTGCCGATGCAGGCGCCGACGCCGCCAATGCTGTCATGATTGGCGATACTGTTTACGATATCCATATGGGCAAGGCCGCCGGTTGTCGCACGATAGGCGTGAACTGGGGCTATCATCCGCTCGATGAATTGCGTGAAGCAGGGGCGGATCATCTGGTTGAGACTATGGAAGAATTGATGCACGCGATTAAGGGGCATTTATGACCACCGACGAACGTGAAACACAGGCCAAACAACGTTTTATCATTTTGAACGTCTTGCGCTTTTCGGGAGCCGTAATCGTTATGATGGGCCTTGCCATCAGTGCGGGCCGGTTGTTCCCGGAATTCCCGCCGTTTTTGGGCTATTTGTTCATCGTGCTTGGCATGTTTGAATTTTTCCTGTTCCCGATTCTGCTGAAAAAGAGCTGGAACAAGAAGGACGCCGGGCAGGACTGAACATGCGCCGCTTCTGGAAACAGGTCAGCCTTGAACAAGGCACTTACGGGCATGGGATAAGGCTCGACGCGCGCGCGCTGAAAACGCCGATGCGCAACGAGTTGTATCTGCCAACCAAGGCGCTGGCTGATGCGGTGGTTGCCGAATGGGAATCCGTTGGCGAAGTCATCGAGCCTGCCGCAATGCCCATGACCGGCTTTGCCAATGCAGCGATCGATCATGTCGCACCCGACCGGGCCAAATTTGCGTCGGCCATTGCGGCCTATGCCGAAAGCGACGTCTTTTGCTATCGCGCTGAACCCGATGAGCCGCTCGCGCCCAAGCAGGCGGAGGTTTGGGACCCGTGGCTCGATTGGGCACGGGGGCGTTATGATGTGTCGTTCCAGATCGTACATGGCGTATTGCATAAGCCTCAGCCTGAGGCGACGCTGGAGAAACTGCGTGCTGCGGTGATGGCGCGCGGGACTTTCGAATTGGCTGCAATGGCCAAGCTCGCCCATCTAGCTGGATCACTGGTCGCGGTGCTCGCGATTGTCGAGCAAGCGGGCGATGCAAAACGCCTATGGGAGGCGACCTGCCTCGAAGAGCTATGGCAGGAGCAGAATTGGGGTGAGGATTATTGGGCGCAGAAGAACCGCGCCGATCGCGAAGCAGAGTTCTTGGCAGCGGCGCATTTCCTGCAACTGTTGCGCGTTTAACCGAATTTTGGTCTTCTAGTTCCAAGCTGTAACGCTTTGGGGATGGAGGTTTCGCATGCAAGACTATGTCACGCCATCGGACCTGATCATGCTCGGCGCAATTGCAACCTGCATCGCGCTGTTGATTGCGGCAATTGCTGCAACGCCGGCTGCGACCAAAACGGGCTGGATGCAGGTGCGCCCTGGCGGGATGCACTGGTTTTCCTTCTATTGCAGCGCTGCGCTATTTGCACTGATCGCATGGGTCTGGATTTTCGTCGGTTCAGCGCGCTCCGACGCTGCCTTCCAGATGCGCATTGCCTTCTGGTTGTCTTTCACATTCGGCATCGGCGCGGTGTATTCCGGTGTGTTGATCCGAAAGCTGCGCAAGACGGCATTACGCATGCGGGGCGATCAGATCGCCTATGTCGATGCCGACGGTCGCGAAGCGAGTCAGTCCATTGACGATTTCACAGCCTTCCGCCGCCGCTGGCGTGGGGATTATCAATTGCTGTTCAACGACGGCACGGTGATCACGCTTGATCCCTATGCGAAGAACAGCGATGAATTTATGGGGCGGCTGTACGACGAGCCGCTACCCGAGGAGCATTAGCTCGCTACCAGATCGCGGACGAAGCCGATCAGACCCTTTTGCCGGCGCCGCTTGAGCCGCTCGGCGGTCAATATCTGCCGCACTTGGGCAAAGCAGCCA
The DNA here is from genome assembly GCF_937872355.1 of uncultured Sphingorhabdus sp. Classification (GTDB taxonomy): domain Bacteria; phylum Pseudomonadota; class Alphaproteobacteria; order Sphingomonadales; family Sphingomonadaceae; genus Sphingorhabdus_B. The sequence goes on along the minus strand of NZ_CALMSV010000151.1, from coordinate 1,328 downwards.
TCTACGTCGTCGTTGATCAGGACATAGTCATAGCCATCCCAGTGGCCGATTTCGGACTTGGCGCGTGCCATGCGTTCGCCGATTACGGCGTCGCTATCCTGCGCCCGCGCATGCAAACGGCGTTCAAGCTCCTCAATCGACGGCGGCAGGATGAAGACGCGGACGACGTCCGGGCCTGCTTCCTGATAAAGCTGCTGCGCGCCTTGCCAGTCGATGTCGAACAACACGTCTCGACCAGCAGCCAGCTCGGCCTCGACCGGTTCCTTCGGCGTACCATAACGGTGGCCAAAGACATGCGCCCATTCAAGGAATTCGCCATTCGCTGCCATCGCCTTGAAGGTCGGCACGTCGGTGAAATGATAATGCACCCCGTCAATTTCGCCGGGGCGCGGCGGGCGGGTGGTGTAGCTGACCGAAAGCGCAATTTGCGGGTCAGCCTCCAGCAGCATTCGCGACAAGGTGGATTTGCCCGCGCCAGAGGGCGAAGAGAGCACGAACAAAAGCCCGCGGCGTTCGAGTTGGTTGTGGGAACCGGCCATAGCCGCTACTGCGCGAAAGGGTATCGGGGCGTCAAGCCCTTAGGAGAGATTCTCGCATGAATTGGCCGCTTCGGATCAGCAAGTTCAGCGCGCTTATCGCCTTACTGCTCTTCGCGATTATCGGGGTCATCCTCTGGTCTATTGGCCGCCCGCCAATCTGCGCATGCGGTGAAATCAAGCTGCTCCATCTGGTGGTGCAATCGAGCGAAAACAGCCAGCATCTGGCCGATTGGTACACGCCGAGCCACATTATTCACGGTTTTCTGTTTTATGGCGCTGGCTATTTGCTGCGCAAGAAGTGGCCTGCACTGTTCCCGCTGGGTGTCGCGGTTGCGCTAGCGATATTGGTCGAGGGCGCATGGGAGATACTGGAAAATTCGCCGGTGATCATTGATCGCTATCGCGAGGTGACGATTTCCTATGGCTATGCCGGTGACAGTATCGTCAATTCGCTCGCGGATATAGCCTGGATGATTTTCGGTTTTTTCCTGGCCTCGCGCCTTCCGTGGAAGGCGACATTGGCGCTCGGATTGGCGATGGAGTTGTTCGTCGGCTGGATGATCCGCGACAATCTGGCACTCAACATCATGATGCTGACTGTGCCGTTGGAAAGCGTCAAGGATTGGCAGGCGGCCGCCAGCGGTTATTGGGTGACGGGGAAGGGCTAGCCGTTCCGCTTCTTCCGCTTGTCGTAAAGTGCTTTGGCCACCAAAGCCCCTCCCACGAGCAGCGCGCCGGGTATCGAGCGGGAGGCGATCCGTGTGGCCGCGATCCCCAGCCCGGCACCCA
>NZ_CALMSV010000150.1 GCF_937872355.1 uncultured Sphingorhabdus sp. | reverse complement strand
CCCAAGTCAGCCCCCCCCTTGACCTTGATTTGGACTTAAAAGCTGCCTTCCCCAAAACCCCGCCCAAAACAGCCAAAACCCCCTACATCCCAATGTGTGGGGTGTGCTGATATTTTCCCGCCTGTGCCTCGTTGATCCGGTCATGGGAGTGGTATGTGATCGTGCGGCATGCATCACCTTGTTCGCGGACAGTGGCACACGGTTCGCCTTTGCATCGATGACCAGACGCTCCAATACGCCGTTGCCCGGAAAGGCAATCACATAACGCGGGCTGAGCGAGAGCATCTGCTCATTGCGCTTGAACCCTGCCCTGGCACCAAGCCGCATATCGAGGCTGAAGGTCAGCTGGGCAATGCCCCGCCGCTCGGCCCAGGATGCGGCCAGACGGTCGACGCCTTTGGTGTCGCCGCCATGCACCAGCACCATGTCGGGTACATTCTGGTGGACACGATCGAGCGTCGCCCAGATGTTGGTCGCAAAGGTTTTGGCATCTTCATCGCTTGCAAAGCGGCTACGTCCCCCAGCGAAAACCACAGGCGTGCCTTCAGGCATCGCTGCACGCCGTTTGGCGGCACTTCGTGCGCGTAGAAAATCGCGGCCCTGCACGACCGCAGAGGTCAACATCGCGCCGTGATTGAACCGCGAACTTGAAACTGGCTTCCACGATGAGCTGAATTCATGGGCGTACAATGCGGCAGCCACTTCGCGCATTTCTTCAAGCGCGATCATCCCCGCTTCAGCGCATTGGGCGCGTTCTATTTGCACTTCCAGTTCATGGGTGCGTATTTCCGATCCGTCGTTGGACGCAACGAGCGCGCGCACTTCATCGGTTGCCCGGTCGACGGCTTTGGATTTGCGATCAGCGGCACGGTGGAACAGATTGACGAGGCCCCAGCCCAGCTCTTCTGCATCGACTTCCAGTGCGGTTCCCGTCAGCATGGCAAAGAGGTCGGACCAAAGGCCTTCCAGTGTCTGGCTGATCGCTTCCGAACAGGGAAAGTCGGACGGCGTCACAGGGGGCGGGCCTATGGTGAAGCCGGAAAGGTCGAGACCGGAAAGCTGCTCTGAAAAACTGTTCTGCATGATAATCCTCCTGATTTGGGTGTCACGCTGGCGGTGTCGCCAGCGAGAGCCCGTCAGGACCGGCATTAAGGCAGGTACGCGCACCGGCGCATTTGCGCCCGGGGAACCCGCCAAGGTCCAGGCTGGCGCGGGCAGGCCTGCTTGCAGGCCAACACGGGCCTGACCGGGCGGGTTGCGCGGCCCTGCCGGCTGGTCCAGGGCCTCTCTCGCCTGGCGAACGCCGCTCCGCGTCACGCCAGCCAGGTGCTAAGAGTTCCTGCAGATCTCAGTTTAGGATGCGGGCCGGACCGCAGTCCTAATTCTGGCCCAGTGGGTTCGAAACCGCCTCGCCCATCCGGTCGACCAGGCTGATCGTAGGCGGTCCGTTCCAGCGCCAGAGGACAAGATTGCGCCCGGATGCATGCTGCAACGAAGGGTAGATCAGGCCATCAACGCCCGCTGCATGGAGCCGTACCGCTGCGGCCTGCGTCGGCGCATCGCTGCGGCCGAACCAGCGAGCCTGAAGGTCGGACGCGCTCAATCCAACAGATGCGAGCGCAGCGTCTGTCGACAAATCGATGATATTGGCGTCCGCGATATCGAAGGAGAAAAGCAATCCAGGCCGGTCATACAGCGCCTGCGTATATTCGGCATATGCGGTGTGGGGATCGAGCGCCGAATAAAAAGCTGCCATGCCGGCTGGGTTAAACCGCCCGCCATGCAAGCGCGCGCCTTCTCCCGACAAAGGCGCATGGGCCCAGCGCGGCGGCACAACGCGAAATGTTCGCGCCGAAAAACTAATCACATTGTCCATGCCTGTCAGGCGTAAGCGCCATCTTCAAGCGCATCGAGCCAGGCGAGAATTTGCGTTGCTTCTCCGGCCTGCACTATGTCGACCGCACGCTTGTAGCCAAAGGCTGCGATTGGCTGGTGCCGGAACCACAGCACGGCTTTCGGAAGACCGCCGCCCATGTCTGTAGCCCGCGACAAGATTGTCGCGATCGGTCCCAACTTGGCCTGCACCTCGGGAGAACCGGGATTGCGCGCCAAGGTCGTGCGATGGACGCCTGCCAGCTCGGCAATTTCGCTCAAGGACATTTGCAACATATCAGCCAGTCGCTTGGGTTCGATACCATGGGCCTTATCTGCGCTGAGCGCATCAATGACGGGATCAAGAAAGGCTGTTGCCATTTTGCATCTCCTTATCATCTTGTGATGATGATTTTATGTAGCATGTGTGATGCGAAAAATCAAGGTTGCAGGTTTGCCAAACTTTCTGGCTGGGCGAACCGTCAAAAAAGCGGCGTTGAATGGAAGTCGCGCAACACCCTGTCTATGATCAGGCTGCTTCTTCCAGCTCAGCTACGGACGTCTCGTCCGCTGTCCATCCCCCAAGCTGCAAGAGCAATGCACTTGCTTCCTCGGCACGGGCCGCAGCGGTGAGGATGGCACGATCATCCTCGCGAAGCAGGCGAAGCCAATGGTCGATATAGCTTGCATGGCTATCAAGATGCGCGACCGGAAGCCCCAGCTCGGCGCCCAGCATGGCGCTTGAAAGCTCGGCGACAAGCTCTTCGGCTGCATAGGCCGCACTTCCAAAGCGGTTTTTGAGATCGCGCCCGAGCCGCGAGCCATGGCCGGTCCAGTGGGACAGCTCGTGCGCCAGTGTCGCATAATAATGATCGTAGCCCGAAAAGAGGTCGGCTGGCGGCATCGTGATACGGTCAGCAGAAGGCTCATAATAGGCTGCCGCCCCCACATGGCGCAATTGCGCAGGAATGCGGGCAAAGAACGCATCGAGTTCGACCTTGCGGCCTTCAGGTTCGATGAGCACAAGATCACGCGCGGGATGGAAGCGGCTTTCAAGCCCGTCGATCTGATCGGCGTTGAATACAGCATAGGATTTCAGGACACGGCGGGTCTCTTCCTCGACATCACCACCTTCTGATGCGGCGACCTCTTTCGCGTAGCTTTTGTAGAAAATGGCAATGGTCGATTTTTCGCCCCTCCTGACCTGCGCCCCGAGCTTTACGGCCTGGGCATAGGTCATCCAATAGGGTGACGCGTAGCCGTTGAGGTCGGCAATCATCCAAAGCCAGAACACGTTCATGCCGCGATAGGGGATTCCGCAGGCACGCAATGGGCGCGAGACCGTTCCACCCCGCCAGGGCTTGACCCATGGTTTGGTACCAGCCTCCAGCCTTTCGATAATCTGGTCGGTTATGCGCGCTGCAGGCGAAGGGCCTGATGGTTTTGAACGATAGGACATAGGAACATTCTCCTGAATGTCGGACGAAGACAATCCTTCGACGACACAGGCGAGCAAGCCCCCTCTCCTCTCTTTTGATGGTCTAAATCGAGTGAAGCGGCTCCCTCGATCATCGAGAGAGCCGCTCCATGCGGACGCCGTTCAGGCCCTTCCTGTCAGGAGGAGGTCAGGCGGCGAGTTCGACGTCCACATTTTCGGGAGCGACAGCTTCCTCGCTGCCGCTGGATGGCTGTTCGCTATCTGCGGATTTTTCAGCATCGCCGGTTGGCTGGGCGCTGGTGAACTGCATCGGTGCTGGAAGCCAGCGAAGCGCAGCTTCCTTGACCTCGGCCTCGGCGATGAAATTGCCAGCAAAAATCCGCTCGGCGCTTGCCGCAAGCTCACCCTTTTTGGATGATGCAAAACGCGAGGCAAGCGTCGGGCCGCCAACTTCGGCCAGCGCATCCAATATTGCAGCCTTCGAAACGCGGTCGAAATAATTGGCAGCGGTCGGGCGCCACCATGCAGCCATGTCAAAACCGATGAGCCCGGCAAGATGATCGTGGAACGGATTGAGGCGATTGCCGATGCCATTGAGGCTTGCTTCGCATGTCCGGGCAACGACCCAGCTCAACCACGCATGACGATGCTCGTCGTCAAGACTGCGGAAGAGGTCAAAACGCTCCGATATCGTGTCACCACTGCGCCAGCTTTCATTAAGGCCCGAACGCAGTTCGGCAAGGGCTGCCGTTGCAGGAGCATCACTTGCTTCAAAACCGAACGCCGGTCCTCCAGGCGCGCGCCCGTTGAGATTTAGGCCGGGCGATCCACCAAATTTGTAGCTGTCCGCGTCAGCAAGCGTGAAGACGAACAGGTCCATCGCCAGGGCCGGATCATTTGCGACATGGAGCGCGAGCACATCGCGGCGCTGCATGGAAAGCTCGTCCGCCAACCGTTGTGACAGGCCGAGGCGGTTCGGCTTGTCGGCTGGGCCGGTTGAGGCAACTTCCATTGTGCCGTCATCGTCGGGGCTGACGACCCGTTCCTTCGTGAAATATTGCGGCTGGAGCACGGGAACGCCATCGCGGCCCAATGTCAGCACCATACCGCAATCGCGCTTTGTATCCGCGTCGAGTTCGGGCGTCCGGTCGCGGATTGCCGCAACCTCGGTATCGATCCGCACGATTTCGGCCTCAGCCGAGCGGATGGCCTCCTCGCTGCTGTCCTCATCTTCAAGGATCGCTGCCTGAACATCATAGGCCGTGTCGAGATCGTCGAGACGGGCAAGCTCGTCATCGGAATAAACCCGCGCTGGAACGGGAACACGGTGCAGGCCCTCAACAAGGTCATGGCTGATATAGTTGGCAAGCGTAGGGGTGACCCAGGCCAAGCCCTGTTCGTCTGCCGCAGCTTTCGCTGCTTCTTCCATTTTGGTCGAAGCTAGGCCTTCAAGCAGCGCGACATCGAGCCAGGATTCATCATCGTCATTGTCGAACAGTTCGCGGTCGATCCGGCCACCGGCTTCAAGATAGGCATCTTTTCCGACGAATTGCGCACGCGGATCGCTGCCACGAACGCTGCTGTTCAGGACCATGCGGCGGATGCTGTCGGGCGTGGCGCGATAGCAGGACTCGGTGACCTCCTCGAAAACTCGGGTCTGGATCATGTGATCGGATGTAGCACCATAGGCTTTGGCCATGTCGAGCGTGATATCTCCAGCTCCCAAGGCTTCGAAGATGACAGGTGCAAGCGAAGCGAGGCGCAGCCGGCCCTCGACAAAGCGCACGGTCAAACCGAAGCGGCGCGCGACATCATCTGGCGTTGCACCTGTCTCGATGATGCTGGCAAAGCCGAGCGCTTCGTCAGCCGGATTGAGCTTTAGCGTATGGAAGTTTTCAGCCAAGGTGGCTTCGCGGACCTCGGTCTCGTCGCCATCAAGAACGAGGCACATCACAGGCATATTCTTTTCGACGACCTTTTCCGCAGCCAGTTCCAGCAACGACGAACGACGGCGCTCACCGGCTTCGACCTCATAGAGGCCCTTCTTGCCTGCACGTACCACAAGGTTCTGTAGAAGGCCGAGCGAGGCAATGCTCGCTTTCAATTCAGCATCGGCGGCCGGATCGCGGCGCTTGCGCACATTGCGCGGACTGGCGACGAGCTTGTTCAAGGGAATGGATTTCAACATGTCATAACTCCTGAAGTTTCGAGCTGACGGAACGCCATTCGATCCATCAAAGCCCGCAAATGCAGGAGCCCCCTCCCCTCTGTCTGGGTGGTGGCGTTGCCAAAGCTTTAGAAGACCCTGACAAATAACCCCGACCAACGAATTGGCCGGGGTCAGGGATAGGCGCAACGGAAGTTGCCCCTCGGGTCGCATTGTCGGATTACACCAAATGATTAAAGAAATCTTGGACGGAATCGTCGCCCATTAGCTGCGAACCTCGGCGAGAGATGCGAGAATGGGGTTGGCACCAGCCAGAGGCAGAAACAGCCGCGTCTGGTATCGGATGATCTCGGTGAAGCAGCCTTGCGCCTTATACCAGGCCAATCGCTCGGCCGACCATCCGGTCAGTTCAAGCCGCTGGCTGCCATTTACGAGCGACCGTTTGAGCATCAGTGGCTCGACACTCGAAAGCGGAAGCGCTTTACCGGTTTTCAGAACAAGGTCCGCAATCTCATCGATTGGAAGGCTGGGTGAAAGTTCAAGACCCAGTTTCTGCGACAGGTCCGTTATGTCGACCTGGCTGATTTCTCTCCCCAGAAGCGTCCGCCCGTCGGCGGCAGCAATCCGGCTGACGCGGACATAATCATCGGGGAGCTTGTCCCAGACGGGCAGCAGCAGGCCGGTTGCAAGAAAGAGCCGGTCGGATTTCGGTGTTGCCATGGCTTCGCCTGTCTCGGCACGCCATGACGCTTCAAAGCCAGCAAGTTCGATCTCGGACCAGTTGCTTTCGGCAAGCTGGTCGGCGGTCAGATATTCTTCGCGCAACGGCCGAATGGCTATGAAACGATCAATGCGCTCGCCTGTATCGGTGATCAATCCCCGGGTCGGCAGAAGAAGTGCGACTTTGCCCGAGCGCTCATTGCGAACATATTTGGGGGCTTTACCCTTGCCGATGTAGCGCCGCGCGAGCGTGTCGAAGAGCTGAGGGCGCTGCTTACGGGTGATTTCGATATCGAGAAGATGCGTCGTTGCGCCGGTTGCCGCATCGGTTCGCAGCACAAGATCGGAATGAATGCGGAAATCCTCCACGGCAATGGTCTCAACGCCGAGATCAAGCGTCCCTGCATCGCGCGCTGCTGAAACCCTTGCTTCAACCAGCCCCAGAAACTCGTCAAAGACAGCATTTTGAAGGTGGATCGGGAAAGCCAATATGCGATTGAGCCAGCGTTGGATGGGAGGCAGATCGTCGACCACACCTCCGTCGCTTGCTTCGATATTGAGCCCTGAAAGCTTCTGGAAGGTCTCGAAGCCCACCGCCTGTATCTTTCCTTCATAGAGCAGGTGAAACCAGCGGTTGAGCGCGTCCTTCGCATAATTGCTCTCAAGATTATCGGCTGGATCGAACAGATTTTGTCCGCCTGTCTGGCGCTGGCCGCGGGTGAGCGCCCCCAGACTGTCCAGGCGCCTGGCAATCGTCGAGATAAAGCGCCGCTCGCCACGCACATCGGTTGTCACCGGCCTGAACAGGGGAGCCGAAGACTGGTTGGTGCGGTTGGTCCGTCCCAGCCCCTGAATGGCTGCATCCGCCCGCCATCCGGGCTCGAGAAGGAAGTGAATGCGGCGGGACTGGTTCCGCACACCCAAATCGGCGTGATAGGACCTACCGGTGCCGCCGGCATCCGAGAATACCAATATGCGCTTGTCGCCGTCCATGAAGGCTTGCGTTTCGAGGATGTTAGACCGGGCACTTCGCGATTGCAGCTTCTGGCTGCCATCGTTTGCGACGATCAAACGGCGCGTGCGGCCGGTCACTTCGGCAACGGCATCGACGCCGAAGCATTCGATGATGGCATCGAGTGCGGTTGCAATGGGTGGCAATGCACAGAGCTGCTCGATCATCGTGTCGCGCGCGGCAAGTGCTGCGCGGCAGAGAACGGGATTTCCGTCGGCGTCGCTCATCGGTTCAGAACGCGCGTCGCCATTTTCGTCAACGAAGATCTGCATCAAGCGAACCGGAAAGCTTTGGGTCAGATAGTCGATGACATATTCGCGCGGGCTAAGATCGATTTCGAGATTTTCGCTTTCCGCAACGTCGATATCGGCAAGCCGCCGGTTGAGCATGGCTTCGGCAGTGGAAACCAGCTGCACAACGGCTGAGTGGCCGTCGCCCAGCGCTTGGCTTATAGCGGGAAGGAGGCTGGGAAGCTTCATCGAGAGCAGCAACTGGGCGAAGAAGCGCTGCTTGGTTCCTTCAAAAATGGACAAGGCGGCGGCCTTGGCACCCTTGTTGAGCGTTGCGCCGCTGTCTGCATCGACGATGCGCGTGGCTTCGAGCACTTCGCTTAAGTTTGCATGGATGATGGCCCATGCATCGGCATAGGCGTCATAAATCCGGATTTGCGCCTCGGTCAGTTCATGTTCGAGTATCTCATATTCGACCCCTGCAAAGGACAATGCCCGGGCGGTATAAAGCCCGAGCGATTTGAGGTCGCGTGCGACCAGTTCCATCGCCGCAATTCCGCCAGCGCGGATGTCCGAGACAAATTTGTCGCGTGTGGCAAAGGCGGTCTCGGAACCCCAAAGTCCGAGGCGCGATGCATAAGCAAGATTGTTGACGTCCGAAGCACCGGTTGCCGACGCGTAGATGACGCGTGCGCGGGGAAGCAGGTTTTGCAGCCGAACGCCCGCTATGCCTTGCTCCGATCCTTTGACCTTGCCGCGCGACCCTTCCCCACCGGCGGCATTGGCCATGGCATGGGCTTCGTCAAAGGCGATCACGCCATCAAAGTTTTCGCCCGCCCAATCGAGCAGCTGGTCGAGGCGGGTCGCATCGACGCGTCCGGATCGAAGCGTCGGATAAGTCACGAAGACTATGCCTTCGCTCATGCCAAGCGCGCTTCCGAGTTTCCATTGCGAGAGCGGCTGGACATCAAGCGGCAATCCGCCGAGCGCCGACCAGTCGCGTCTGGCATCTTCGAGCAGAGCTTCGTTCTTCGACAGCCAGATATGGCGCCGTTCGCCACGCAGCCAGCGATCCATGATGATACTGGCGAGCTGGCGGCCTTTGCCAGCGCCGGTCCCATCGCCAAGGAAATAGCCACAGCGATAGGCTTTACCGTCGGCGCTCGGTTCAATGCTGCAACCCTTATCGGTGGGAATGTAAGTTCCCGGCAAATCCCGCTCGAAAGCGTTCACAGCATAAATGAGGGTTTCGAGTTGGGCTTCAGACAAAAGACCGTCTGTGATGCAGGCCTGGCTGACCATCGGCCGTGCAACCGGAACGGGCGCTGCGATCGAGCCCATGGCAACCGACTCTACCAATGGCGTCGGGTGCGGACAGGCATCTGGGATAGCGATGCGGCTTGGGCGATAGGGAAGATAATGACCGACCTGCTCTGAAATCGGAGCAGGCTCGGCGAGTGCTACATAGTCGAGCGAAATCGGCGTAATCTGCGGCGCGACCTTTAGGCTCGGTGGTGCGAGTATTGCCCTTGGAGACGCGGTAGCGAGCCGGAGCGCCGTCGGTTTAGTTGTCGGTGGGAGCGCACACGCACGTACTGACGAACGCGGCGGCAAGGCATCGACAAAGTCCAATGCCTCAGCGAGATCGGCAGCCGTGCCGGTGACCGGCGGGCTTGTGGGGCCAATCTTGTCGATGACAATGAGGCGCGTTGTGATTGACGTTCCCGAACTCAGGAATGCACGAGGCAAAGCAAGATTGAGCCGGAGCGCCAGCGGCATTTGCGCGCGTGCCAAAAAGGCATGAGCATCGAACCATTCGGGCATGATGGCTACCGCGCGGCCGCCAGCTGCGAGGCGGGTCAGCGCTGAACGGAGATGGCGCGCACCCGTATGACCGTCATTTCGGCGTTCCAGCCCTACCGAATAGGGCGGGTTGATAAGCAGCGCTGTGGGAAGAATCGAAGGATCGAGAAGCTCGTCGATGAGTTCGCCATCATGGCTTGCTACGGCTTGCCCGGGAAACAGCAGCTGCAGCGCTTCAAAGCGAACGGGATCGATTTCATTCAATGCCAGCTTTGCACCAAATGCCTTTGCCCAATGGGCAAGCTGGCCAGTTCCAGCGGAGGGTTCGAGGACAAGATCCGATGGCGTCAACGCGGCAGCGCGCGCCGCAAGCCAGGCCAGCCCCAATGGTGTCGAGAATTGCTGCAAGCGGAGCTGTTCTTCGGTGCGGTTGTATGGGCGCGGCGTCAATCCGCCCAATTTCTGGAAATACTCCAGCGCTTCGCTGGCCTGGCTCGATGATGTGATGCGATGATCGGCTCGCAGGTAGAGCAGCATCGCGATTTCGACCGCCGTCTGGCCATCGGTCAACGACCAGGCATTGTCGGCATCGCTTCCGCCGGTAATGCCCGTAAAGATATCCGAGATCCGCTCGCGCGTGATCGGAACATTGGCGGCAAGATCTTCGGACAACATTTGCGCTGCCGTTACGACCGGACTGTTGCTGACCGGGCAGTCGAGGATAAAAGCTTGTTGGTACATGGGATTTGGCCTCCTGATCGAGACCGTCATCCAGACGACATTGTCCGTTACAGCCTCACAAAACCAAGGCTTCCTCTCCTCTTCACTTTGTCAGCCGACAGACTTCAGGCTTGCGCGTTCGCAGTTCGTCATTCCAGTCACTTCCCGGCTGGCCGGGACAATGCGGCAGGATTGCCCTTCCAGGACGGGCATAGGCTTCGAGCGCACGGCGGAGGGCGAGGTCACCGCCGTTGTCAGCATCGATGAAAAGATGGAGCTCGGTCACGCTGTCGGGAATAGAAACGATACCAAAGCGTTCATTGCCGAGCGTTGCCCAGCACGGAATACCGCTGAGGCTCTGCGCCGACATTGCGCTTTCGCTTCCTTCCGCCAGTCCCAAGCGGCCATCAATCGGCGGGAACAGCCTCGCGGCACCGGTCCCCAGGCGGCCGAGCGCGCGTTTGGGTTTGAAGAATTGCGCTTTTCCCTCGGTAGCAGGATCAAGGAATGTCCTTTGGACAGCAATGATACCAAGGTCCGTTCTTACCGCAGTTATGAGCGCGGGAAGATACCGGACGTCCGTTTTACGACCCAGCGGCGTTCGGGCATGAAAACGCATCTCGGGCGACCGTAGGTCGATCATCCGCTTTGTCAGATAGATGTCAGCCAAACTGTCGGAAATGGGCTTTGCTTCGCGCCAGAGACGCAAGGCATTTGCATCGGGACCTTCGGATATCGCCCTTGCCTGCTTGATCGGTCCACCACTGCCATCAAACAGGTCACGCGGCTGGATGCCATGACGTTTGAAGCCCACGATGACGTCGTCGCTGCTGCAACCTGCAAAGCAATGAAACAATATGGCCCCTGAAGAAAGACCAATGGAAAGAGACGGCGTGCGGTCATCATGAGCCGGGCAGCAGCACATTCCCTGGCTGCGTGACCAATGGCCACCAAACGCCTTCACAATCTCACGGGCACGCGCCTCCAATGCTGCGGGTACGTGCTTTGCCGGCTTTGCCATCCATTCAATCCTTTTCCCAAAGTCTCCTTATACCCTTGCGACCTCTGCTCTGAGGGCGCGCTGCAATTTTCCTATACTAAGATGTTCATTGTATGTTCTCTTCACCAGAAGATCGAGAAGGAATGAACAATGAAGCTCATAATATGTGGATTGCTCGCTATCACACCGTTTGCACCGGTTTTGGCCGACCACGGTGCAGCAGAGATTGCCACGGGCGCACTATCAGAACGCCTGACGGACGCCATGGAAACGGCGCAAGGCGGCTATAGAATCAGCAATGCCGGTGATTTTGCCCTTGTCGAGCACGGCTACTGGTCGCCGCCGATTAATCCGTCGCCGGCCGAAACTCCGGCCACTTTCTCCCTCGATGCTGGCCCAGCGCTGCCGGATCTACGTCACCCTCTAAAAAAGCTGAAAACGAACTTCAGGCGCGAAGCCTTTCTTCCGCATGTTTATGCCGCTGAACTGCGCTTTGCACTGCCGACGGGGTTACTTGATGCCCTGATCTGGACGGAATCGCGCTATAACCCGATCGCCGTGAGCAAAGTTGGTGCCGCTGGCTTGGGTCAGCTGATGCCGGGGACAGCAAAGGATCTTGGCGTATCCAACCGCTTTGATCCCTATGCCAACATTCTGGGCGCTGCTCGATATCTTCGGCAGATGCTTGATCAATTTGGCGTGGTGCATTTAGCATTGGCTGCATATAACGCGGGACCAGGAGCTGTGAAAAAACGGCGTGCGATTCCACTCAATGGTGAGACGCCTGGCTATGTCAGCAGCGTCCTCAATCGGTGGATGCGAAATTGAGTTTGGGGGGTAACGTGTCGAAGGGAACGCGAATTCGGTTAAGCGGCAAACGCCGCAACAGTCGACGCGGGCCTTTGCTGGTTACCGCCGATGGTGATGTTTGGGTTCTTGAAGGGACCGATGAGGTAGAGCTGCCTTCTAAAGGTGATGTCATTGTCGAAGGCGTAAAAACAGGTTTTGATCGCATCAGGATCGAGTGGAGCGCAAATGTTGAGGCGGCCGCTTAGGCCACTCAAATCACAGCTTTAAAGTGCCAGGGCACTTAGAGCCTTCAACGCAGCATTACGCACCAAATGTCCATAGTGCCTTTCAATCATTTCCGCACTCGTTCCAGAGATTTGCGCAACCGTTAAGAGCGGCAATCCGCCAATAACGAGATCGGTTATCGTCGAATGCCGCAAAGTATATGCGGTCGTTCCGCTAGGCAATCCAGCGACCGCTGCCGCCTTTGCAATTGGCACTTTCCAGCTATCACGATCCCATGCTTTGCCGTTCGAGCGCAAAAACAGAGGTTCCTCGGAGTTCTTACCGACAGCTTGGGACGAGAACAGATCCGCTGCCTCTTTAGGCACTAATATGCGTCGGGGCCGTCCATCTTTATCTTTTCCGATGGTAAGCTCGCTGGTGCGCTTATCGAAATTTGCGCATGTAAGGTTAGCAAGAGCACCGGGTCGGAACGGTAAAAGGCATAGTCCCCGAACGAATGGTTCAGCTTCAGTGCTCACATGCTCCACCAGTAATCGACGTTGGTCTATGTCGAGATAAAGGGTGCGCGCGCCGTCTGCATTTGGAATAGCTTTCAATGCTTCCTGCCACGCAGCTTCCGTATTCGGCGGCCCCGGTGGCAAAACCTTCATCAAAGCGGCACGCAAAACTACCATATCACGATTGACTGTCGACGGCGCGCGCTTCCTCGATCTGGTTTCTCCGTGCTTGTTGCGACTAATGACTGAAGGTCGCGCCTCTAACCTTGCTCGCCAATCGGCAAGGTGGCGACGCCTGAGCTTTGCAAGTTTCACTTTCGCAAGAGGTTCATTGTACACGTATCGCTCAAAACGGCCCTGCGCTTCGGGTTTGTCAGCAGCATAGGATTGGCATGCTTCGGCAACCGTCTCTACGGCAGGGCGAATTTCACCACCAGCTTCGATCAGCTCCGCGAGTGCTTCAGCCTCCTTTTTGGCTGACGCAAAAATTTCATTGCCTGCCAGCGTTCCAAAGTCACCCAGCGCTTTCAGCCGATACTTTGCTGCATCTTCATCATAGACACGCGCAATCCAGCTGCCTTTACCTCCCCGCTTAGAAGGACGAAATCCTAGAAAGCAACCAACGCGAAGGCGTTGCCAATAAGGCTCTCGTTTTGCTTTCAGCTTGTCACGATCGCCAACCCTACTCAAATCTACAGCCATCGATTTTCCATCAAATTTATTTCGTACGGAATTTGTACGGAAAACTATGGGGGAAATATCAAGACGACGCAAGACACAAATTGGCTGTTTTCTGCGGTTTTTTGAGTTCACCGATGTCCACAAAAGTCCATTTTCTCAGCCCTCCGAAGGCAGAGGCCAGAGGTTCGAATCCTCTTGGGTGCGCCACACAGGCCTTATCATTCCAGATCATGAAGTTAGATGAAGAGCTTCGGGCATTGACTGCGAAGTTCTGAGAGCTTTCGCGTGCGTAGCTTCCAGCCGGAAACCAAAACCGTCTCTGTTTGCGAAAACTTTGGCCAGAATAGACACGCCTATATCAAGGCTGCAGGACGTTCCCGTTGCGGTCACCGCGCTGACCGGCGAAAATCTGGAAAACTACAAGGTTACAACGGTCGGTGACATCGCTTCATTCATACCCAGCATGGTTGTTGGCTGGCAAGTTACCGGCGGCTCGGCCAGTATCTTCCGGCGCGGCGCAGAATCGAGTTCGCTCGGCGCCGGTTTCGACCAGACCGTCTCGTTCAACATTGACGGCCTTGCCATGAGCCCCGGTCGCGAAATTGCTTTTGCGCAAAAGCGACAGCCGGTCTGGCAGGAAAAGTAAGAGTAGAACGGTTCGCCAGGCGCTCGCTTAACTCAGCCTTGCCCGACGTGAGAGGTGCCAGTCGGCGGTGCCAAACTCTCCCTCGATCTGGGTCGCACGCTTGAAATAATGGCCGATGGGCAACTCGTCGGTCATCCCCATGCCGCCATGCAGCTGCACAGCATTCTGCCCTACAAAGCGGCAAGCCTCGGCCACGGTCGCTTTTGCGGAAGATGCTGCGCGAGCACGCTCGTCCGCCGGAGCATCAAGTCTCAGCGTCGCGAGCAACGCTGCCGCCCGCGTCAATTCGACATGCATGTACATGTCGACCATACGGTGTTGCAGCACCTGAAAAGAAGCGATCGGCTGGCCGAATTGCTGGCGCTGCTGCGTATAGGCAACAGTATCCTGCAACAGTTTGTCCAACAGGCCTGACGCCTCGGCAGCCTGCGCTGCTACCGCACGGTCGCGCAGTTCTTCGAGCAGTTCTAGTCCCTGCCCCTCTCCGCCGATCATTGCCTCTTGCGAAGCATCGACGTCGGCAAGAATGATATCGGCCGCCCGCCGTCCGTCGATCGTCGGATAAGGGTGCATCGACACACCTGCCGCATCGGTCGGAAGGAGGAACAAGGAAATCGCCGCCGCGTCCCCTGCGCGGCCCGATGTGCGCGCTGCGACGATCAATTGATCAGCCCAAGGCGCAGCTATCACGACCGACTTCTGCCCGTTCAATCGCCATCCCGACGCACTGCGTTCGGCTGTTGCGGCGATATCCACAAAATCATAGCGCATCTGCGGTTCGCCTATCGCCAGCGCCAGCCGCACCTTGCCCTCGGCGACATCGGCCAACAGACTGGCCGGGGTCCCGCCTGCCTTTTCGAACAACCATGCGCCGTGGAACAGCGTTTCCGCCACAGGTTCCAGCACCAGCGCGCGGCCCAGTTCTTCCATGATGATCATTTGTTCGACCGCACCGCCGCCCAGTCCACCCTGCTCCTGCGAAATGGTGGCGCCTAGCAAGCCCAGTTCGCCCGTC
This sequence comes from uncultured Sphingorhabdus sp., assembly GCF_937872355.1. Lineage (GTDB taxonomy): Bacteria > Pseudomonadota > Alphaproteobacteria > Sphingomonadales > Sphingomonadaceae > Sphingorhabdus_B. Next base: position 17,335 of record NZ_CALMSV010000150.1, on the reverse strand, counting down.
AGCGCTGACCAGATTTCCGGCCGATACCCCAGATCGGATCGCGATGCGGCAACACGGTCGGCAAAACCATAACGCTGTGCCAGAAACTGGCGCAGCATATTTTGCAGCATGTGCTGGTCTTCGCTCAACTCAAAATTCATGACAGCAACCTCAACCAACCTTTTGTTTCGGAATGAAAACCGTACGCGGCTAGGTATATTCGCGCAGGCCATCCTTTCCATTTTCGACGCCAAAGCCGGACTGCTTGGCCCCGGCGAAGGGAATATGCGGCCCGTTTTGCAGATTGTCGTTTATCCATACCGTACCGGTTTCCAGACAATTGGCAATCTAGGCCGCCCGCAATTCGGCTCCTGAATTCCGGCAGTCTATCGTTCAGCACTAACACCATCATCGCAATAATCAAATGGTATAAGATTATTGACATCGCAAGCTTAAAAGTGCTGGTATGTTGCCATGGACATGAACTGGTCAGACGCCGATAGGGCATTCACCGACGAAGTCAGGGCTTTTTTTGACGCCGAACTGACGCCCGAATTGCGCGAGGCTGGGCGCTGGATGACCAGCGTCTATGGTGACCATGACCTTTCGATGGAATGGCAGCGTCGGTTGCACGCCAAAGGCTGGGCCGCGCCTTCATGGCCCATACGCTATGGCGGCGCCGAGTGGAGCGTCACCCAGCGCTACATCTTTGCGCGCGAGCGGGTGCTGGCAGGGGCGCCGCCCACTTCCCCCATGGGTATCGCCATGTGCGGTCCGGCTTTGCTCGGCCATGGTTCAGACGAACAGAAGGACTATTTCCTTCCCCGGATGCTGACCGGTGAGCATTTCTGGTGCCAGGGCTATTCGGAGCCGCATGCGGGAAGCGACCTGGCCTTATTGTCGATGAGCGCGCGGCGGGACGGCGACGACTTCGTCTGCAGCGGCACCAAGATCTGGACGACGCATGCCAATGTCGCGAACTGGATATTCTGCCTTGTCCGCACCAGCCAACTCGCCCGGCCGCAACAGGGCATCACCTTCCTGCTGATCCCGATGGATACGCCCGGGATTACCGTCACGCCGATCGTGATGACCTCAGGTGAGCATATCCAGAACCAGATTTTCTTCGACAATGTCTGCGTTCCGGTAACAAATGTGGTCGGCGCGATCGACGATGGCTGGACCGTTGCCAAATATTTGCTCGAATTCGAACGCGGCGGCAGCGCCTATGCGCCGGAATTGCAGGTCCGCCTGGCACGTGTGCGCGAATTGGCCAGTGAGGGCTCGCGGCCGCTGCTCAATGAACCCGCGTTCGCGGCAAAGGTTGCGGCGGAGCAGGCGCGGGTTGACGTGCTCGAAACCTATGAATTCAAGGCTATGAGTGATGCGGCTCGCGGTGGTCGCCCGGGCCTTTCTGGCTCGGTCATGAAAATATTGGGTACGGAGCTTAGCCAGCACATCACCGAACTCGCGCTCGAAGCTGCGGGACCTTATGGCCATGCCTTCCAACCGCAGGCGGGCTTTCCGGGCGGGCCAAATGTGATTCCGCATGATTTGAATCAATTCGCCGGCCCTCGTTCGGCTGCTATTGCGCCGCTTAAATATTTCAACGACAGGGCGGGTTCAATCTATGCCGGGTCGAACGAGATCCAGCGCAATATTATCGCCAAGGCAGGGCTTGGCCTTTGACAGGAAGTTGAATTCATGGGGGCTTCGGTAAGACCCAAGGCGAAACGTGGCAGGCCGCTTAAGCCGCTGATCACAAAAGAAGCGGCAGTTGATGCGGCGATTGTGCTGGTCGAGCAGGAGGGCATTGACTCACTAAGCGTCCAGGGCGTCGCCCGTGCCATGGGTGTGACCGCACCGTCGCTTTATTATCATTTCAAGGACAAGGACGAACTGCTTCAGCTCGTTGCCCGGGCATTGCTGCGCGAAGTCGGCGCAGAGGGCGGCGATGCGACCGGGTGGAAAGGGCGTGCCATCGCGCTGGCCGTTGCCACACGGCGCACCATATTACGCCATCCCAATGCCGCCCCGCTGATGCTACGCTATTTCCCGCGCAATGTGATGCTGGGGGCCTATGAAGCGACACTCGCAATCTGCCCCTACCCTTCAGAGCATCATATGGCGATCCTCGAGGCGCTGGAAAAAATCACCTATGGCGCATCGCTGTTCGCAGCGGCCGCCGAAGCGCATCATATTCCGGCCATGCCGGTATTTGATGCGAACCGCTTCCCTAAACTTGCCGAAGCGCTCGCCAAGGCGCCGGAAGACGAAGCATTGTTTGTCGAAACGCTGGAGCTGATGTTCGATGGCTTCGAAGCCCGTTACGGGAAAAACAAAAGGAAATCCAAATGATTGAGGGTGGATGCAACTGCGGAGCCATACGCTACAAATTCGAAGGCAATCCCGTCGTGGTTGCGCAATGTCATTGCAAAAATTGCCAGCGCCAATCGGGCAGCGCCTTTTCGGTCAATCTGATGGTTCCGGTTGCTGGCGTCACAACTACTGGCGAGCTCACCACTTATGAAGATCGCGACACAAGATCAGGCAATCCGGTTTATCGCCGGTTCTGCGGCAACTGCGGTTCGCCGATTTTCTCTGACCTTGCCGAAGGCAATGGCATGACTATCGTCAAAGCGGGCACGCTGGATGATCCGACACCGTTCAAGCCCGCAGTGAGCGTGTGGACGTTGACGAAAATGCCGTGGGTCGATCTTCCCGAAGGCCAGCGCGGATTTCCGGAAAATGCGGGCTGATTAAAGCCCGCTTGGTTTTTCCGGCAGGAACACGATCTTGATCTCGACATTTTCTGGCCCGACGGCCGCGAAGGATTGTCGCATATCATCGGTCGGGCGCGGGACATTTTCAGTGATACAGGTGGCGAATTCCATGTGCTGGATACAGCCGAAATTGAAGCCAATGCCCATATCACCCGCGAACTGGTCAATGCGCGGACAATTCCCGAAGATGCGCGCCTCGACGCGCTGTCCGGTGTCCGCGCGGGCGGCCAATTGCGCAGCGCGCTTCGGTGGCTTTTCCCGGAAGCAGCCGATCGCGATATTGCACAATATCTTCTGCTCGACGATCTTGCGGGAGCGACCCTGGTATCAAGTTGGGGCTGGTTCGCCTGGGAAGGTTTCAGCAGGGAACTGGCCGACCGGATTCATACTCACGGCATCGGTGGCAATCAGGGCGATATGCGCGGTGCGTGCATTGGCTTTGCCGAAGGCTCAACTTCGATAAGCGACATAGGCCATCCGCATATCGAACAGCAGAGTTCGGCTATTGTGCCGTCGTTGGTCAATTCTGAAGATCCCGATGGCTGGCATGCCTTTCCGGAGATCAAGGGACCGCATTCGCGCCGGGCGCGATGGATTGATCTGTCAATCGACGGCGATACCCTTTTCGTCGAAACCGGATTTCAGGATAGCGCTGCGCGGCAGGACGGGCTGCGACAGGCAATCCACGAATATCGCGCAACCGCACGGGTCGATGCCGCAGATGGACAGATTTTGTCCTTGACCGCCACGCCTTATGTTCTTCCCCATCAGGAATGCCCGGCTGCAGTTGCGAATATACAGCGCCTCGTGGGCCAGAACATTGCCGCACTTCGCGATATAGTTCCGCAGATGCTGGCGAAGGAAATGGGGTGCACCCATCTCAACGACGTTTTGCGCGCACTTTCAGCGACGCAAAGTCTTTCGTCGCAATTACATCTCGCTATCCATGGAGACGGCATATGAGCGACGACGTCTGTCTGGATACCAGCGATGGTGCCGTCTGGACCATTACGCTGAACCGCCCGCAGGCGATGAATGCAATTACTATGTCCATGGCAGCACGTTTGCAGGAGATCTTAGCCGATGCAGCAACCGATAAAAATGCCAGATGCCTGGTTATCACAGGCGCTGGAGAGGGAGCATTTTCGGCGGGCTTTGATATCAAGGAAATGGCGGATTTTGACAATGAAGCGATGCGCGATGCGTTCGTGCAACGTGACCCGCTGTTCAAAGCGATCGCATTGCATCCACTCCCGATAATCGCCGCAGTGAATGGCAAAGCTTTCGGTGCCGGCGCTTTGATCGCCGCTGCATCTGATTTCCGAATCGCCGGACCTAATGCGGAGTTCAAGGTTACTGCAGTCAACTATGGCAGTGCGAATGCAACTTGGTCGCTGCCCCGACTGGTGGGCCTGTCGAGAGCGACGCATATTTTAATGACTGGCCGGATCGTCAAAGCAAGCGAAGGGCTTATGATGGGATTGTTCGATGAAATAGCGAATGCCGCCGCCTTAGACGCCGCACTTGAACTTGCAGCACAGATCGCATCAAAGCCAGTATCCGCAATTCGTGCAATTAAGGCGCTCACAAACCGATCAATGAACCGGGACATTGATACCGCCTGGCAGGCAGAGTTCGATCACGTACACGAACAACTAAGTTCCAGTGACGGGGGTGGCGAAGAGATTTTTGATACATTTCTATCGAAGAAGAAATGAAGCTGTCGCCTCCAATAGCCAACCGACCTTTCTGAGCGGACATGAACTCTCGGTTTCATTCCGAGAGGCTTGCTATTTCCCAGATGGTTAGATCAGGCAGCGGCCTTGCGCTGTTTTTCCAGTTTCTTCAGCACCATCTGACGCTTCAGGCGCGACAGATGGTCGATGAAGAGAATGCCTTCGAGATGGTCCATCTCATGCTGAAGACAGGTGGCCATCAGGCCTTCCATCTCTTCCTCATGCACCTTGCCATCCAGATCTTGCCAGCGGGCACGGATTGCGGCGGGGCGTTCGACCTCAGCAAATTGATCCGGCACCGACAGGCAACCTTCGGTGTAAGTCGAATGCTCATCGGAAGGATCAAGTATTTCAGGATTGATGAAGATACGCGGATTGCGAACGACTTCATGATCATGGTTGCAATGTTCGCCATGCCCATGGTCATGTTCTGCAGGTTCCTGCAGGTCGATCACCAATATACGTTTCGGCACGCCAACCTGAATAGCGGCGAGACCGATGCCCGGCGCATCGTACATCGTATCAAACATATCCTCGACGAGCTTTTTCAGCCCTTCGTCAAATTCGGTGACGGGGGTCGAGATGGTTTTGAGCCGCGGATCGGGCACTTCGAGGATCGGTAATATGGCCATAGCGCTAAAATAGGGGCTGGTTGGGCCAGCGTCAACCGACCGGACGACGGGCACGTAACGCCTGCGCCAAAGTGCCTTCGTCGAGATAATCAAGTTCGCCGCCGACGGGGACACCATGCGCCAGTTGTGTCAGGCGGATGGGATAGCTTTCCAGCCGCTCGGCTAGGTAATGAGCAGTGGTTTGCCCCTCCAGCGTGGCGTTCATCGCTAGCACCACCTCGTCAATGCCGCCTTCGGCCACGCGCGCAACCAGACCATCAATATTGAGATCCTCGGGCCGTACCCCGTCCAAGGCAGAAAGCCGACCACCTAGAACGTGATATTTGCCGGGAAACAAACGCGAGCGATCAAGTGCCCACAGGTCCGACACATCTTCTACGACACACAGTGCGCGGGTATCGCGGCGGGGATCGGCGCATATGCCGCAAGGATCACTGGTATCGATATTACCACAAGTCGAACAGGTCTTCAGCCGCTCCTCAACCATTTCGAGCGCGCGAAGCAAGGGCTGCAACACCGTCTCGCGCTTTTTCATCAAGTGAAGAACAACGCGGCGGGCCGAGCGCGGGCCGAGACCGGGAAGCCGCGACAATGCCTGTGCCAATGCGTCTATTTCTTGCGATGCCATGCCGCGAGCATTAGGGGCCTTTGCCGAAAAGGAAAGACTTGGATGCGCCTGATATTCATGGGGACCCCGGATTTTGCCGTGCCGACGCTGAACGCGCTGGTCGATGCGGGACATGATGTGGTCGCGGTCTATTCGCAGCCGCCCCGCCCAGCCAATCGCGGTAAGAAGCTGACGCCCTCAGCCGTGCATGCACGTGCAGTGGAATTGGGGCTGGAAGTGCGCACGCCGGTGTCGCTCAAAGGCGCTGACGAACAGGCTGCGTTTTCGGCATTGGATGCCGATGCGGCAATCGTTGCGGCCTATGGCCTGCTGTTGCCCCAACCCATTCTCGACGCGCCTAAATATGGTTGCCTGAATGTCCACGGCTCGCTCCTTCCACGCTGGCGCGGCGCGGCGCCTGTGCAGCGCGCAATATTGGCCGGTGATGCAGAAACGGGTGTGATGGTGATGCAGATGGAGGCCGGACTTGATACCGGACCTGTACGCGCCACCGCGCGGACGCCGATCGATCGCAAAACTGCTGGCGAATTGACCGATGAACTGGCGCGGCTGGGTGCCAAGCTGATGGTCGACGTGCTGGCAGATATCGACAACCATCCAGCGGTTGCGCAGCCTGAAGAGGGCGTGACCTATGCCCGGAAAATCGAAAAGAGCGAGGCTCGGCTGGATTTCAACCAAAGCGCCGTCGCCGTCGAACGTCAGGTCCGTGCATTCAACCCGGTTCCAGGGGCATTTTTTGAGTATCAAGGCGAGCGGTATCGGGTGTTGGCTGCTGACATCGTTGAAGCTGGCGGAACAAGCGGCATAACCATCGACGACGAACTGGTAATCGCTTGTGCAACCGCCGCCATCCGCCCGACCATCATCCAACGCGCCGGAAAACCCGCAATGCCCCTCCCGGATTTTCTGCGAGGGAACAAAATACCGGCGGGCAACGTCCTTTTACTACCCGTTTCTACCTTACCTTCGAATTTGATGGCACGCCCTTTATGGGCTGGCAACGGCAGGGGCATGGCCCGTCGGTGCAGCAGTCGATCGAGGAAGCGATTGGCCGTGTGACCGGCGAGGAAGCTGTACTAAACGCTGCCGGGCGCACCGATGCCGGCGTACATGCGCTGGCGATGCGGGCACATGTCAAACTGGCGAAGGATATCGAACCCTTTCGCTTGATGGAAGCCATCAATGCGCAGTTACGACCGCAGCCGATTGCCATCCTCGCTTGCGAAACCGTTCCCGATGATTGGCATGCGCGCTTTTCCTGCATCGGGCGCGAATATGTTTATCGGATCGCAAACCGTCGCGCACCGCTGGCGCTGGAAGCGCATCGGGCATGGAAAGTACCGCAGCCGCTCGATGCAGATGCGATGCATGAAGCGGCGCAGCGCCTTGTCGGCCTCCACGACTTTACCACTTTCCGTTCGGCGCATTGCCAATCGGATAGCCCTGTGAAGACGCTCGACCGGCTGGACGTGCGGCGCGAGGGTGAGCATGTGCTGATCGAGGCAGCGGCCCGCAGTTTCCTGCACCATCAGGTGCGATCGATGGTCGGCTGCCTTGCCTTTGTCGGCATGGGGCGCTGGAGTGCGGATGATTTGCAATCCGCATTGGAGGCAAAAGATCGCGCCGCGCTTGCGCTGAATGCGCCCCCTGAGGGGTTATATTTCGTTAGGGCGATTTACCCTTAGCCAAAAATCCGTGCGACCGATTTTTCGAGCATCAGCAGTTGCCACAGCAGACGGCTGTGGTCCGACCGGCCCGAAATATGCTCTTCAGCCAGCTTGGCGATTTCTACACTTTCGAACCAGCCAGTCCGCGCCAAAGTGGTGTTCGATGCAATCCCGCGCGCGGTTTCCGCCAATGGCCCGCGGAACCACTGGGCAATCGGTGTCACAAAGCCCATTTTGGGGCGGTAGAGGATGTCGTCGGGCAGATAGCGTTCCATCGTGCGCTTCATCAGCCACTTCCCCTGCCCACCACGAACACGCATATTTTCGGGCAAGGACGCCGCAAATTCGAGCAGACGGTGGTCGAGCAACGGTTCACGCGCCTCAAGCCCCACCGCCATACTGGTGCGATCGACCTTGGTCAGGATATCGCCGGGCAGCCACAGCTTCATATCGGCATATTGCGCCTGGTCGAGCCCGCTACGCGCCGGGGCATTTTCCATCAACCGATGCATATGATATTCGGCACGATAACCGCGAAGCAACTGCTGAGTGCGATGCGAATAAAGCCGGTCGCGAATATGCGGCGGGGTAACGCCAACCGCTTCGGCATAGCCCTCTGCTCCCGTCCGTGCGAGCGACAGCAGCGTCGTTTTAGCACGCAAGGGGCGCGGCGCCCAATCGGCCTTGGGATAGAGCCGACCCAACATTCCGAATAACGGGCCGCGAATGGTTTGCGGCAACAGGCCGCGCATCCGCTCTTCACCATGGTGGAAGACATGGCGGCGATAGCCAGCCAGCGCTTCGTCCGCACCATCGCCCGATAGCGCCACAGTTACATGCTCGCGCGCCATTTCGCTGACGCGATAGGTGGGCAAGGCAGAAGCATCGGCAAAAGGCTCATCAAAATGGAAGGCGAGTGTATCGATCAGGCCATAATCGTCAGCCGCAACTATCTTGTTATGATGCTCTGTCAGAAAGCGCTTGGCGATGCGGTTGGCATATTCGCTCTCATCCAAATCGCCGACATCGAAGCCTATCGAGCAGGTCTTGACCGGTAGGCGCGATGCCTCGGCCATCAAGGCCACGACGCTGCTGCTATCAACGCCGCCCGAGAGGAAGGCACCCAAAGGCACATCGGCGACCATGCGGCTGAGCACCGCCTGCCGCATAAGCCGGAGCAGTTCCTCCTGCAATTCGGCTTCGCTGCCTTTCATACGGTTCGAAAAATCGAGGTCCCAATATTGGGTAGGAGCAGGCTCTGGCTTACCCTGACACAACAGCCAATAATGCCCTGCTGCGAGCTTCTGAACGCCCGCCACGATACAGCCATGATCCGGAACATAGCCGAAGGCCAGATAGTCATCGACCATCGCCAGATCTGGCTCCCGCCGCAGCGCGGGATGTTCGAGCAGCGCCTTGAGTTCCGAACCGAAGATTACGCTGCCGTCGGCCAAACGCGCATGGTACAGCGGTTTCACCCCAAGCCGATCGCGCGCCAGCAACAATTGCCGGTTGGCCTGATCGTATAGCGCGAACACAAACATTCCGTGCAGCCGCTCGACGCATTTCGGGCCCCAAGCGCGATAGGCCTCTAAAATCACTTCGCTGTCGCTGTGCGTGCGGAACTGGTGGCCCATTGCCTCCAACTCTTTGCGCAGCTCTTGGAAATTGTAGATTTCGCCGTTGAAGGAAAGCGCATAACGCTCATCCTCGGTCAGCATCGGCTGTGCGCCACCGCCCAGATCGATAATCGACAGACGCCGATGGCCAAGACCAATGCCCGGCGCAGTCCAAACGCCCGAACCGTCAGGCCCGCGATGCGCAATCGCATCGGTCATCCGCCTGACGCGTTCTGGGTCGACCGGCTTAGAGCTTTCGACATGGAAGATACCGGCGATGCCGCACATGATTACAGCGCCTTAGTCCAGACCAGCCATGCGGTCAGCCAGTTTATCGATATCCCGAATCGAATTGAGGAACGAGTCGATGGCCGGACGCGGATTTTCCCGGCCCTTTTGCTCAGCCGAGACCAATATCGCCACCGCCTGCTGGTTTCCGCCCAGCAGTTTCGCCTTGAGCGTCGCCATTTTTACAGCGGTAGCGGAACCGCTGGTCGTGCCGTTCACGCGGTAAAAACTAACCACATCGCGATGATGCTGACTCTTGGTTCCGATGCGCTCGCAACGGGCGTCGGCTGGCGCTTGGCAATTCTCGTTCCACGACCAATCACTTTTGCCGCCTGCAGCACCTTGCCCAAAACCAACCAGTTCGCGGCCTTCAGACTGGCGGTCATATACCGCAACATAGAGATCGACCTCTTGCCCTTGCGCATCGCGATAGCGGCCGAGCAGAGTGTGGCTGGCCTTGGCAAATTGCGGCTTCCAGGGATGTAATGGGCGATAATCGACCCGCGCCCAACCTGCCACTTCGGGCAAATCTATTTGTGCAGGAACAGGCGATGCCCGGTTGGCGATATAGGTGCTCCATCCGAACGGAAGAAGCACGATTGCCGCAATCGCACCCAATGCGATCGCCGGTTTCAACGCAGTGCCGGAAACTTTCACCAGCTGATCCGCATGAATCGCTTGCACGTCCGCCACCCGATCGAAAAACGGCCAACCTGCGGCCATCACCATGGCGATCACGATACCGAAAAACACCCAGCCGAAAATCACATGGTCAAAGCTGGCGGCAAAATCGAGATTGCCGTGATGCGCGATATAGATGGTAGCGAAGGCGCGCAATCCGTTGGCGATAATCGGGATGATGATACAGGCCGCCATGAAGGCGATGCGGCGCGGCCAGCTTTTGAAACACAGGTTGGAAACCAGTGCCCCCAAGGCGACCATCGCGACGAGAAATTTCACCCCGGAGCAAGCCTCTGCAACGCGGAACAGCGCGGTGGGCGTGGCAATGTAGATACCGTCGATATGCGCAGGGATTCCTGTCAGGCCGAGCAACCACATGCACATTTCGGCGGTGATGGTCTGCAAGGCTGGCACGAATTCCTCGCCAAACGGCACGAGGAAGAACATATAGAAGAGCGGAAACAGCAGTCCGCGCGTAACCGCCGGACCTAGCAGCAACGCCACACTGCCCTGCAACAGCATCACCAGCCCCGCATGCCGCGCCAGCGCCACCCCGGCCGCATCGCCGAGCAGCCAACCAAAAGACGCAGCGGCCATCCAGACCAGCGGAAGCGCCCATGGCTTTGGTTCAAGTTTGGCCAGTTCGGGTTTGCGCTGATCCACCAGCCACCACAGGATCGGGATGATGAGCAGGCAATGGTTGAAGGTCGAGCTGTTCCACCAGATCGAAGCCATATCCGCCGCATCGCGCCAGAACAGCGCCAGCAGCGCCGCCCAGACGATGCCGAGGCGTGCGAGCGATGTCCGCCAGTTGGCGGTCATTTTGCAGCCTCGCCTTTTATCAGCGTTTCAAGCGGTGCAAGCTGCGCATCCCAGCCATAATGGGCAATCACATGCGCACGGGCCTCTGCTCCTAGTCGCAGGCGCTCGTAGGTATCGGACAGCAGCGCCGAGACCTTGGCGGCCTCTTCCTCAACATTTTTGGCGACCAGCAGATGCTTGTCAACAACCGCGTCGATACCTTCAGCGGCGGCGCTGGACGCGACAACAGGCTTGGCCATCGCCATTGCCTCCAGCACCTTGTTCTGGATACCGCGAGCAATGCGCAATGGTGCAACGACGACATCGGCGCCTGCAAGCCATGTGCGCACATCATCGACCGCGCCTGTCACCTGCACACCGGGCAGCGCGGATAGCTCGACAACGGCAGGCGTCGGATTGCGCCCGACAATCGCGAAAGTGGTTTCCGGATGCGCCTGCCGGATGGTTGGCATAGCATTGCGCGCAAAATCGCTGACAGCTTCGATATTGGGGCGATAATCCATCTGTCCGGTGAAGACGATCAGGGGATCGGGAAAGACCGGATGGAGTTTCTTGAACTTCGCAGTCGGGTCATAGAAAACCGTGTCGATACCGTTTCCCAGCGCAGTAACGTTGGCCGCCCCGCTTCGCTCACGGAACAGCGCGGCTTCGGCTTCGCTGACAAACAGGCTGGCATCGGCGCGCTCGGCAATTTCGCTTTCAAAGTCGGAAAGCTTCTTCGCTTCGCGCGCATAGACCCAGCGCATCAGCGCATTGCCTTCGCTCGCATAGCTTTCAAACTTGGCACTGTCGACGTCGACAAAATCCATGATGAATCGGCCATCGAAATCGGCTGAGACATATTGTGCCATCTGCCCCGAGAAGACGAAGATGTGGCTGATCGATCCGCTTGCCAGACGTTCATTCACCCAGTCCTGCATCGCTTTCGAACCGAAGGCGGTCAGCGAGACCGGTTTGCCGCTCGCCAGTGCTTCAACACCTGAAAACCAACTGGGCTTGTCACGCAGCTCTACTTGCAGCGACGCCAGACCCGCCCGCTCAGCTTCGGCACATTCGATGTCGCGCGCGTCATCGGCGAAGGCGCCGACATGCACCGGGGCCATCGTCTGCAGTTTTTTGAGGATATGGAAGGAACGGATCTTGTCTCCGCGGTCCGGGGGCCAGGGGACGCGGTGGGCGAGAAACAATATTTCGCGCATCAGCCGAGACCCTTGGAAATCCAGGGACCAATCAGATTGGCGATGGGCAAAGGCAGTTTCTGCCATGCAGAGACAACTGACCTATATTTCGCGCTGTTCGGGTTCACGTCGCGTGGCTCCGATCCGTCCGCCGTCCGCAAAGAATAAGACAGAGGTTCCGGTTCGAACCCCCAGTTTTTCTTGAAGAAATAGGCCCCGGAATCGACTTTTGATCGCCCGAAATCAAACCGCGTGCAGCCGCGCCGGCGCCCATGGTTCATCAGCGCATAATACATCACATCATTGGCCCGCAGCGCGCGCGCTTCCCACACACCCCCGCCCCAATAGGGCATGACCGCGCCATTAAAGTACAGGCTTAGAACACTCGCCACCGGTTTGCCATCAGACAGCACGGTCAAGATATCGGCATCATTGCCAAAGGCTTTCAGCGTCTCCGCCATCAACGCGCGCGGGAAGACCGGCGTACCCAGATTGCGCACACTTTCGGCGTAAACTCGGTAGTGCCAGTCGAGATCGCGCTGGCCATTGCCGGTTTCGATCTTGAGCCCCTTATCAAGCCCCTTACGCACCTCTGCGCGCTGTTTGCGTGGAATGGCGAGTAGTTCTGCTTCGTCATCCGCCGCCAATGCGCGCTCAAAATTGGCGTGCGCGTCACTTTTGACAATCCATCCCTGATGCGGGACTGCTCCGCCGCGCAATTCGGTAGTCGGACATTTGAGTTCAACGGCAAGGTCCCAAACGGCATCGGCGAGCCCATCGGCAACGCCCTGCGATCTGGCCAATATACCGCCGCCCACCGCAAAACCGCTCGAAACCAGAGCGCGCCCGAACAGGGGAGAGCCGACAGCGTGCAGTGGCACCAAGCCAGCAATGTCACCCGCTTCATTTTCCGCTACTAGGCAATAGGCCTTGTTGCCGGTTCCGCGTTCAATGGCATTGAGCCAGCACGGCAAATGAAAGGGCGTTGCACCTTGCTGTTCACGCACCCAGGAATCGATCCGCTTGGCTTCATCGGCAAAGGTCAGATTGGCCCTGCGCACTGCCACCCGTTCATGGACCAAAGGCGCATTCATGCGATTTTGGCCTTTTCCAACGCCACGATGCGGTCAAGACGATCCCACTGGAAATCCGACATCAGCCGCTCCAGCTTGCCCGCCATCGCATCAAGCTTTGTATAATGGCGCAGCTTCGATTTGAGTGGCGCATTGGCGACACGCGGCTGGCCCGGATCGATTTCCCAAGGGTGGAAATAGATGATGCCGGGACGCGCCTCTGCATTCACCTGACGCACCGCCCAACGCGAATAGGCGTAGGGCAGCATGCGGAAAAAGCCACCGCCACCCGCACCGATCCGGCGCGATCCAAGCATGGCTGTGGTCACCGGTATTTCGACAAAATCGCTGCCTGCTATCGGGTGGAAGGCGAAGCGCGGAGCGTCCGCCCAGCCATAATGGTCGTGCGCGATCGGGTTGATACTCGACGAATAGACATAGCCTTGCTCGGCCATGATTTCGTGCGCCCAAGGCGTGTTCGGGTTGATCGAAAAACTGGGCGCGCGATAGCCCCTTACGGCGACCCCGCCAGCATCCTCAATCGTCTTGCGCGAACGTTGAAGGTCAGCGGCAAATTGCTGCGGAGTAAAAGTGAAGACGCGATCATGGTTCTGGCCGTGATTGCCCAATTCATGGCCGGCATCGGCAATTCGCCGGATCAATGCCGGATAGCGTTCTGCGACCCATCCGAGGGTGAAAAAGGTCGCCTTGACACCTGCCTCATCGAACATGGCGAGCAGCGTATCGGTGTTACGCTCGACACGGCATTCGCACGCATCCCAGCTATCGCGCGAGATTACATTCTCGAACGCCCCGACTTGAAACCAGTCTTCAACATCGACCGACAACGCATTGTACAAAGGATAAAACCCTTCATCCTTTAAAGATCAGGCTGCGCGCATATCCCGCATGCGGGCCGCAAGCGACTGGTTTTCCTTTTCCATCCAATCGATCAGCATGGCAAGCACCCGGCGCATGGTGACATCCTGCGCCGCCATGCGTGCTTCTATCTGATCAATGCGCGATGCCAGTGCCTGAAACTGCGCAGAATCAAGTGCAGCAACAGAGGTTTGAGCTTTCGCCGCAGCGCGAACAGATGCACTGGGTACCGGCTCGGCCAACGGCGCATGCGATGCCATGGTGTCATCATATGCGAACGGCTTTCCGTTCATGTCGACAATCACCGCTTCGACCAGCGCTGCATCGATAGTGTCGGTTTGCTCGACCGCGCCCATGAGCAGGCATCGGTTCATGACGGCGTTCAGCTTGCGCGGTACGCCGCCGGTTTCGTTGTACAGCGCGTCATAGGCATCTGCGGTCAGTTGCGGGCGACCGGTCCAGCCAGCGCGCTCCAGCCGGTGCTCTATATAAGGCTGCACTTCATCTGCATCCATAGCTTCCAGATGGTGCGTTGCAATCACCCGCTGGCGCAGCTGCTCCAGTTCGGGCGCAGTCTGCAGCAGATTGCGGAACTCCGGCTGACCGAGCAGGAATATTTGCAGCAGCGCGCTCGAACCCAGCTGGAAATTCGAGAGCATACGCAATTCTTCCAGCGCATCGACCGCCAGATTCTGCGCTTCGTCCACCACCAGCAGGCAACGACGCCCGGCACGCGCCTCGGCATGGAGGAAATTCTCGATTGCCTTCAGCGTTGCAGCCTTGTCCATTCCGCGGGTGTCGATGGCAAAGCTTTCGGCAGTCATCTGTACCAGGTCGACGGCGTCGAGCTGGCTGGTGACAATCGTCGCAGCTGTCAGCCGCGCCTTGTCGACCGTCTGCATCAAATGGCTGACCAAGGTCGATTTGCCCGAACCCACCTCACCGGTGATGACGATGAATCCCTCGCCCTGCGCCAGACCATAGCCCAGATAAGACAGCGCCTTACGATGCGTTCCGCTTTCAAAATAATAATGCGGATCGGGCGTTAGCTGGAATGGGCGTCCCGACAGGCCGTAATATTGATCGTACATAGTCTTCTAACTTCCCTGTCAGTTGGACTTAAAAGCTGTAGCGCAGCCCGAGCAACGCCGACGCGGTGACATCACCATCGGCATCTTCAGGCTTCACGCTGTCGATACCGACAGCTGCACCCGCCGAAAGCCCGCGCCACAGCTGGCGATAATAGGCCGCATTGGCGCCAACGCTATAGACATCGGACGCCAGCGCGAAACCCGGATCGACATAATTGCCGTAAACATTTGTCTCAAACCGCGAACGGCGATCCAGATCGCGCCCCAGAAAACCTGCGACATAATAGTTTTCATCAATAATCCCGGACATTTCGGGCAGAGCGCCGATTGCCGAGGTCAGATATTTGTTCCGATTATAGCCGATGGCGAGGCCAGTATCCCAGCCAGCGCTGTTGGTGACTGCAGATGCCTGTATGCCGCGCGACCGGAAGGCAACCGGACGAAGCGAGTTCAGTGCATTATTGAAGCAAGTGGTTCCGCCATTACCAAAAGTACAACTTCCCAAATCGCCCGACAGCGGATTGCGGATTGTTGTAAATTGCGTCGGCAATGCAGCGAGCGTGCGGTTTAGCGAACCGCCAAAGCCCGAGATTGTGTCGTAAACCGACACATTCACGGCCATCCGTTCAGTCGGTGTATAGTTGAAGCTGCCAATATAGCTATCGGTGCCGTAACGGTGCCCATAGCGCGCCTCAAGCGAGGTACGTTTGCTGGGCCGCCAGAGCACCCCGGCATCCCAGATCAACCCGTCGCTTTCATAAACACTGAGCCGGGGAGAAGCGGGATCGGTAACATATCGTCCGCCAGGCGTTACGATAGGCGCGCCCAGACTGTCGCGTAATACGTCACGCTCGCTGATGCGGACATCTTCATAGCCTACGCCGCCGACCACCGCGAGCGTCGGGCTGACTGGAACGGTGATATCCACACGCGCATATTTGTCATCAACGCGCTGATCGAGTTGGCTGGCATCCTCGCGATTCCAGCCTGCGCCCACGGCCCAGCCAAAGGGCAATTTGCCTGGCTGCATACCGACCGACGCGGCCGCAGCGTGGCTGACGCTATCGTCAAATGTCGGGACCGGACGCTGGCCGGCCGGTAGTGGTCCAACATTGCCGCTTTCAACCTTGGTATAGCCTGCACGATAGGCGGCGTTGACCGAAAGGTCACCGACGCGGGCGGCAAAGCTCGGACCGGTATAGACCGAATAGACCTGACTGACATTGTCTTCGCGACCAGCAAAGTTGCCCGCAGAGCCGGCGCGATTGTCTATTGTCGCGCGGCTGGCATAGCCGCCTGCTTCGATCGTCAGGTTGCGCGTTACCCGCGCAGAGCCACGGGCCAAACCGCTGATGATATCCTGATCACGGACATCATTGTCCCAGCCGATCAGCCGTTCATAACGAACATTGACCTGCGCCTCGGCATTGCGTTCGGCAACCGACATGTCGACACCCACCGCAATAGTCGAATAGGTCAGCACATCGCCGCCATCGTCCAGATCGGCGAGCAACACCTGCTGCGCCTCGATATAGGGACGGATTTCGGCCCGGCGCGAACTGCCCTTCTTCGCCTTGGCTGGCGCTTCAGCGGCGGGTGCGCCATCGTCCA
This sequence comes from uncultured Sphingorhabdus sp., assembly GCF_937872355.1. Lineage (GTDB taxonomy): Bacteria > Pseudomonadota > Alphaproteobacteria > Sphingomonadales > Sphingomonadaceae > Sphingorhabdus_B. The sequence goes on along the minus strand of NZ_CALMSV010000150.1, from coordinate 668 downwards.
TATCCGACCAATCGGTGTCCAGAAGCTGCGCATGCGCAACCGATGGCAGCGCGATCAGCGCGGCGGAAGCGAGAAGCAGCTTGATTCCGGCTTGAGTTTGGCTGGGCATTTTATGCTCCATATCCATAATAGTTGCCGAACTTTCGTCCGGTGGGGGAGAATTTGGCTCGGTTGAGCAGCAGCTGGATATTCTCGCAGCCGCTCAACAATGAGAGAGCGTCGCGCAAGGCGGTTTCAGTGGTTACATCGGCATGGACGACCATGACGGCTTGTCCGACATGCAGCGCGAGCACCGAAGCCGGTGATGCGGCGAGCGCGGGCGGCGAATCAAATATAATGATTCGCGTCGGATCGTGGCTGGTCAGTTGATCCAGCACGGCAGCAGTACGCGCGGCGGCCAGATATTCGGTATCCTGATTGGTCTGCGCACCAGCGGGCAACACAGACAGCCCCTCGACATCGGTCTCGATGACAAGATCTTCAACATCGATCAAAGGATCGGCGAGGGCATCCATCAGCCCGCGTCCACCTTCAATGCCCAGCCGAGCCAGCACGCTGGGCTTTGCGAAATCGGCGTCGACCAAAAGGACGCGATTGTCCTTTTCCGTCGCCATCGACAGCGCGAGATTGACCGCGCAGAAGGTCTTGCCCTCATTGGGGTTTGCCGA
>NZ_CALMSV010000149.1 GCF_937872355.1 uncultured Sphingorhabdus sp. | reverse complement strand
GGGGGCAGCCGTCAGCCTCGCTACCGGGGTAGATCCCGATCGGGTGGCCGGCATCATGTCGGCCTGCTACACTGGCGGGAACACTCTGTACGGCGTCGCGAAGCAGTTCGCTGAATTCGGGCCATCGGTGCGGGGACCGGAAAACAATCGCACCGGCCCGGGACACATGTCAGCCGAGGAGTTGCTGCACACGATCAATAACCCCTTCGGCCTAGAGATCATCAAGCGATTCGACCCCTATATTTGGCGCGATCAGATCAAGGCCAAATATTTCGTTGTGCTGGGCACCAACGACCAGTTCTTTGCGCTCGGTGCGGCCGACAGCATGATGCAGGAACTGCAAGGTGACAAGGCATTCGTCGCTCTCGACAACGTTAGGCACACCTGGGTGTCGCCCAAGCACCTGGCGGCATGGCGCATGTGGCTGGCGCATACTTTTCTGGATCGACCAATCTCCAAGATAACTGCCAAGGGCACAGAGGAGTCCGGCCAGTTGCGCGTATCGGCAACGCTGACCTCGGCACCACCACCGGTGGCAGTGAAGCTTTATTATTCCTACAACAGGTACAACCGTGATTGGCGCGCTGCCAAATGGGAATCGGTACCGATGGTTAGCGACAGTGGCTCGTGGCGGGCCAGCCTGCCAACCAAGGATGGCCACAAGCTGGCCTATTATGTTGAAGTGGAAGATTCCGGCGCGGGTGGCGCCGGTTATGTCAGTTCATTGGTCGAGATACACGAGTAGGACGTGAACGGTGCCATCGGACCAAATGCATCTGGGGTCCGATTGAAGGAGCTTTCCAGCGATTGTGTTGGGTTCGGGCCATTAAGCTCTGCCGCTCTACCGGAGCGGTAGAGCGATTGGTCTCGTAAATCTGTTGGTCGAACAGAGTGTTCAATCCAATGGACACAAATGAAGCGCTGTCGATGTACAAGTGAAAATGGCATTAGGAGACATTCGCAACATTGCAGACTGGTGAGCAGTTGCTCCAATCGCGACATTCGTTTCGACTGGATTCGTCAGCGCCGAGTCCAATGCTTTTCGTGCGCAAAGTGGACTGCCACGCGCAAGAAGGCGCAGAGCGTGTTTCAGTTCTTTCCGAGAGACGCCAAATCAACTTGGCAAGACCGCACGGGTCGTTAATAGTGGTTATCTGACTAAATGAAGCAGAAACTTGGCGCTCATCGTGGTCATCGGGGTAATCGTCGATTTCTGCGACCGCGTACTCAGGGCCTACAATTTCAATTATAGTTTCCACGGCGGATTTGACTTTATCGAGCCGCTTCAGGCCTACCGAATTTATCGTGTTCCGGTCCTGTGTCTCGGCCAAAAAATCTGCGCATAGCGATCCAAATGTAATAACCTTTGCCTGTGGGCCAAACAGAGCATCTATGAACTTACGGTCATACTGATCCTGCAACCTGAAAAGCTTACGCTTATTCAGTTCGACCAACGCTCGTTGTAGATACCCAGAAAGTTTTGGTGTGCTTTCGTCTGCGAATGCCCCCGGAGCTTTATCACCAAGCCTATTCTTCAACCATTGTTCAAGCTGGGCGCGGCGTGGATCGTTTAGGTTTAGCAGAATCTGCAGCTCTTCCTCGACTTCCCTGATCAGCTCCCTACGCTCCATTTCGTTCAACGGAGGATCATTCTGCAATCTTTTGATCGCATCGCTGTCTAGCTCAGCCACCAGATTTCGAATGTGCTCGAGCGTGTTATCCCACGACACCGTGGCAGTTGAACCCGGCAAACCCTCAGACTTAGAAATTCCAGCTTTAAGGAGGCTTTCGAACAACGCGTCGTACTCGACGTCTTTGATTGATCGAAGTTGCTTAGCTTTCGAGAGACTGGAAGTTTTAAGCGAAACTTTTATCAGTTTGCGACCGTATGCAGCTACCGCATTATTGGGCACCCGACGGAAATAGTACTAGGTCTTTCCGCGAAGAATTAATCGGTGGGTCTGCGCCATAGCCGCCATGCCTTTGTATACCACTAATGTATACCATCGCCAAAAGCTAACTATCTGGTAGAAATAATGTTTTTTAGGAACAACGCTTTAACAAAGCGTTGGTGGAGCCTAGGGGAGTCGAACCCCTGACCTCTACACTGCCAGTGTAGCGCTCTACCAGCTGAGCTAAGGCCCCGAACGCCGCGATTTAGGGCGGCTATGTAATTCAGAGGCGCGCCTTTAGCCGCACTGCCCCTGCCATTGCAAGCGGGAAAATAGCAGAGCCACCTTCCCGCTTGTTCAATCCTTATTGCTCGTCGCCGTCGCCGTCTGTGCCGGCAACGCCAAGGTCATCATCGCCGCCCAGATCGACATCATTGTCAGGCGAGACATCGCCGTCGACCGCATCGACATCGATGTCGAGATCATCGTCGCCAAGATCGGCATCATCCTGCTTCTTCTCTACTTCTTCGAAGGGCAGCGGTTGCTTTGATTTCAGCACCGGTTCAGGCGTCCACTGGTTGCCGCATTCAATGCATTCAACCGGCTCGTCCTTGGTCAGATCGTAGAATCGCGTGCCGCATTTCGGGCAAGTGCGCTTGGTTCCCCATTCAGCCTTCACCATGGTGGGCCTGTAATCCTTTCAAAATTGCGTGAAATGCGGGCTCGCGGAAGAGACTCGCTGCAAACAGGCGCCGCCCTTGCCACAGCGGAACGCCCCTGTCAAAAATTAGTGTAAGCGTTGACTTGCGGGCAGTGTGAAAGCAAAGCACCTCACCTATGCACAGCGCCCAGCCACGCCCCGTCTCTTTCGCCGCTCGCGGTCCGCTTCGCGGCACGGTGAAGGTGCCCGGCGACAAGTCGATTAGCCACCGTTCGTTGATGCTGTCCGCACTTGCCATAGGCGAGAGCCGCGTATCCGGCTTGCTGGAGGGTGAGGATGTACTGGCGACTGCCGCCGCAATGCGCGCCATGGGCGCGACCATCGAACGCACCGACGATGGCGAATGGCGTATCAACGGTGTCGGTGTTGGCGGATTGCTACAACCGCAGAACGCACTGGACATGGGCAATAGCGGCACTTCGACGCGATTACTGATGGGCTTGGTGGCGAGCCACGAGATTAGCGCAACCTTCATCGGCGACGCCAGCTTGTCGAAACGCCCGATGGGCCGGGTGATTGATCCACTGTCTCTGACAGGTGCAGAGTTCAACGCCAGCCCGGGCGGTCGCTTGCCATTGATGGTGCGGGGGATGTGTCCTGCCGTACCAATCAGCTATCGCCTGCCCGTCGCTTCGGCCCAAGTGAAATCGGCCGTGCTCCTTGCGGGACTCAATACGCCGGGTATTACTGAAGTGATCGAACCAGTGCCAACACGCGACCATAGCGAACGGATGCTGGCAGGCTTTGGCGCCGGCTTGACAGTTGAAGCCGATGGGCAAGGCACTCGCCACATCCGCCTCATCGGCGAGGCTGAATTGAAACCGCAGACCATCGAAGTTCCGGGTGACCCATCTTCTGCGGCATTTCCAATCGTCGCCGCACTCGTTACCCCGGGCAGCGAAGTCACCGTAACCCATGTCGGCATGAACCCGACCCGCACCGGCATATACAAAATGCTGGAGGCGATGGGCGCGGATCTCACATATTCTAACGAGCGCGTTGTTGGTGGCGAACCGGTTGCAGATATCACAGCGCGCCATTCGGCATTGAAGGGCATCGAAGCCCCCCCCGACGTCGCACCAAGCATGATCGATGAGTTTCCGGTGTTTTTCGTCGCGGCCAGCATGGCTGAGGGACGCACGACAACGAGCGGCCTCGACGAACTGCGCGTCAAGGAAAGCGACCGGTTGGCACTGATGGCGGCAGGTGTGGTCGCCGGAGGAGCGCGCGTTGAGGAACGCGAAGACGGCCTTGTGATTGATGGCAACGGCGGCGATCCGCTCGCAGGCGGCGCGACTGTCGCCAGCGCGCTGGATCATCGGATTGCCATGAGCTTTGCGGTCGCCGGACAGAATGTACGCGCGGCAGTGACCGTTGACGATGTTTCACCGATCGCGACCAGCTTTCCGACTTTTGAGGCAATGCTGACCGGGCTTGCTGGCGCATGATTATCGCAGTCGACGGACCTACCGCGTCGGGCAAAGGAACAATATCGAAGGCTCTTGCTGCGCATTATGGTCTGCCCTGGCTCGACACCGGACTGCTCTATCGCGCAGTAGGCCGGCAAGTAGCGTTGAATGGTGGCAATGCCGACAATTCAGCAGACGCATTTGCTGCATGCGACTTCCCCGACGAATTGCTTGATGACCCTGTGCTGCGCGACGAGGCGACCGGCGGGCTGGCCAGCCGCGTATCGGTCCATCCGGAGGTGCGCGCAGCGCTTAACAAACGCCAGGTCGATTTTGCCAACCAGACCGGCGGCGCGGTGCTCGATGGACGCGACATCGGAACGGTGATCGCGCCGCATGCCGATGTGAAACTCTTCGTCACTGCCTCTGCCGAAATCCGGGCCGAGCGCCGCTTCAAGGAAATGCAGAGGCGTGGACAGGTTGTCGATTATGAAACTATCCTCGCAGATATCCGCGCCCGCGACAAACGCGACAGCGAACGCGCCGATGCCCCGCTGAAAGCTGCAGAAGACGCGCACTTGCTTGATACCGGCAATTTGACTATAGGCGCGGCCGTTCAAAGGGCGATTGCGCTGGTGGACGCGAAGATAGAGAATCGGCCCGTATAGAGGCCGACCAAGCTAGCATTATTTTTCGGGTATGCGGCAAGACGCCACTGGGCGTAACTTGCACCGCATTGTCCTGTTTGTGTTGGTATCTATCAAATCGCTGAAATCAAAGCAAAAGTTTGGAGAATGCCTTTGCAGCATGGGGCTGCCGGGGCAGTCTGGTCAAAGACCATCGGAACCAACCGATTGGCCGGATAAAGCGTAAACAAGGAACTCTAACCATGGCAACTTCGCCTAACCCTACCCGCAACGATTTTGAAGCGTTGCTCAACGAATCACTCGGTGGTGCAGAAGGCGGCTTTGAAGGCCGCGTCGTCAAAGGCACCGTAACCGCAATCGAAAACGACTTCGCGATGATCGACGTCGGCCTCAAGAGCGAAGGCCGCGTAGCCCTGCGCGAATTCTCGATGCCCGGCCAGAAAGCTGACCTCAACGTCGGTGACGAAGTCGAAGTCTATGTCGATCGCGTCGAAAACATGAACGGTGAAGCCGTGCTGTCGCGCGATCGCGCACGCCGTGAAGCCGCTTGGGACAAGCTGGAAGGCGAGTTCGCCGCTGGCAACCGCGTCGATGGCGTTATCTTTGGCCGCGTGAAGGGCGGCTTCACTGTCGACCTCGGCGGCGCCGTTGCGTTCCTTCCTGGCTCGCAGGTTGATGTTCGCCCCGTGCGCGACGTTGGCCCCCTGATGGACATTGCACAGCCCTTCCAGATCCTGAAGATGGACCGTCGCCGTGGCAATATCGTCGTTTCGCGTCGCGCCATCCTCGAAGAAACCCGTGCTGAACAGCGTTCGGGCCTGATCCAGAACCTGACCGAAGGCCAGATCATCGAAGGCGTTGTCAAGAACATCACCGATTATGGTGCGTTCGTTGATCTGGGCGGCATCGATGGCCTGCTGCACGTCACCGACATCAGCTACAAGCGCATCAACCACCCGTCGGAAATGATCAACATTGGCGACACGGTGAAGGTGCAGATCGTCCGCATCAACCGCGATACACAGCGCATCAGCCTCGGCATGAAGCAGCTGGAATCGGATCCGTGGGAAGGTGCCGTTGCGAAATATCCGGTCGGCGCACGTTTGCATGGCGCCGTCACCAACATCACCGAATATGGTGCCTTTATCGAACTCGAAGCCGGCATCGAAGGTCTGGTCCACGTTTCGGAAATGTCCTGGACCAAGAAGAACGTGCATCCCGGCAAGATCGTTTCGACCAGCCAGGAAGTCGACGTTGTCGTTCTCGACGTTGATCTGGAAAAGCGTCGCATCAGCCTTGGCCTTAAGCAAGCCCAAGCCAATCCTTGGGAAGCCTTTGCTGAGAAGCACCCGGTTGGTTCGACCGTCGAAGGCGAAGTCAAGAACGCGACCGAATTCGGCCTGTTCATCGGCCTCGATGGCGATGTCGACGGCATGGTCCACATGTCGGATATCGCATGGGGCATTTCGGGCGAAGACGCGCTGCACCTTCACCGCAAGGGTGAAATGGTCAAGGCAGTCGTTCTCGACATCGATGCCGAAAAAGAACGCATCAGCCTTGGCATCAAGCAGCTTGAAAAGGGTGCACCGACCGCCGGTGGTGCCGTTTCGTCGAGCGGCCTGAAGAAGGGTGCGACCGTTACCGTTACCGTTCTCGAAGTCCGCGATGGTGGGCTCGAAGTGCAGGCTGGCGAAGACGGTGCGACCGGCTTCATCAAGCGTGCCGATCTTGGCCGTGACCGCGACGAACAGCGCCCTGACCGCTTCCAGGTTGGCCAGAAGTTCGATGCGATGATCACTGGTTTCGATCGCTCGAAAAAGCCGAACTTCTCGATCAAGGCGCTTCAGCTGGCCGAAGAAAAGCAGGCTGTCGAGCAATATGGTTCGTCGGATTCGGGCGCTTCGCTCGGCGACATTCTGGGCGAAGCTCTGAAGAGCGCCAAGAAGTAAGACCTATCCAAGGTTCTAATCAGGGGCTGTTCCGTTATGGAACGGCCCCTTTTTTATTGCCTATGCGATTTTACATATTGAGATAAGGCCATTGTAAGCGCGCCACTTTTCTGTCACCATCAGACATGTTGAGGGGCAAAACCGAGTCTTAGGGCCGGTTTGTTTTGGAGGCATATGCCATGATCCGATCTGAACTGGTCAAAAAACTCGAAGCTGAAAACCCGGGCCTAACCGGCGAAGAGGTTGAGCGCATCGTCGACCTGTTCTTCAACCAGATTATCCAGCGCCTCGCCGAAGGTGGACGCGTCGAAATTCGCGGCTTTGGCGCCTTTTCAACCCGATCGCGCAACCCGCGCAAGGGTCGCAACCCGCGCACCGGCGATGCTGTCGATGTTCCGGCGAAGCGCGTGCCCTATTTCAAGCCGGGCAAAGAAATCCGCGAGCGCCTTAACAAATAACAATCGCAGTTTTTGACAATAGATGTCTGGCATCGCGGCCTTCGCTGTGCCATGCGCCTTTCTGTGCGGACGTGGCGAAACCGGTAGACGCAACAGACTTAAAATCTGTCGCCCTTTGGGCGTGCGGGTTCAAGTCCCGCCGTCCGCACCAACCCTTCCCTGCGAATGCAGAGTTGCCCTGAAGCGGGCCACCGCCTAGTCTTGCAAAATGCGTTGGCTTGCCCCGTTCCTTGTCTTTTGGCTTCTCTCCTGTGGCGGTGAAAATACAGGGAAAGGCGGCGAAGGAGATGCCATTGTCCGGCTGATGGAGGCTGATTCCCGTGGACTTGATCCGCAATTGGTTTCCGATCTGGCCTCTACCCGCATCGCTGCCGACCTGTTCGAGGGGCTTACGCGCTTCGACGCAAAGGGACAGGCCGAAGCCGGTTTAGCGCAAAGTTGGCAAACCAGCATAGATGGCCGCCTCTGGACGTTTCGCCTGCATCCCGGCCTTCGTTTTTCCGACGGCCAACCGCTAACGGCAAAAGTGTTCGAGCAGGCATTCCGCCGTATTCAGGACAAACGCAGCGGATCGCCCCATGGGCCCCTGTTCGGCGTGATCGAAACAATCAATACCTCTGATGCGCGAACGGTCGTCGTTCGACTCCACACCCCATTCCCGCAACTGCCCGCACTACTGGCCCATCCAGCGATGGCGGCACTACCCTTTCACCGGATAGAGGCGGCGGGAGAGAAATGGGCGGCCGAACGACCTCTGGTAACGAGCGGGGCGTATCGCTTGACCGAATGGCGCTTGAGCCAGCAGCTGACCATTGAAGCCAATCCTGAATGGCACGGCGGAACGCCCAGGACGCAGCGCGTAATCTGGAAACCGATGGAAAATCTGAACTCCGCCATGCGATTGGTGCTTGCCGGTGGTGCAGATATCGGCAGCGAATATACCCCGGGCAGACATCACTGGTTACGCGAGCATCATCGGGATATCGCCAGAAATGCGCCTTTCCTTGGCACCTATTATTTCGCCTTCAACACGAGAAAGCCGCCATTCGATGATGTCAGGGTGCGACGGGCGCTTTCGATGGCGATTGACCGCGAATGGATCGCCTCGAAGATGGTCGACGCCGGCAACCTGCCCGCCTGGGGCCTGCTGCCGCCGGGGCTTGACGGGGGACAAAGCTTCAAACCGGAATGGGCAACACTATCGCAAAAAGCTCGCATCGAGCGCGCTCGGAAATTGTTGGGACAGGCTGGTTATGGCCGTGGTCATCCGCTTCGGTTTGAAATCCGCTTCAACAGCTCGACCGAGCATCGGCGCGCGGCCGTAGCGATGGCAACGATGTGGCGCGAACTTGGGGTAGAGGCCAAGTTGCTCAACAGCGAAGCGAGCCTGCATTTCGACAGCCTGAAGCGCGCCGATTTCGAATTGGCGCGTTCAGGCTGGATTGCCGACTTGCCTGCACCCGAAAACTTCCTCGCGGTCCATTTGAGCGATAGCGGCCCGCAAAATTATTCGGGCTATGCCAATCCAGACTATGATCGCGCCGTCGATCTGGCCATGGCCGAACCTGATCCAAAGCGCCGTGCAGGGTTGATGCGCGAGGCGGAAAGGATATTGATAGCCGATATGCCAATCCTGCCACTATACTTCTACGCATCACGTTCGCTGGTAAGCCCGAAAGTCCGCGGTTGGCAGGATAATCCCGGCAATATCCACCCCAGCCGAACTCTGTGGAAAGTGCTATGACGCGCGCCTTTGCCATTTTGGGCGCGCTCCTGGCGTTGTCCGCCTGTTCGGACGGTATCGACAACAACCGTCTCCGGGTGGATGTTATCGAAGACAGTCCACGGGAAATCACGGTTGGACGCATGCCGCTGTCACCAGCGTCTGCCTATTTGCGCAACGCGACCGCGCAGGGACTTGTCGCCTTCGATGCCGAAGGTCGCGTCGTTCCGGCGCTGGCGTCGCGTTGGATTGTTACTGACGACGATAAGGGCTATATTTTCCGACTGCAAAAAACCCGGTGGAACAATGGGCGCGAGGTGCGTTCCGACGAAGTTGCCGCCGCGTTGAAGGTCAGAGTCGCCGAACTGAGTCGGTCACGCTTTAGCGATGAACTGGCAAAGATCGACAGGATATTGCCGATGACAGGCAAGGTCGTCGAGATCCGGTTGAATGCACCTGTTCCAAACCTGCTCGAACTGCTGGCACAGCCGGAATTCGGGATGATCCACAGGGCTAACGGCTCTGGCCCGATGATCGCCGAGCGGATTGCGGGTAACCTACAATTGCGCAACAGAACCGATGAGCTAGACGGCACTATCGCTCTGGATGAAAAGCGGGTCATCCTCGCGGCGCATTCGCCTTCGCGGGCATTGGCCCGCTTTGCAGTCGGGCAGAGTGACCTTGTATTGAACGGTCGTTTCGAACATCTTCCTTTGCTGACAGCGACAGAGGGCAATGAGGCTGGCACGCGGTTCGATGCCGTTCCCGGACTGTTTGGCCTTTTGGTAACGGGTGACGGGCCGTTCCTCTCCAACGTTGCCAATCGCGAGGCGATCGCCATGGCGATCGACCGGCCCCGCCTTTTGACCTCATTTGGCATTACCGATTGGCGGGGGACGATTGCGTTATCCCCGGAAGCCCTGACCAATCGCGAACAATTGCCACGCCCCGAATGGGCAAGCCAAAATGTTCAGGAACGCAAAGCGAGCGCACGCTCGACCATCGCCGCATGGGAGGGGTCCAATGGTCCCGTTCGCACCCTGCGAATCGCCATGCCGCGCGGTACGGGCAGCCGAATTCTCTTTGCACGCATGCGCAGTGATCTGGCCGCCATCGGACTTGAAGTGGAACGGGTAACCAATGCCCAGCCCGCCGATCTGGTCCTAATTGATCGGGTCGCTGACATATCAAGTCCGGGATGGTATTTGGACCAGATGTCGTGTCGGGCAACGCCGATTTGCAGCGAACAGGCCGACCGGCTACTCGATGAAGCCCGCACTGCTTCAACGCGCGAAGAACGTATTCGCTTGTGGGGGGAGGCTGAGCGCGAACTGATCGCTACCCGCAACTACATTCCCATTGCCAATCCGGTGCGCTGGTCGCTGGTTCGTGACGGACTGTTGGGCTTCGCACAGAACCCGCGCGGATGGCATCCCTTGCAATATCTGGGGCGCGACCCGACATAAGCGAGATAAGGAGGCGCTATGCCCATTTCGCAAAACCAGTTTGAAGAGCTTGCCAAGACCTTGCCCGGTATGGGAACCGACCCACATTCGGTGCGTCAGCGCGTGGAAGCGCTGGAAAAACTGCTCGAACGCGGTTTTGTCATACCGGGCACCAAAATCCCCTTCGGCCTGGATTCTGTCGTAGGACTGGTCCCGGTCATTGGCGACCTGATTACTGCTGCCATGGGGGCCTATATGGTCTGGGAAGCGCGCAATCTGGGCATGTCAAAATGGCAACTGGTGCGCATGACCGCCAATGTCGGAATCGATACTGCGCTGGGTGCCATTCCGCTTGTGGGCGACGCATTTGATTTCATCTGGCGATCGAACAGCAAGAATCTGCGCATCATCCGCAAACATCTTGACAAACATCATCCAGGCACGCGGATCATAGAGGGTTAACTGCCGCGCCAGATTTTGATCTGTGCATTGCTCGGTGCCCCTCTCACAAAGGCTGGGCAGACGCGTGGCTTGAATTTTTTATTGAGGCAGATGTGCACCTCTTCGAGCCAGCCTCTCCGGTTGGTCTTGACTTTGATTGCCGTCTCCGAAAGCCCGTCATTGTTGAGCGCAAATTCCTCGGCCAGGCGGGCAACCGTCAATGTACCCTCCTTTTCACTCTGACGGGACATACGATCCATGTCGGGAAACTCCATCGCATCGAACAACAACCGCGCGGCGCCAAAATAGGTTTCGGGCTTGCGCGCCATGCAGGTACCATGTTTGGCCCATTCGTGCTGGAGCAACTGGACCGAGGGCGTCATGCAGATGTTTTGCTGCACGACTGCCCGAGACAGCGGTTCCGCCTTACGGCACCACTGCGGATAGTTTGGGCCCTTGGCTTCAGGCCATAGCCCGTGCAGGACAAAGCCAAATTCTCCCATCGACTTGTCACATTGCAGCGCATCAGCGGGATTATCCTCCCGCCCACGGCAATGTTCACGGCTCCAACTGAGCGCAAGGATATAGCCGTCGACAGCTGTGCGCCGTATCTCTCCCGGCTTGGCAAATTCCGGCACCGGACGCGGAAGGCTGGCAGGTGGGCGACACTGCCAAGCCTGTGCGAGCGCCGGTTCATGCGGCGTAGACGTGGCAAGCAATGCGAGCGCCGGCAGCGCCAGCACGAACCTAGACCACATCGAAATCCAGCCCGATATCAGCAGCCGGTGCACTCTGGGTTAGGCGGCCAACCGAAATGAAGGTCACGCCAGTCTCGGCTTTGGCGCGAATGGTTTCGAGCGTCACACCCCCGCTCGCTTCGGTCGGTACGCGACCATCGACCAATTTTACCGCCGCTTTCAATTCCTCAACATCCATATTGTCGAGCAACAAATGCGTCGCCCCGGCTGCCAACCCCGGCTCAATCTGTTCAATCCGGTCAACCTCCAGGATGATGCGTTCGACACCCGCATCTTTGGCACGGCGTACAGCCTCCGCAACACCGCCTGCCACCGCGACATGATTATCCTTGATCATCGCGGCATCCCAAAGCCCCATGCGGTGATTGGTCGCCCCGCCCATCCGTGTCGCGTATTTTTCGAGCACACGCAGGCCGGGTATCGTCTTGCGCGTATCAAGTAATGTGCAGCCAGTCCCGCGAATTGCCATCACATAGCGCCGTGTCATCGTTGCGATACCTGAGAGATGTTGCACCGTGTTGAGCGCCGAGCGTTCCGCAGTCAGCATCGCGCGGGCCTTGCCGCGAATCCGCATCAGGTCCGCACCTGCCTCCAAACCATGGCCCTCATGCGCCAGCATTTCGATTTCGATATCGGGGTCGAGATGTTTGAAAAAGGCAGCGGCAATGGGAAGCCCAGCGACAACGATAGCATCGCGGCTGTCCATAACCCCAGCGAAGCGCATGTCCGCTGGAATTACGCTTTCAGAAGTCACATCGCGACCGGTGGGCCCCAGATCTTCAGCGAGCGTCGCGCCAACGAAGGCAGCCAGATCAAAGCCGGGCAGGTTGAAAGCTATGTGCATGGTTTTCGCTATTTCCTCTATTTGCGTTTCGCCAGCGCCTCACGCGCCAGATCGACCAGCCAGGCTGGCGCACTGACGCCCGGATTGTCGGGCAGACAGATGAGAGCAATTTCGCTCCCTTCCTCATACTCGGCCCATTTCCCGATACTCACCGAAGCGGCACGGCGATATTCCCGGCCATCGGGGCCGGTGTAGGTAAAGGAAAGCCGACGACTCCTGCTTCCCGAGATATCTGCATTTCCGGCGCGGAATTTACGCACAATGCGTCCCGTGACCGGTATTCCACGCCGTGCCAGCTCACCAAATTGTCGACCGCGCCAGACGCCAAAGCCGACAAAGGCTGCGACCAGAAGCAGGACAGGAACAATCAAAGTCATGCGCTGACCATAGTCCCGATTTGTGCAAAGAAAAGGGGCGGCCACCTCTGTAGCCGCCCCTCATTGTCATTATCGTGATTGCCTTACTGGACAGTCACCTCGACCCGGCGCGCGGCGGTGTTGTCGCCCGACATGTCGGTTGTATCACTCGGTTTGACCAGATCGATGGCTGTCGCCGGAATGCCAACAGCTTCCAGCGCCTTGCCAACGCCCTGTGCCCTCTTTTTCGAGATTTCCGCGTTGACGGTTGCATTGCCGGTCGGGTCGTTATAGCCCGAAACCGCCAGCTTCGCCGTCGGATTTGCATCGAGATAGGCCTTCACCTTTGTGGCTGCCGCCGCGAGGTCATTGGTAACATCCGATTTGCCGCTGTCGAAATAGACCGTCAGCTTGGGTCTGCCAGCAACATCCGCAGCAACCACACCCGCACCTTCCGGAATGGCAGCTGTTGCCGCTGCGTCGCCTGCTGAGGCATCGGCATCTTCGCCACCAGTTGCTTCGGTCGTCATCCTGTCATCCACCGGAGCGGTTGCCTCCGGCGAGCAACTGCGCATCAGGAAGAAGAGCAGCAGGGCGAGCAAAGCCGCGAGCAAAAGCCATTTGAGCCAGCCGAGGCCACCGCCGCCAGTGTCTTCATCCTCATAAGTCGATGCCGCATAGGCAGGAGCGGCCGCAGCAGGCGCTAGTTCAGGGGCAGGAGGCGGGGTCGCAACAACCGGTTCCAGTTCCGCTGCAGCAGCTGTCGCCGCTGTTCCCGCCACACCAGCTGCGCCCAATCCGGCTACGGCAGCAAGCGGTGCGGCAGATGCACTTGACCCGCCAAAGACGCTAAGCAGACCGAAATGTTCAGCAAGCAGATAGTAAACCGTGACGCGGTTTTTCGTCCGGTCTTCCTTCATCCGGTCACCAACTGCAGCGATTGCACTGTCGAGCTCGGCATCGCTATTGGTGAGGCCAAGCTTTTTCTTCAGAAAGTTTTCACGAACTCGGCCGGTTTCTTTGGTGTCCGAAAATGCCACCAGCGAACTGTCGCGATTCTGTAAGGCAATGCCGCAATATCGCACAATCGCCTTCACTACGGTCTCGTCTGCATCCGCGACATATTTGCGGACATCTGCCAACCAGTCTTCTGCCATAAACGCTTCCTTCCATGCCTTGTGCCACTTGCCTGCGGCACGATTTAGACCTGCATGGCAAAATGCCACACCTCAGGTTCGAGAAAAGCACGAAGCCTATTTGGCCAGAGCCCAAACGCAAGCGGCGACCAACCGCGCGACTCCAATTTTGCAAATTTATACAATGATTTTCGGGTGAAAGCGAATCGAGTTTGTGCCCCTAGTGAGGGCATGCTGAAGACCCTGAGCGGCGGCCTAGCCGGGCGTCGCGCAAGTTCAGGCCTTGGGAAAAGCCAGATCCTTACGGCCCAAATCGCCCTGCCCAACAGTCTTCGAGGCCATTTCCAGCATGCGGTCGAGACTCTTCTTGGCCGCCAGCCGGACGCCTTCGTCCAGCTCAATCTGCGGCTTCAAGTCGCGCAAGGCGAGGTAGAGCTTTTCCAGCGTGTTGAGCGCCATATAGGGGCAGATATTGCACGCGCAGTTTCCATCCGCACCCGGTGCGCCGATGAAGTTCTTCTCCGGCAGCGCCTTTTGCATCTGGTGGATGATGTGCGGCTCGGTTGCGATAATTACCGTGTCACCGGGCACTTCCTTGGCATATTTCAATATACCGCTAGTCGAACCAACATAATCGGCATGGTCGATGATATGCGGCGGACATTCGGGGTGCGCCGCGACGGGCGCGCCGGGATATTGCGCCTTGAGCTTCAAGAGTTCAGTTTCGCTAAACGCCTCATGCACGATGCAGACGCCAGGCCAGAGCAGCATTTCGCGGCCGAATTTGCGGCTCAGATAGCCACCCAGATGCCGGTCGGGGCCGAAGATGATTTTCTGTTCCTTGGGTATCTGCGCCAGAATGGTTTCAGCGCTGCTGCTGGTGACAATTATGTCTGAGAGCGCCTTCACTTCGGCCGAGCAGTTTATATAGGTGAGCGCGATATGGTCCGGATGCGCGTCGCGGAAGGCCTTGAACCGGCCCGGCGGACAGGCATCTTCGAGGCTGCACCCGGCCGCCATATCGGGAAGTATCACTGTCTTTTGGGGCGAAAGTATCTTCGCGGTTTCAGCCATGAACTTGACCCCGCAAAAGGCGATGACATCGGCATCGGTTTCCGCCGCGCGACGCGAAAGCTCCAAACTATCACCCACAAAATCGGCCAAGTCCTGTATCTCGGGCTTCTGATAATAGTGCGCGAGGATGACGGCGTTGCGATCCTTCTTCAGCCGGTTGATTTCGGCGAGCAAGTCTAGGCCGGATAGGTTTTCACGGACGGGCGCGTTCATTTTCTAACTCCATTCTCCACTCCCGATTAAGGAAGGTTGAGGTCGGGCTGTTTCGCTTTTGCATATGCCCACCTAGGACCGCGCCCGCAAGCAGCAGGGGAATTATTTGACAATCTCTTCTAGCGGTGTCGATTCATCCCAGCGGGTGGTCACATCACCGCCAAGTTCATCGGCGAAATAAGCTTCAACCTTGGCGTTCAGCCCTGCCGCTCGCAAGGGCGCATCGAAATTCTGCTTGATTGCGCGCTTGAACGCCTCGCGTGCCAGCTTCATCGGCACCGGACCGTTGGCCTGCCTTGTTAATTCGGCAAGTCCTTTGTCGCGATTGGCATCATCAAGTACGTCGTCCACATCAGTGAACGCCCGCAATATGCCGTTCTCGCCATATTCTTGAACGGTTTTGAGGTCGATCTGCGGCGGCGCGGTTTCTATCGGCGGGATTTTAACGCGCAACGTGCCGGTGTCGGCATCCCAACGGACGTCCTTCTCTCTCAACTTCGCGAGATCCACCTCGTAACGCACCAAACCTTGCATGATCAGCGTCTTTTTCGCCGAAAGGCCAAAGCGGCGCTGTTCGCTGGTGACTACCGCAGCATAGTTGGCGGCAAAAGCGGAAAGGCGGTTCTGTTCGCGCAATCCCTGCAGGCTGACACTGGCCACCGTTTCCGGCGCCGGGCCATCACGCAAACTGCGGAACCCGTCTATCGCCCACCAGATGGCAAGGATGAACAGGATCGGGGTGGCGAGCGCGGCGCCGCGCATCGCCCAACTGCGCAGCTCGTTCTGGCTCAGGCTGCCAACTGCCATGCCTCACCATCCAGCACCACACGGCCCTGCTTTTCAAGATCGACCAGATGCGCGAGCACCGAGCGGCCAGCCGCGCCCTTAAGACGCTCGTCGAGGCCTTTGTACATTTCGGTGACCATATCGGGAATGATCCGAGCCCCCTGCTCGCGCAGGCCCAAGATCTACCGCTCGCGCATGCGCCGGTGGCCGATCATGCCGCGCACCAACTGCCGGGGATTGTCGACCGCCGGCCCATGCGCAGGATAATAGACGCGATCTTCGCGGTCATAGAGCTTTTGCAGCGAAGCCATATAGGCAGACATGTCGCCATCGGGCGGGGAGACAACGCTGGTCGACCATTTCATCACATGGTCGCCGGTGAACAACGCCCCGCTTTCGAGCAATGCGTAGCAAAGATGGTTGGGGGTGGGCCCGGGGGTCGCAACCGCCTCGACTGTCCAGCCCTCACCGGAGATCCGCTCACCATCGGCGAGTATCCGATCGGGGGCATAATCAGGGTCAAAAGCGCTATCGGCGCGCGGGCCATCGTCCGCAATCGAAAGCGGTGCGCAGCCAATGATTGGAGCCCCCGTCAGCGCCTTGAGGGGCGCCGCAGCGGGCGAGTGGTCGCGATGCGTGTGGGTGCAGAGGATGGCGGTGATCTTCGCGTCGCCCACGGCACGCAGGATCGCCTCGACATGGCCTTCACCATTCATGTCCTTGGGATCGCCGATGCTGAGCCCGCTCCCCGCAGGGCCCGGATCGATAACGGCAATTTCATTTCCCGCGCCGACAAGCCAGGTTTGGGTGCCCGTGAAGGTGTAAGGCGAAGGATTGGGCGCCAACACGCGCCGAACCAACGACTCATGCTGTTCGGTTTCGCCTGCGTAAATACTGTCGGGCCAGTCGCTCATACCCGCCTATATGGTGACGGACAGGCAAGGGGGCAATGGAAAAGGGGTGGATCATACGACCCACCCCTCAGATGTTTTCATGTAGCTAATGCAAATCTGATCAGGCGTCGCCGCTGGCCTCGGGCGCGTTTTTCAGTTCACGCTCCAGCTGCTCGATATTTTCCTGAAGGCTTTTCAGGACATCCTTGCGTACCGATTCGGGCATATCTGCGTCACGCTTGATGCTCTCGCGGGCTTCTTTGAGGCCTTGAATAGCATGGGTGCGGGCCATCTTCGCATGAGCCTCGGCGCAAATGGCGATTTTGACATGCGCCTTTTTATCACCGTCCATACCCTCGATATTGGTTGTCACTAACTCGCCGTCATTGCATTTGAACTGCACCTTGCGCATTTCGACGGTGGGTGCGCCAGGGGGTGCTGGAGGCATTGGAGGCATCACCACTTCATCAACAACGAAATGCATGTAATCTGCACCAGAGGGGTCGGCCAGCTTGCCGTCCTTGTCGACGCGAACGACCATAGCGGTCTTCTTCTCACCATCAGCATGCTGCCATTCGGCCTTGGCGCGGGAAGCTTCTGCTTCTGCGACCATCTTGGCGACATCGGTTTCACTTAATTCTTTGTTCGAACGCAAAATGATCGTTTTTCCGTCTTTCTCGATCTTTTTGACAAAAGGCGTTTCGGTGTCGCCCGAAACATCGACAGTTACATCCTTTCCGTCGACATTCTTTACGACGATCACCTTGTGTTTGCGGACTTCAACCGTCTTTTCTCCTTCGGAACCTGCGGGCGCCGGTTGGTCTTCGGCAAACACGGGCACAACAGTTGCGGTCAATGGCAGGGCAACGATGGCCGCTGCCAGGATCGCCAGCTTGCCGGTCAATCGACGACCTTTGCTGGTCTCATTCATCATCAGTCTCCTCAATCTCTGAATTATTGTTTTGGGGTTGTTAAGCGCCATTGCAAAAGCCGGCAGCCCTTCGGTGGCAGTGCGCGCGAGGGCGCGGCCATAGCTTTGGCGCGTGGAGGCATCGGCACCAGCGACAACGCGGGCATCACATGCTGCCTCCTGATCGAAACGGAACGCGCTCCAGGCCATCCAGGCGAGTGGGTTGAACCACATCAGGCACAGGAAGATGAAGGCCGCCATGTTGGCGAATAGGTCTCCGCCACGATGGTGCGCCAGTTCATGCGCCAGAGCCAGTTCGCGCTCGCGGGGCGAAAAGGTGCGCGTGAATTCGCGCGGAACAGCGACGTAGCGTTTGAAAAGACCGAATGCGAGCGGGCCG
Organism: uncultured Sphingorhabdus sp.; assembly: GCF_937872355.1. Taxonomy (GTDB): domain Bacteria; phylum Pseudomonadota; class Alphaproteobacteria; order Sphingomonadales; family Sphingomonadaceae; genus Sphingorhabdus_B. The sequence goes on along the minus strand of NZ_CALMSV010000149.1, from coordinate 13,999 downwards.
GGTATGCGGTCGGTCTGGATGACACGGATTCCATCGAGCTGATCGATTTCGACCGCATCGCTCAGCAATTCTTCGCGCATCGCTGTGTAGCGGAACATCTGGATTATGAAGAGCAACGCCGCCCCGCCCAGCCAGAGCGACAGTCCGACGACCGACCAATCGATCGTCATACCGGTTACCGGAGACACCGGTGCATTTGCCGTCACCGTCGTGAGTGCGGCTTCGCGCACGGTTTCAACAATCGCTGCGTCGACCGGTACCGCAGGAGCGGAGACTTCCTGCGTCAGCGTCGGCATGAACAGTCTCGCCGCAGGCAAAGCCCACAGGAAATAGGCCGTGCCCGCGCCGAAATGGCGTGCCACAGGAGCTCGGATCAAAAGCACCAGCAGCAGCAACGCGCTGGTCGCAAGCAATGTATCGCTCAGCCACTCCGTCATGATTTCATCTCCCTCAGCAGCTTTTCGATTTGGGCAATTTCATCGTCGCTCAGGCTCTGCTGTTCGGCAAGGTGCGCGACCAGCGGCATCAGCTTGCCGCCGAAAAAGCGGTCGACGAGGCGGCGCGATTCGCGCGTGACATAGGCTTCGCGCTGCACCAGCGGCGAATAGAGAAAGCGGCGGCCGTCGAGATGATGGCCGACCGCTTCCTTCGCGACGAGGCGCGACAGCAAGGTCTTCACTGTCGCCAAAGACCAGTCGCGCTGGCGGGCCACCCTGCCGGCAACATCGGTGGCGGTCAGGGGCGCTTCCTCCCAAAGCACTTCCATCACTGCCAACTCTGCTTCACTGATACGTTCGGACATCCAGAATCACCTTACCTATGTTGCCTCATATTCGACTACAGGCGTAGTCATATCGATTACGGATGTAAACCACCGCTTCGACGAACGACATCGGCGAACGGACAAATGGCTGGGGAAAAGCGTCAAATTGTCGGCGATTTTTACAGCGCGAAGAAAGTTAATTTCGCTGAAACCAACTAAGTAATTGTTTTACTGGCATGATGTAAAACTGGCACGGGCACTGCATATAGATATATGTTCAACACCCACACGCCATGGACGGGTTGGTTGCTTATCTGGTCTCGCACCAACCCGTCCCGGCACTTCCTGAAATTGCAATTTGAGCTTAGTCGGCCAACCCGTGCTTAGGATCAGCGCTGGCAATTGCTGACGGCATGGCGGCAACCTTGTCGCGCCACGCCTTTAGGTGCGCAGCATCGTCAGGGATTGGCTGCCCCACCATTGCGCCAAATTCGACCCAGCAGAAGAGTGATATATCGGCGAGCGTGAAACTGTCCCCTGCGACAAAAGCCTGCCGGCTCAAAAGTTCGTCGGCCTGCCGCATACCATCCTGCGCATAGGCCTTGTTGCCCGGCGCAGCCTCGGGAACGCACAGCATGCGGTTCTCGAACATCGGAAGGCCCTCGGCGCTTCGGAAGCCGTTCATCATCGGGCTGCCGATGCTGTAATCGATATGGCGGATAGCGGCGCGAACGGCAGCGCGCGCTTCCGGAGTCGCCCCCACCAACGGATTTTCGGGAAAACGCTCGTCGAGATAGTCGCAAATCACCGTCGCTTCGGAAATCAGGCTGCCATCATCGAGTTCGAGGACGGGAATGCCACCACGTGGATGTTTTTTCAGCCATTCACCCTGCCGGTTTTCACCTGCACGAATATCGACAAACGCACGGTCAATCTTGAGACCTTTTTCGGCAAGGTAGAAGAGGACAACACGGGGGTTGGGGCCAACTGACTGGTATAATTTCATTGTTCTACTCTCCTCCAGCGAACTAAAATCTACTTCATGATGGTCCTACACCAAGCCGTAGTGCTGAGCCTGTCGGTGCCGCAGGCGGTGCAAAGCACCAACCACGCCCAGCAGACAAGCGCCCTTCGACAGGCTCAGGGCTATGGTGATGTTTAAACGTGATGCCATCATGATTTAACCGGCATCCATCCCCGCCAGTCGCGCAGACTGGTCCTCGGCTATCAACGCGTCAACCATTTCGGCGAGCCCTGCGCCTTCCAATATTTCGGGCAGCTTGTGCAGCGTCAGGTTGATGCGATGGTCGGTGACGCGGCCTTGCGGGAAATTATAGGTGCGGATGCGCTCGCTGCGGTCGCCTGACCCAACCATTGCCTTGCGCGCCTCGGCCTCGGCCCCCTGCGCCTCTTCGCGTTCCTTTTCATAGATGCGGGCGCGCAGCACCTGCATCGCCTTTTCCTTATTCTTGTGCTGGCTGCGCCCGTCCTGGCAGGTGACGACGATGCCGGTCGGCGCGTGGGTGATGCGCACCGCGCTATCGGTGGTGTTCACATGCTGCCCGCCCGCACCCGACGCGCGATAGACGTCGATCTTCAGGTCCCTGTCCTCGATATGGACATCGACCTCGGTCGGTTCAGGTAGCACCGCAACGGTCGCCGCGCTGGTATGGATGCGGCCGCCGCTTTCGGTCACCGGCACACGCTGTACCCGGTGCACGCCGCTTTCGAATTTCAGCTTGGCAAAAACGCCCGCACCCGAAACCGCGGCGACGATTTCCTTGAACCCGCCCACGTCAGATGCGCTCATCGAGATCGGCTCGACCTTCCAGCCCTGCGCCTGCGCATAGCGTTCATACATGCGGTAAAGATCGCCCGCGAACAACGCCGCCTCATCCCCGCCAGTGCCTGCGCGGATTTCGAGCATCGCCGAACGCTGGTCGGCAACATCGCGGGGGAGGAGGAGGATGGCAAGGTCATGCTCCCCCGCCTCGATCCGTTCGCATACGCCATCGATTTCCTCGGCGGCCATGGCTTTGAGGTCAGCATCGTCGCCCGACAGCATTTCCTCTAGCCCCGCCAGTTCGTCACGAAGCCCACGCAGTGCAGCGGCGGCTTTGGCGACCGGCTCGAGCTCCGAATATTCTTTCGACGCCTGCACAAAGGCATCGCCCTCCAGCGTACCAGAGGCCATCCGCGCCTCAAGCTCGGCAAAGCGCGCCTCGATCTGCGCGATGCGTTGGGGGGAGATGGCGGTCATTTTTGGCTGGCAAACGTTTCGGCAATTTCATTCACTGCCAACAGCTCTTCACAAATATTAGCTGATTGCGATCGAAATGAAATCACCCCGTCCGAAGCGTTTAAGGCTACGAGTACCTTCGCCCAAACCTTCGTCGCTTTATCGTAACGTTTGCGAGGAGAGCCGGAAGCGATCATTTCGGCGGACAATTGACGTCGCCTCAACGCCGCAAGCAACTTGATCGCCGCAGGAATAGCAACGTCATCCTCAACCGCGATGATCACTGAAAGAGGGAGGGCCTGGGGCGAATCAATCAACATTGCTAACCGCTCGATCCCCGCAGCCCAACCTACTGCAGGCGTTGCAGGCCCACCCAGATTTTCGATCAGCCCGTCATAGCGCCCACCACCCAACACGGTGCCTTGTGCGCCCAACCTGTCAGTGGTGAATTCAAAGGCCGTGTGGCGATAATAATCGAGGCCGCGCACCAGCTTTGCATTGCGCGTCCAGGCCACGCCGGCCGCATCCAGCCCGGCAGTCACAGCTCCAAAAAAGTCCTGCGCCTCGCCGCTCAAAAATTCATCGATCTTGGGCGCGGCATGGGCGACGCCGCGATCATCGGGGTCTTTGCTATCGAGGATGCGCAGCGGGTTCTTTTCCAGTCGCGACAGGCTGTCTTCCGAGAGGACATCCTTATGATCGTTGAAATAGGTGATCAGCGCCGCGCGCCAGGCATCGCGGCTGGCTGCATCCCCCAGCGTATTCAATTCCAGCGTCACACCTTCCTTGATGCCCAGTTCGTGCAGCAACTGGTCGGCCATCACCAGCAGTTCAACATCCGCCGCCGGTTCGGCCGCGCCGATGATTTCAGCGTCGATCTGATGGAACTGGCGATAGCGGCCCTTTTGCGGGCGTTCATAGCGGAACAGGGGCCCGTGCGCGGTTACCTTCATCGGTGCATGCTGCTGCCAGCCATTGGTGAGGTAGGCACGCGCAATCCCGGCAGTAAATTCGGGGCGCAGCGTGATCGAATCCCCACCGCGATCCTCGAACGTGTACATTTCCTTCGACACGACATCGGTCGCCTCACCCAGACTGCGCGCAAAGACCGCGGTCGGCTCGATCACCGGCAGTTGCAGCCCCTTGAACCCATAAAGCCGCCGCACGCGTTCAAAGGTGGAGACGACATGCGCGAACCGCTCTTCGGTTTCGCCATACATATCCTGTGTGCCGCGCACGGGCTGGGGGGTCTGAATCTTTGCCATATCGCGCGCGTCCCTAGCGGGTTTTGTGATATGGGGGAATAGGCCGCTATTCAGCCTTCCGTAAGCCGCAATATTCGACTAGGGGCCGCGCCAAACAACCATAAAGGCCTACTCCCATGCGTATCGACCTCATCCCCGCTGGCGACAACCCGCCCGAAAGCCTCAACGTCCTCATCGAAGTTCCTATCGGCGGCGAACCGGTGAAATATGAATTCGACAAGGCATCGGGCGCGCTGTTCGTCGACCGGTTCCTGCACACCCCGATGCGCTATCCCGCCAATTATGGCTTCGTACCGCACACGCTGGGTGAGGATGGCGATCCGCTCGATGCGCTCGTCGTGGCGCGTTCACCGATTGTTGCGGGTGCCGTAGTGAAATGCAGACCGGTAGGCGTGCTGTTGATGGAAGACGACAAGGGCGGCGATGAAAAGCTGCTGTGCGTGCCTGTGAACACCACCTTCCCTTATTATGCCGACGTCGTGACCTATAAGGACATGCCGCCGATCGTGCTGCAGCAGATCGAGCATTTCTTCACGCACTATAAGGATCTGGAACCCGGCAAATGGGCCAAGCTCAATGGCTGGGGCGATGTCGATGATGCCAAGCGCATCATCATCGAATGCGTCGAGCGCGCGAAGGAACATGGCGTATGAAGGCCGCATTGCTCGTTCCCGTCGTTGCTTTGACCCTTGCAGGTTGCGCCACGCCGGAAACGCGCATCCGCACGGCGTTGACCGATGCCGGACTATCCAAACCCATAGCAGGCTGCATGGCTGACCGTATGGTGGACCGGCTGTCGCTGTTTCAGCTCAACAAGTTGAATGGCCTCAAAAAGCTGCAAGGCAAGAAGGCCAGCCAGATCACCATCGAGGAATTCGTCAAGCGCACCAAGGCGCTGCAGGATCCAGAGATATTGGGCGTGGTGAGTTCATCTGGCGTTATCTGCGCGATCAAGGCTTAGAACTTTTATTTCACGCAGAGGCGCAGAGTTCGCAAAGAACTCTGACTGCGGCGCGCAGCGCCACTCATTTCATCACGCAAAGACGCGAAGACGCAAAGATGGCGATGTGCCAATCTAACCGCTTCGCGTCTTTGCGTCTTTGCGTGAAACGAAAATAGGCGCTCGCGCGCCGTTCGAAACTCTGCGATCTCTGCGCCTCTGCGTGAAGCCTATCCCGGTTTTTCCGAAATCCACTGCGTTGTAAATTCTCTACACCTGCAATTGACATTGTCATGTTATGTTGTATCATTAACTCGCGACTATCGGCCCGGATTGGCTGATTCGCACTTGCTCCGGGCCGGTAGCCGCAAAGCTGCAGGAGAGGAGCTGCAATGAGTTACGCAACCGAAAACAAACGCCCCAACCCCATGAGCATGGCGCTTGCCATCGGGGTGAATGGCAGCATCATCTTGGCGGTCGCGCTGTCGCCGGTGATTGTTGAAGAGTTCAAACGCGATCCGTTTGAAGGGCGGAGCATCCCTGTCGAACCGCTTCGTCCAGAAGTGGACGAGAAGAAGCCGGACACCGACACCAAGCCGCTTGATCCGGTTTATGCTCCGGACCCGATTATCAAAGAGATACCCAAAGATCCCGTTGCCATTCGCACGGGGTACGAGGAGACGAAAGGCAGTGTCGTCGCTGAAGGTAATGGCACAGGCGAAACCCTGATCAACGATCCGCCCGCAGATCCGCCAGCGATTTTCAAGGCAGCAACCCGCGATCCACGCTTTGCCCGCGATTTCCAGCCGGATTATCCGGCAAACCTGCTGCAGCGCGAGATTGAAGGAACCGCCACGGTCCGCGTGCTAATTGGCACTGACGGGCGGGTGCGCGAGGCGCAGGTGGTGCGTGCGACCCATCCCGACTTTGGCAAGGCAACGGTGAAGCAGGCACTAAAAGCTTGGCGCTTCAAGCCCGCCACCCGCAGTGATGTCGCGGTTGAGGATTGGCAGACGCTGAGTGGGCGTTTCACGATTGATTGATGTCGGCAAACTCCCCTCCCGCTTGTGGGAGGGGAATCATCCCCACTGGAATTCTACCTCCGCAATCCCTACACAGGCGCCATGAGTTTCTTTCAGGATGCATCGCTCAAGGGCGGCGTGGCCGACCTGTTCGGCTATATGCGCGAGCAGCGGGGCGGACGGCTGTTGATCTTGCTGCTCGCCTGCGTACCGACCGCGACCATCGTCGCTATGTTCTATTTCGACGCGAGGGACAAAGCGACCCGGCCGCCGCCGACCGTCACCTATTTTGAAAGCTGGCCCGCCGACCGCTCGGTCGAGGAGAGCCTCGCCGCGATCCGCGAATATCAGAAGAAAAAGGACGCGATGCGTGCCCGCGAACGCGAAGCCTATAAGGCCTTGGGCAGTGCCGTGGGCATGGATGTAGAGACACTCGATGCGGAAGCGCAGAAAGACGAAGCCGAACGCCGCGCCAAGGCCGAGGCAGACATCGCCGCACGCGTAGGGGCATCGAAATAGCCGTCGAAGCCGAAATTTCTGGCGAAGACCGGCGCTGGCTTTCCGCCGCAATCGCGCTTGCCGAACGCGGCAAGGGGCGGACGGGCAACAACCCCTCGGTCGGCTGCATTATCGTCAAGGACGGTATCGTCATCGGGCGCGGCTGGACACAAGCCGGTGGCCGCCCGCATGCCGAGGCGGTTGCGCTCGAACAAGCCGGAAGCAAAGCGGTAGGCGCGACAGTCTATGTCAGCCTGGAGCCCTGCGCACATGAAAGCTCGCGAGGTCCGGCTTGCACAGACACCCTCATTGCCGCCAAGCCCGCCCGCGTCGTCGGCGCGCTGACCGATCCCGATCCCCGCACCGCAGGCAAGGGTTTTGTCCGGCTGGAAGCTGTGGGCATCATGGTCGAACGCGATGCGATGGCGACGGAAGCACGGGCTGGCCTTGCCGGTTTCGTCACCCGCATGACCAAAGGCCGCCCGCATGTCACGCTCAAGCTGGCAACCTCACTCGATGGCTGTATCGCGATGGCGGATGGCAGCAGTCGCTGGATCACGGGTGAAGCGGCACGCGCGCACGCCCATCTCGAACGCGCCCGGAGCGATGCAATACTGGTCGGCGCTGGCACGGTCCGCGCAGATGCGCCAAGGTTGGATGTGCGTTTGTCGGGGCTCGAAAGCCGCAGCCCCCGGCGCATCATGCTCGGCAGCGGCGACGCACCTGAGGGGTGGGAAGTCATCCGCACTCCGCAAGATATCGCCTCGCTCGATTGCAACAGCCTGATCGTCGAAGGCGGCGCGATGACCGCCAGCGCCTTCCTGCGCGCGGGGCTGGTCGATCGGCTGATGCTGTATCGCGCGCCTGTCCTGATAGGAGATGGTAAGCCCTGCCTTGGGAATATCGGACTCGCAGACCTTGCAGCGGCGCATGGCAGCTGGCAGCTTTCGGATACGCGGATGCTTGGCAACAACCGGTTTGAAGTCTACGAGGCCATCCCATGTTCACAGGCATAGTCACCGACATCGGAACCATCACCACCGCCGAGCAACGCGGCGACCTGCGGCTTGTCATCAGTTGCGGCTATGACATGGGCGGCGTCGACCTGGGCGCGTCGATTGCCTGTTCGGGCTGCTGCCTGACCGTGGTCGATAAAGGCGCAGACTGGTTCGCGGTCGATGCCTCGGCCGAAACCGTAAGCAAGACCGCCAGCGGAATGTGGACGCAAGGCCGACGCCTCAACCTTGAACGCGCATTGAAGGTGGGCGACGAACTGGGCGGGCATATCGTCACCGGCCATGTCGACGGCGTCGGTGAGGTGTTGTCTGTCGAACCCGTTGGCGATTCGCATAAGGTAACGATTGCGGCTCCAGCTGCGCTCGCGCCGTACATTGCCGAGAAAGGCTCGATCACGGTCGACGGCGTCTCGCTGACGGTCAACAGCGTGATCGACGCGAGCGACGGCCATGCACATTTCACACTCAACATCATCCCGCACACCTGGGATGTGACCACGCTGGCAGAGCTGGCAGCCGGGCGGGTCGTGAATCTCGAGATCGACGTCCTAGTGCGCTATCTGAAGCGCATGGAGGAAGTCCGCGCTAAATAAAAAAAGGGCGTCCCGAAGGACGCCCATTAGCCCCTATTTGGTGCGACCCCGGGGGGCTTAAAATGGCAGCCAGCGCTGCTTCTTGGAAAACTTCATATAGCCGACATTGGCCCCGAGCCGCAGCCCGGCACCTACACGGATCGGGATGAGGACGATATCGCCGCGCCGCAGGTAGCTCGCGTTAAAACCGCCCACCAAATAGGCAACGCCCTCGCCAGAAGGGAAGCGGCGGTACAGATCTTCGGTATCGTAGAGATTATAGACCAGTACAAAGGTGCTGCCCGCATTGGCACCCGCATCGAAACCAATCGAAGGGCCGGTCCAGTAAACCGGTTTCTCGCCCTCAACCTTGTGGTGCAGCGTACCCGAGCCATAGCGCAGACCCACAACCAGTGCGCCACCACCCTCGCGGCCAACAATATAGCCGTTGGGCCTGCCCTGCTTTTTGAGGATATCTTCCATCAGCTTGCCGAGCCCCTCGGCGCCCTTTCCGAAGACACCTTCAGCCGCGCCGATAAGGTCATCTTCCTGATAGGTGGATGGATCGCCTGCAGGCGGAACGGTGGCAGGCACAGCCGTGCTTTCCATTCCCGGCGATACCGTTGTATCACCTTCTATCGGTGGGTCGGTGGGTATGTCTGTAGCCGGCGGCGTTTCAACCTTAGGTGGCGTTCCCAGATCGGCGTCGATGGCGTCATTGGGGTCGACGGTCTGGATTTGTGCACTGGCGGGTAATCCAGCCAGCAGCAATGCGGCAAATGCAAGCGCCAGACGGCTCCCGAATTTTTGTAGGGACAGGCCAGTCATAAGTCGCAATCCTCCATATTCATGTGAAAGGTTAACGACCCGCGTAAGGGGCGCACAATGAACCGGCGATGAGTCGAGTCGCTTTCGCGCCCAAGCGAGTCAAATTTCACGTTGTAATAGGCATTGCAGCCCGGGTGCTTGCTCGCTATAGGCCCCCGACGCCAATCGCGCAGGAGACGTGGGTGAGTGGCTGAAACCAACGGTTTGCTAAACCGTCGTACTGGTAAATCCGGTACCGAGGGTTCGAATCCCTCCGTCTCCGCCATTTCATCCAAAGCTGCCGCTGACTTTGGTCCTAGCGAAATGGGGCCTCGATCATTGCGGCGATAACCTTTGCCGCATGTTTCAGCGTCGCGCCCGATTGCCACATGCGGTGTGGGCGGGATTTGTTTGACAACTCGCTTTCCCGCGATGCCAGAATGGCACCCAAAGTGGACCCCAGAAAAACAAAGCGCTCATTCTTTTTCGCTGCCGGCATTTCGGGCATCAGTCGGCGCAGGTGATCAAGACAACGCTGGTATCCAGTGTTCCAACGCCCCTCGAGCGCCTCCATGAAAAAGGCACGATGCGAAAGTCCCAGCAGCGTGAAAAAGCGGCTGAAGCTTTCATCGCCGGGATTTGCTTCGGGATCGAGCGAGGTTTCGATCATCCCTTCGATCACTTCGGTGACATTATGCGGTCCGCCATTCGCCTCGCAAGCGTCGAGCCATGCAATACGGCGAACATCGATCGCGCGAGCTCCGTCGACTATCAGCTCACGAACCAGCGCCTCTTTCGAGCCGAAATAATAGCCAACCACGGCGTGGTTTTTCTGCCCGGCAGCCTCGGCAATCTGGCGCACGGTGACACCGTCGATTCCCTTTTCCGCAAATAGCCGCAGGGCAACTGCCTTCAGATGTTCTGCCGCATCGCTACGTGGTTTCGGAGCCGTACTTGCCATAATCTCAGGCTAGGCTTGACTCATAATTACGTCAACCGCATTATCCATTTGGATAAATGGGAGAGGATTCGTGAGGATATGATCGACGGAGTCGATCTTGCAGCGCTTGAAAAGTGGATGGACGGGCAAAGGCTTGGAGAGGGGCCGATTGTCGAGGCCACCACATTGGCAGGCGGCACACAGAACATTTTGCTGCGGTTCAGCAGGTCTGGCCGCTCCTATGTCTTGCGCCGCCCGCCACCCGTTTTGCGCGCCAATTCGAACGAAACCATGCGCCGTGAGGCTCGTGCGCTGGCCGCACTCAAGGGCAGCGACGTTCCGCACCCCGAACTGATCGCGGCCTGCCCAGAGGAGGATGTGATCGGGGCATCTTTTTACCTGATGGAGCCGATTGAAGGTTTCAACGCAACGCAGGGGTTGCCTGCGCTTCACGCAAGCGACGCTGCGATCCGGCACCGCATGGGGCTGGCGATGGTGGAAGCTATCGCAGCGCTCAGCCAGGTGGATTATCGCGCCGTCGGGCTGGAAGGCTTCGGCAAGCTCGACAACTGGATCGAGCGGCAAGTCGGGCGCTGGGCTTCACAACTAGCCAGCTATGCGGAAATGCCGGGTTGGACCGGGCCCGATGCGATACCCGGCGTCGCAAAGGTCGCCGAATGGCTCGATGCACATCGCCCAAAGAACTTTCAGCCCGGCATTATCCATGGCGATTTCCATTTCGCCAATGTGCTGTTCCGCAACGATAGCGGTGAATTGGCGGCGGTGGTCGATTGGGAATTGTGCACTTTAGGCGACCCGTTGCTCGATCTTGGCTGGCTGGTCGCAACATGGCCCGAAAATGACAACCCGCACGCGACCGACGTGGCGATCACGCCATGGGAGGGCTTTGCCAGCCCCGACGAACTGGTCGCGCATTATGCGGCGCTGACCGATCGTGATCTTACAGACTTTGACTGGTACGCGGTCCTCGCCTGCTACAAACTCGGCATCATCCTCGAAGGCACGCATGCGCGCGCTTGCGCAGGCAAAGCGCCGCGCGAAACCGGCGACCGGTTGCATGCCCACACCATCCACCTCTTTGAACGTGCGCTGCGGCGCATAAGCTGAAAGGATAACCCATGACCAACGACACCGATTTTACCGGCAAACATGTGCTGGTCGTCGGCGGCTCCAGCGGGATCGGCAACGGCATTGCACATGGTTTTCGCGAGCGCGGGGCCAAGGTGCATGTCTGGGGCACCCGCGCGAACGCAGCCGAATATGACCCGGCCGATGGCTCGGACCTGAGCGGGCTGGGCTATACCTGCGTTGATGTCAGCAATCCCGACGCGATCGAAGCGGCAGCCGCCCCCTTTGGCACCCTCGACGTGCTCGTGCTGTGCCAAGGAACAGTCGTCTATAAACGCGGTGAATTTGAGCGGCCCGGCTGGGATCATGTGATGGCAGTCAATCTGGACAGCCTGATGCACATTTCGCGCAAATTCAAACCGCAACTGCTCGACAGCAAGGGCAGCGTCATCATCGTCAGTTCGATTTCGGGGCTGAAGGCCAATATCGGCAACCCGGCCTATGCCGCCTCCAAGGCAGGTGCGATCAGCCTCACGAAGACACTGGGGCAGGCTTGGGGCCCCGAAGGCATCCGCGTTAACGGCCTCGCCCCCGGCCTTGTCGATACCAAGCTGACCAAGATAACCACGCAAAGCCCCGAAAGGCTCGCCGGCGCGCTCGCCAATATCCCTCAACGCCGCATGGGCCTGCCTGCTGACATGGCAGGCGCAGCCATTTTCCTAGCATCCCCGCTCGCATCATATGTCACTGGTCATACGCTGATCGTCGATGGCGGGCTTTCCCTCTGAAAGGACTTTCCCATGGATTTCGAACATAGCGACAAGGTCAAAGGGCTGTTGGCCCAAATTCAAGCTTTCATGGACGAGCATGTCTATCCGAATGAGGAAGACTATCACCGTTTCGTGACCGATCCGGCCAATATCTGGAAAGAATGGCCGAAGATGGAGGATCTGAAGGCCAAGGCGAAGGCATTGGATCTTTGGAACCTGTTCCTGCCGCATGAATATGGCGAATTCTCGCCCGGCCTGACCAATCTGGAATATGCGCCGATTGCCGAACTGCTCGGCCGCGTTCCCTGGTCGAGCCAGGTGTTCAACTGCTCCGCACCCGACACCGGCAATATGGAAGTGTTGGCCAAATATGGCTCGCCCGAACAGCAGGGAAAATGGCTCAAGCCGCTGCTCAACGGTGAAATCCGCTCTGCCTATGTGATGACCGAGCCACAAGTCGCCTCCTCCGATGCGACCAACATCCGCACGGAGATTCGCCGCGACGGCGACACTTACGTGATCAACGGCCGCAAATGGTGGACCTCCGGCGCCCCCGACAAGCGCGCGAAGATCGCCATCGTGATGGGGCGCACCGATCCATCAGCGCCGCGCCACGCCCAGCATTCGCAAATCCTGGTTGAACCCAGTACGCCGGGCATCACCATCGTTCGCAACCAGACAGTGTTCGGTTCGCATAACTCGCCGGGCGGTGAATCCGAACTGCGTTTTGAAAATGTCCGTGTTCCCAAGGGCAATCTGATCCTCGGCGAAGGCCGCGGATTTGAAATTGCGCAGGGCCGCCTCGGGCCCGGCCGCATCCACCACTGCATGCGATCGATTGGACAGGCACAGCGCGCGCTTGAGATCATGGCGCGCCGCGTCGACAGCCGCGTTGCGTTCGGCAAGAAACTCGCCGACCAGTCTTCGATCCGGCAGGATATCGCCAAAAGCTTTTGCGAGATCGAAATGTCACGCTTGCTGACGCTGAAGGCCGCAGATGCAATGGACCGCTATGGCAACAAGGTGGCAAAAGACCTTATTGCCGCGATCAAGGTGGTCGCTCCGCAAATGGCGCAGACCGTTTGCGATCGCGCGATCCAGGCGCATGGCGGGATGGGCGTGTCTGACGATACGCCGATAGCGCGCTTCTTCACCCTGAACCGCTTTGTGCGCATCGCCGATGGCCCGGATGAGGTTCATATGAGCCAGCTCGGCAAGGCGAAGATCAAGGAATATGTTGCGATGAACGAGCGTTGAGGAGGGATTGATGGCATCGCTTTTTGACCTGACCGGCAAAGTCGCGCTCGTCACCGGAGGCAATAACGGCATCGGCCTTGGCATGGCCGATGGCCTTGCCGCTCATGGGGCGACGGTAGTCATCTGGGGCACCAATGGCGAACGCAATGCAGAGGCAGCCGAAAAGCTGCGCGTGCATGGCGGCGAGGTTCGTTCGGCACAAATCGATGTGTCGGACGAAGCCGCCGTCGCCAAGGGCGTGGCGGATGTCATCGCCGAATTCGGGCGGCTTGATCAGGCGATTGCCAATGCCGGCATTTCGATCTCGCGCAAGAGCCTGTTCGACATCAGCGTCGAGGATTTCCGCAAGATTGAGGAAGTGAACATTCACGGCGTGCTCTTCACCCTGCGCGAAGCGGCCAGGCATATGGTCGAGCGGCACAAGGCGGGGGACGGTGGTGGCTCATTGGTTGCGATTTCCTCAACCTCGGCGATCCACGGCGCGGCGCGCAACGAACATTATGCCGCGACCAAGGGCGCGGTCGTTGCGATGGCGCGGGCGATGGCAGTCGAATTTGCCCGTTATGGCATCAGCGTGAACAGCGTGCTGCCGGGCTGGACGCGCTCGGGCATGACCGCAGGCCTGCAGGAATGGGACAAGTTCAACGAAGCGGTGATCAGCCGCGTACCGACCGGCGACTGGCTCGATGGCTCCGATTTCGCGGCCATCGCGGTCTATCTCGCCAGTCGGGGTTCGCGCAACCACACCGGCGACACCATCGTCATCGACGGGGGCTACACCATCTACTGAGGTTCGCGAGGGAGAGAGCGATGGGCAGGAT
>NZ_CALMSV010000148.1 GCF_937872355.1 uncultured Sphingorhabdus sp. | reverse complement strand
TCCTCACCGATAGCGCCTCCGTGAATCGCCTCTTCGGCGTGACGGGTTCGCCGCGGCCGGGGGTCGGCTTGAGCGGCGGGGCGCAGTCCTTGCACTTCGGCACCGCCAGGGGTGTCGGCGGCGGGGCCCGGCCGGGGATTCATCTCGCTGGCCGAAGGTACATCCGCACCATAGCCTTCGCCCGCCAATACTTTCAGCACGGCCAGATTGGGGTTGGCCTTGATGGCAAAGGCAATATGCGGATTCTCGATTCCCGCCTTGGTCAGGGCTTCACGAAATACCTGAGCATGGCGCACCAATGTTGCTTGCGAATAGACATAGACTGGAGAGCCGACTTCATCGGCAATACGCGTCAGCGGAACGTTCTCGGCGTGCATCACGCCATCGATGATCTGGAAATGGTCCATAGCAGAGGGTTCAGCCGGGCTTCTTCGGATCTTCCGCGGTGGATTCCGCAGGCGGGTCGCCCTTATCTGCTTCTGCGCCGGGCGCAAGGTCAAAAGGATCGTCGCGGCGACGCTCCGACCGACGCATCAGTTCATCGCTACGCCCCGGGCGGGTCTGGACCGAGGGAGTCGACAGCTCTTCAGCACCGGGAATTTCGCTCTGGCCATAGGCCTTGTCGGGCATCGCCTGACCGGCCTTGGGCTGCAGATCGCCAGCCGTGCCGCCTCCCGCGAGCATCAGCGCAAGTAGCGCGCCGCAAACCAGTTTGCGCTTATCTGTCATAGTCCCAATTCCTTTCGGGCAGCCGCTACCGCTTCTTTTACCCGAAGTGGTGAAGCGCCGCCAGCGCTGGTGCGGCTGCGCACCGATCCCTCGACCGAAAGATCGGGCAGGCTGGTTCCGGCAAGTCTTGGATCAATGCTGGCAAGATCATCGGCAGTTAGCAACTCCAGCTCGCCGCCGCGCGTCTCGCACAGCTTGACCGCGCTGCCGGTGATGTGGTGCGCTTCGCGGAAAGGGATTCCATGTTCGCGCACCAGCCAGTCGGCCAGATCGGTTGCGGTGGAAAATCCCGTCGCAGCGACGGCGCGCATCCTAGCGACGTCAAAGGTAACGCTCGATACCATGCCGGTCATTGCGGCCAGACAGAGGTCGAGCAGGTCATGCGCTTCGAACAGCGGGGCTTTGTCGTTCTGCATGTCCTTCGAATAGGTCAGTGGTAGGCCCTTCATTGTCACCATCAGGCTGGTGAAGGCGCCAATGATCCGTCCCGCATGGCCGCGCACCAATTCGGCGGCGTCGGGGTTGCGCTTTTGTGGCATGATCGAACTTCCCGTCGACCAGGCGTCGGGCAGTTTGACGAAACCAAAGGGTTGCGACGCCCAGAGGATCATCTCTTCCGCCAGTCGCGACAGGTGGATCGCCGCTTGCGCTGCACATCCGAGATATTCGACGGCAAAGTCACGGTCGGAAACGCCGTCCATGCTGTTCGCGGTCGGTGCGTCGAAATCAAGTGCACGCGCGGTTGCGTGCCGGTCAATCGGGAAGGAGGTGCCCGCTAGCGCGGCCGAACCCAAGGGCGACTGGTTCATCCGTCGCGCGCAGTCGGCAAAGCGGCTACGGTCGCGTTTCATCATTTCATAATAGGCCATCAGGTGATGGCCGAGCGTCACCGGCTGGGCGACCTGCAAATGGGTGAAGCCGGGCATGATGCTTTCGGCATGCTCGCCTGCGCGCTCAACGAGTGCGGCCTGCAATCCTGCCAGCGCGGCGTCCACCTGTGCGCAGGCGCCCCGCACCCAGAGGCGGAAATCGGTCGCGACCTGGTCGTTGCGCGAGCGGGCCGTGTGCAGCCGTCCTGCCGCATCGCCAATCAACTCGCGAAGGCGGCTTTCGACCTGCATGTGGATGTCTTCCAGCTCGATATGCTCGGGCACACCCTGTTCCGCATATTCGCGCTCGATTGCGTCCAAACCGCCCAATATCGCTTCGACATCCGCATCAGAAAGGATGCCCTGCGCCCCCAGCATCGCCGCATGTGCCTTGCTGCCCGATATGTCCTGCCGCCAAAGCCGCTTGTCGACGGGGATGGAGGCGTTTATCTCGCGCATCACGTCTGCAGGGCCTGCGCCGAACCGGCCGCCCCACATGCTGCTGGAGTTTGATGTGCCGCGGGTAATGATCTTGTTCCTTCCCTTGATCGTGCCGCTGTTTCTGGCGGCTTGCGATAGGGAAACTGCGCCATCGGGGCAAGCGGAACCCGCCAAAGCACAAGAGTCGCCCAAAGCGGGCTTCGGACTGGAAAGCAAGAGCGGGTTGAAGGCCGAACTCAGCTATCGTTTCGCAGGACGCTCTGCGCCCGATGTCAGCTTTACCGGCGCCGATGGCCGTGAAGTTGCGTTTAGCGATTATTTCGGACGGCCATTATTGGTCAATCTATGGGCAACCTGGTGTGCGCCGTGCAAAGCGGAGATGCCGACGCTTGATGCACTCGCGGCGCTCGAAGAGGGCGAGATTACGGTGATAGCGGTGTCGCAGGATCTACAAGGCCGCAAACCGGTGCGCGCTTTTTTCGATTCGGCGCGAATCGGCAATCTCGAACCTTTTACCGATACGGACAATGCGCTGTCATCTTCGGTCGGCGGAACAATAGCGCTTCCGACGACGATCCTTTACGACAGTCAGGGCAAAGAAGTCTGGCGCATAGTCGGCGGGGTAGAATGGGACGATGCCGAGATTGCGAAGCTGCTCGAAGAGGCCGCCTGAGCGACACTTACATCAGGATGGGGCGCGGTTTCGGGCAATTGCAATTGCGATTGGGCTGACCCTCGGTCATGGAGCGAACAGCAGGCTTGCAGTTTTGCTGGCGCGTATCATTCGCGGTGTCGCGCTGGCCCTTGTTCTTCAGTAGGATAGTGGCAGGTGCCTTTTTAACCGCGAACGGTGAAACGCTAAGTGTCGCATGCGCAGGGCTGCAGAAAAGGGCAGACGCCAACAGTGCGCTACCAACAGCAGTTTTAAAGCTGATCCCTCTCATCGACACAGAATGCGTTCCTAAAGCTTGCTGCAAGATGAACGGCAAGGTCATGGTCCTGTCCTGGTGGGCGCTAACGGGCTCGAACCGCTGACCCTCTCGGTGTAAACGAGATGCTCTACCAACTGAGCTAAGCGCCCCAGCAGGACCAGCGCCGCCTTTGCCAAAGCTCCGCCGCCATGGCAAGTCATATCGGCACAGCGACCCGATCTGCGATGGTTTCAAAATAGTCTTTCAGCTTTCCGGTCATATTTTCGGACAGTTCGATATAGACGCGACGGGCATCATAAGGGTCCTGTCGCCGAATCAAATAGCCGGCTTCCGTCATATTGGTAATCCAGCGCAAAGCTGTCGTCGGTGGCACAGCGGCAGCGATGCAAAGGCTGGAAACCGAAACCTGCTGTCCTTCCTCTTGTGCTGCAAACAGGTCGAGCAAAATATCCCAACCCGGATCGGCAAACAAATCTTCGCCCAGCAGACGTTCGCGCATCCGGCGCAGCTTGATGATTTCACGGATGTGTCGCGTGTTGAATGGAGTGTTTCGTCCTGAAGGCTGCGCTATTGGCTTTAACGCATCGGCGGGGGCATGTCGAAAGTTGGAGGGCTTGTCGTTCACCGTTGAACTGGGATGCTTGTCATTCTCGGCGATATTTGCAAGCGTGCGCGCAAAATCAGCCAACTCACTACTAATTCGATGGAGGGCGCTGAGCTCACTCTGCCCTCCATCACGTGTACTATCAGTAAGGTGTTTTGCCTTCACCGCGCGCATAGCACCCGACAATATTGGGGCAGCTTGCCAGTCAGCCGCGTCGACAAAAAAGTGGCATCGATTCGGCGGCATTTCGGCGAAAGCCGCGTCCACGCCTTCAAGCGGCGCCCAGACCAGAGCTTCGGTTGCATTGCCGTAGAGATAGCGATGAATCTCGGCCCAATCCGCTGAAGCCGCATCGGAATCGGAGCAAAAGTCGATCAACAGAAAGTCGACGGATTCGCCCAGCGGACGAATCTGGCATCCACATTGCAGCGCTAACCGCTGCAATTCGTCAGCTCGTTCAGGCACCAAGCACAATATTCCAGCGGTTAGTCTGGGCTGGGTATAGTCAAAATCGGTCATCAGATGGTCCATCAAGCCGGGACCGGTTTTGCGCCGACCCTTGTGTACCACCACCCGTCACCACATTTCTCCAATATGGAGCAGATTGTCCATCCCAAATCCAGCTTTGCCTCGCCGCACACTGCGGCTAAGCATGGCACCATGCGAGCCATCGGCCTTTGTTGTGCCGGGTTTGCCACCTATTTCAGGAGTGCGAGTGTGAACAAAGGAATTAAAACATGGCCCCTATCGATTTTGCTGATGGCAGGAACGGCGATGCCGGCATTTGCTGAGGTTGCAAAGCCTGCCGCGGCACCCGCCGCAGTGAATTTGATGCTCGATCCATGGACCGGTCCCTATGACGGCGTGCCGCCCTGGGACAAGGTGAGGCCTGCCGATTTCCCCCCCGCCTTTGAAGAGGCGATGAAGCGGACCAAGGCCGAGTTTGAGGCCATCCTCACCAACCCTGCGCCAGTGACATTCGACAATACGATCAAGGCAAACGAACTCGCAGGCGCGTCGGTCAACCGACTATTTTCGATCTGGGGCGTGCACAGCTCCAACCTGTCCAATCCCGAGATTCGCAAGATCCAGGCGGAGTGGGAGCCCAAGATCAGCGCTTTCTTCAACGAGCTGCAGCTTGACGCGCGCTGGTTCCAGCGGGTGCAATATCTTTATCAGGAGCGGGAGAATCTGGGTCTGGACAAGGCGCAGATGCGCCTGCTCGAACGCACCTATGACGGCCTTGTCCGCAACGGCGCGCTGCTCAACGCAGAACAGAAGACGCAACTTATTGGAATCGAAACCGAGATTTCGAAAAAGTTTTCCGATTTCCAGAACAAGGTTCTGGCCGACGAAGAAACCTATATTTTGTTGACCGATCCGGCCGATGTTGCCGGTCTTCCCGACAGTTTTGTCGCTTCATTGAAGGCAGCGGCGGAAGCCAAGGGTAAGACAGGCTGGGCTGTTGCCAACACCCGCTCGGCGATCCAACCGTTCCTCGAAAATTCACCGCGTCGCGATCTGCGTGAAAAAATCTGGCGTGCCTTTGTCATGCGTGGCGACAATCAGGATGCCAATGACACCAACGCGACCATTGCCGAAATCCTGAAGCTACGCCAGCAACGCGCCGAGCTGCTCGGTTTCGAAACCCATGCGCATTATCGCATGGCCGACACCATGGCAAAGCAGCCTGAAAAGGCGATGGACCTGATGATGAAGGTCTGGCCTGCTGCTGTTGCCCGCGTGAAGGAAGAAGTCGCCGACATGCAGGTGATTGCCGACAAGGAAAAGGCCGGCATCACCATCGAGCCTTGGGACTATCGCTATTATGCGGAGAAGGTCCGCAAGGCGAAGTACGACCTCGACCAGAATGAGCTGAAGCCCTATTTTCAACTCGATAATATGGTCGCAGCGATGTTCGATGCGGCTGGCAAGCTATACGGTATGAGCTTTAGCGAAAATACCGGCACGGTGCCGGTATTCGAACCCGAAGTGCGCACTTTCGAAGTGAAGCGCGACGGCAAGGTGATCGGGCTCTTCTATCTTGATAACTTCGCGCGTGCCGGCAAACGCTCGGGCGCGTGGATGACGACCTATCGCGACCAGTTCAAGCTTTCGGGTAAGAACAACATCACGCTAGCTTCGAACAACAATAACTTTGTGAAGGGCGCAGGCGGTAAGCCAACCCTGATCAGCATCGACGACGCGTCGACGCTGTTCCATGAATTTGGTCACGCGATTCATTATCTGAACTATGACATCACTTGGCCGGGGCTGGGCAATACGCCGCGCGATTTCGTGGAATATCCGAGTCAGGTGAACGAGAATTGGCTGCTCACGCCTTATATTCTCAACACCTATGCCAAGCATGCGGAAACCGGCGAGCCAATCCCGCAGGCACTGGTCGACAAGATCAAGGCGAGCGACACCTTCATGCAGGGTTTCTCAACGGTCGAATATCTGTCGAGCGCGATCCTCGACATGATGCTGCACCACCGTAAGGATCCAGTCACCGATCCGCGCGCCTTTGAGAAAGAAGCACTCGCAAAGATCGGCATGCCGAAGGAAATGGTGATGCGGCACCGCCTGCCGCAGTTCAACCACCTCTTCTCGTCGGACGGATATTCGGCAGGCTATTACAGCTATCTGTGGTCGGAAACGATGGATGCCGACACTTGGGCAGCCTTCACCGAAAAGGGTGATGTCTGGGACAAGGAAACCGCAGAGCGTTTCCGGTCTATGCTGCTCTCGACCGGTAACGAGTCGGATCGCATCGAGGCCTATCGCGCGTTCCGTGGACGCGATCCGGATGTGAAATTTATCATGCAGAAGCGCGGCTTCCCGCTTCCCGCAGAAACGACCAAATAAGATGCGAAGGGCGGGGGTTTCCCCGCCCTTTTTCATTGGCGACATCACATGTTGCCGATTTTGCTTGTGCGGCACACTTATTGATATAAATATGATATCATATTTTATTGGAGGGCACCATGTCTGATTCGGTTTCATTGAACGCCAGCAAGGAACGCGGCGCACGCACATATAGCGGCTATCTGATGTTCGCTGTGGCCATGCTTCTTCTGGGTGTTTTTATCTGGTCGATCTTCAACGCCATCGAAATGCAGGGCGGTATAGGCCGTATCGGAGCAAGCATTGGCTGGTTCGTCGCTTTCACCATCGCCTCTTCTGGTTTTTATATGTTGCAGCCCAACCAGGCGGCGTCGATCACTATGTTCGGTTCCTATCAAGGTACTGACCGTAAGGAAGGCCTGCGCTGGGTCTGGCCGTGGATGACCTCGACTAAGATCTCGGTTCGCGCCAACAACCTGATTTCGGAAAAGATCAAGGTCAACGACCTGCGCGGCAACCCGATCGAGATCGCGGCACAGGTCGTCTGGCGCGTTACCGATACCGCACAGGCGCTGTTTGATGTCGATGATTATAAGGCGTTCGTCCTCGCGCAGATTGAGGCGGCGGTGCGCACCATCGGCTCGCGCTACCCCTATGACGATATCGAGCACAAGGAAGTCACGCTGCGCGGCAATCATGATGAAGTTGGTGCCGAATTGCGTACCGTTCTGATGGAAAGGCTCGCCGTTGCCGGCATCACCGTCGACGAATGCGGCTTCACCCACCTTGCTTATGCGCAGGAAATTGCCGGCGCCATGCTACGTCGCCAGCAGGCCGAAGCCGTCATTGCGGCGCGGAAGAAACTGGTCGAAGGCGCAGTGACGATGGTGGAAATGGCGCTGCATCAGCTTTCGGAAAAGGACGTCGTGCATCTGGATGACGAACGCAAGGCGGCGATGGTTTCCAACCTGATGGTTGTGCTGTGTGGTGAACGCGACACCCAGCCAGTCGTCAACACGGGCTCGCTTTACCAGTAAGCAGACGATGCCACCGCCTGCCAAAAAAGCCTTCCCACTCCGTCTCGATCCGGCGCTGTATGCCGCGATCGAGCGGGCGGCGACGGGCGATTTCCGGAGCGTAAATGCGCAGGTGGAAGTTCTGCTTCGCGAGGCGCTCGAGCGGCGCGGGGTGAAGGTTGGCGTAACTGAAGGCCCGCGTCGTGGTCGTCCGCCTGCCAAAGAAGGTTCCGGGTACGAATAGACCTGAAAGTACAACAAAGGAGAATATCCATGTTGCATCTGTTTTTCGATAAAGGCCCCTGGTTCCGGGCCAAGCGCTATGGCTATGGCGCAGGGTTGCCTTTCAAATGGCAGGGCTGGGTATTGCTGCTGTCGCATATGGCGCTGATCATCGGGCTGGCGCTTGGTCTCGGAGATCGACCCATGATTGCATTGCCGTTGATCCTGTTGGCCGGCTTTGCGCCGCTCCCAATTTATGCTTCGCGCACTGAGGGCGGTTGGAAATGGCGGATGGGAAAAGACTGATCAGGTCGCGCCCAATTTTGCCCAAGCCAGTTCCGCATATTCGCAGAGCAACGGACGGGTATCGCGCGGGTCGATTATGTCCTCAACATTGAACTTCTCGGCGGTGCGGAAGGGGGAGGTGACCGCGTTCAATCGCGCCTTGATCTCCTCCAGCTTCGCCGCCGGATCGTCGGCTGCCGCAATCTCCGATTTATAGGCTGCCTCTAGCCCGCCTGCGATTGGCAGGCTGCCCCAGTCGCCGCTGGGCCAGGCAAAGCGGTATTGGAAGCGCTCGCCATTCGACATCGCGCTGCCGGCGATGCCATAGGCACGGCGCACAATAACCGAGGCCCAGGGGACGGTCGCCTTGTACACCGCGTTCATCGCCTCGACCCCGTAGCGGATCGTGCCAGTGCGTTCGGCCTCCAGCCCGACCATGAAGCCGGGATTGTCGACCAGATGCACGACGGGCAATTTGAACTGCTCGACAAATTCGACAAAGCGCTTCACCTTCTGGCTGGTTAGCGCCTCCCACGATCCACCCAGAAAGGTCGGGTCACTGGCAAGCACCGCGACCGGCCAGCCATCGAGTCGCGCAAAGGCGGTGATCGCCGCACGGCCCCAGCGCTTGCCCATTTCAAACACCGATCCCTTGTCGAAAACGGAGGTCATCACCGCACGCATCGAATAGACCTGCTTGTCTTCACGCGGGACGATCGAAAGCAATTTTTCGTCGCGCCGGTCGATGGGATCAGTGCAGGCCGTGCGTGCGGCTAGCTTGCCAACCGAAGGCGGCAGGTAGGACAGGAAACGCCGGGCATAGGCAAAGGCTTCGTCTTCGCTCGCGACTTCTTCATCTACCACGCCGTTGCGGGCATGGATCTCGCTGCCGCCCAATTCTTCCTTGGAGAGTTCATCACCGATCTGGGCCGCGACTACCGGCCCTGCAGCGAAGAGCTGGCTCAGGCCCTTGACCATGATCGAATAGTGGCTGGCAACAGTGCGCGCCGCGCCCATCCCCGCCGTTGGTCCGAGTGCGAGCGCGACCACGGGAACCGTCTCGAGGTTCTTGATGATGTCTTCCCAGCTGGGCGTGACAGGCACATAGGTGTAGCCGGTATCTTCCAGCGTCTTGACCGATCCACCACCGCCGGTGCCGTCGATCATACGGATCAGCGGTAGGCCCATGGTGTGCGCCATCTTCTCACACTGGACGAATTTGCGATGCAGCGCGGCATCGGCGGCGCCACCGCGCACGGTGAAGTCATCGGCAGATGCTACGACCGGACGACCATCGATCTGGCCGCGACCGAAAATGAAGTTGGATGGGCTGAATTCCGCAAGGTCACCATTCTCGTCATAACTGCCCTTGCCCGCAATCTTTCCGATCTCGCGGAAACTGTCCGGATCGAGCAGCCGTTTCAACCGTTCGCGCGCATCGAGCTTTCCCTGCCCATGCTGCCGTGCGAGCTTCTCCTCGCCCCCCATTTTCTCCGCCAGCGCCTCACGCTCGCGCAGATGCTCAATCTCTCTCTTCCAGCTCATGCGATTTGCATAGCTGGTAAAAGGCGGGCGCTGCAAGCACGCCCGCCAAATGTGGTTATTTGAAGTTGAGTTGGCGCAGCAGGAATGACCCCATCACAGTGCGATACTTGGCGCGGTCACCCGACGCCGCTTCCATCTGTGCGTCGGTCTGCTTCATAAATTCGCGATAGGCGGTCGCACGCTTTTCTTCTTCGGCCGCATCCGGCATAGTCGAAAAGGATGTGACCAGATACAGGTCCGGTTCGCCCGGACGCGCGTTTACATTGGCGAGCACCTGATAGCCTGTAATCCAGCCCTTGGACTTCGCAAACTCCTGATTTTTGCGCCATGTGTTGGCCAAGAACATCGCATATTCATAGCCGCCACCATCGCTGACGTCGATCATGCCGACATCTTCATAGTCCCCCGGTGTAAAGGGTGAATTCTGCCCGGCAGCAGGTGTTGCAACAGACAGCATCAAGGGCACGGCGACCAGCGCCGCAAGCATAGACTTACGCATGACTTTCCTCCTCTTATCGGCTCCAGTTTTCGGAGCACCCACCTTGCCGCCAGTTCGGGCGACCCAGTTATCCGGTTGAGGACAAGGAGCGCGGAGGCTGCGCCTCTTGTAACCGAGAGTCAAATGTAAAAATCACATATTAACAATGGTATATGCCAAAAGGCAGGGCGACCAGGCGTCACTCTGACATGGACGATTGCAAAGATTGCCCCGCAAGCCAAGCAACCCTATATCACTCCCATGTCTTCCATTCGCCCCTGGCGCGATATCGCGCGTCGTCAATCCCGCCAAATCATGGTCGGTTCGGTTCCCATTGGTGGTGATGCGCCGATCGCGGTGCAGACGATGACCAACACTTTGACCAGCGACGCCAAGGCGACGATCGACCAGATCCGCCGGTGCGAAGATGCGGGCGTCGATATCATCCGCGTCTCCTGCCCCGATGTGGAAAGCACAGTCGCGCTCAAGCAGATCGTTCGCGCAGCGCATGCGCCAGTCGTAGCCGACATCCATTTCCACTATAAACGCGCGCTAGAGGCGGCGGATGCGGGAGCGGCCTGTCTGCGCATCAACCCCGGCAATATCGGTAGTGCAGAGCGGGTGAATGAAGTGGTCAATGCGGCCAAGGCCAATGGCTGCGCAATCCGCATTGGGGTGAACGCGGGCTCTCTCGAAAAGGACCTGCTCGAAAAATATGGCGAGCCTTGCCCAGAGGCGCTGATCGAATCCGCGCTCGACCATATCAAGCTGCTGCAGGATCGCGATTTCCACGAATATAAGGTGGCAGTGAAGGCCTCCGACGTCTTCCTCGCGGTTGCCGCCTATATGGGGTTGGCTGAAGCGGTCGACTGCCCGTTGCACCTCGGCATTACCGAGGCGGGTGGCTTGATCGGCGGCACGGTGAAATCGGCGCTCGGTATCGGCAATCTGCTCTGGGCCGGTATCGGCGATACCATCCGCGTCAGCCTTTCGGCAGAGCCCGAAGAAGAAGTCCGCGTTGGCTACGAAATCCTGAAGACCCTCGGCCTGCGCACCCGCGGCGTTCGCGTGGTCAGCTGCCCCAGCTGCGCAAGGCAGGGCTTTGACGTGATCCGCACCGTCCAGAAACTCGAAGATGCGCTGCAGCATATCAAGACGCCGATGTCGCTCTCGGTGCTCGGCTGCGTCGTCAACGGCCCCGGCGAAGCTCGTGAGACCGATATCGGCATCACCGGCGGCGGTAATGGCAAGCATATGGTCTATCTCTCGGGCGTCACCGACCACCATGTCGAAGATGCCGACATGATCGGCCATATTGTCAAGCTGGTCGAGGCCAAAGCGGCCGAGATTGAGGCCGGCACCGCAGTCAGCATGGATACGCTGCACGGCAAGGCCGCCTGAGCGCGGCTGGGGGCGGGGTAATGCCGACGCGCCACGGGCTTCCGCCCGCCCATCTGCTGCTCGCCATTGCTATCATGGCAGTATGGGGGACGAATTTCGTCGTCATCAAATTTGCGCTTGAGCACCTGCCGCCGCTGACTCTGGCCTTACTCCGTTTCACGCTGGCCTTCTTTCCGCTCGCCCTTTTCCTGCCCAGACCGAAAGTCGGCTGGACCAACCTTGCGGCCTATGGCGTTCTCATTGGGGCAGGGCAGTTCGGTATATTGTTCACTGCGATGCGCGCGGACATCACGCCGGGGCTGGCTTCGCTCGTCGTACAGACGCAGGTCTTTTTCACGATCTTTCTTTCGATGCGGCTGACGGGGGAGAAGGTCGGGCTCTACCAGATCGTCGCGCTGCTTTTGGCCAGCAGCGGACTTGCCGTGATCGCCTTCCACACCGATGGCAGCGCGACGCCGTTGGGCCTTGGGCTGGTGTTGCTCGCCGCGTTCAGCTGGTCGAGCGGGAACATGGTCGCACGGCAGGCCGCACCGCAAAACATGTTGTCCTATGTAGTGTGGTCGAGCATCTTTGCCGTGCCGCCGCTGTTGCTGTTTGCGCTTGTGCTCGAAGGCCCACAGGCGATGCTTGCCGGAATCGAAGCGGCCGATGGTGCGACCTGGGCGGCCGTGCTGTGGCAATCGGTAGGCAACACCATGTTCGGCTATGCCGCATGGGGCTGGCTGCTCAACCGTCATCCGGCGGGGGTCGTCGCGCCGATGGCGTTGATGGTACCTGTGTTTGGCATGGGTGCATCGGCGCTGCTGCTGGGTGAGCCGTTGCAGTCATGGAAGCTGGTCGCCTTCGCGTTGGTGATGGCGGGGTTGTCGGTCGGCATGCTATGGCCCCGGATCAGACAGGGAATGGGGAAATGACGCTTTCGATACGCGATGCCACCGCAGAGGATATTCCGCTGATTGCGCAATTCATTCGCGATCTCGCCGAATATGAACGGCTGGCGCATGAGGTGCGTTTTGACGAAGCGGTGTTGGAGTCCAAGCTGTTTGGGCCCCGCCCTTATGCCGAGGTGCTCATCGGAGAGATCGACGGCGAACCGCAGGGCTTTGCGCTGTTCTTCCACAATTTCTCGACCTTTGAGGGCAAGCCGGGGATTTATCTGGAGGATCTGTTCGTCCGACCCGAAGCGCGCGGATCGGGTCTTGGAAAGGCGCTGCTCAAGCGGCTCGCGGCGCTGGCTGTGGAGCGTGATTGCGCGCGGCTAGAATGGTCAGTGCTCGACTGGAATGAACCCGCGATCCAGTTCTACAAATCCTTGGGGGCGAAGCCGATGGACGAATGGACCATCTACCGTGCCGACGGGGCTGCACTGATCGATCTGGCGAAGGGCGGATGATGCACGCCCTGCTGTTTGCGTTGGCGCTTTCGGCGCCCGCCCCTGCGACGGTGCCCACGCCCGCACCCGTGCCGCCACCGGTTCGCGAAGCCTCTCCCGAAGACCGCTATTCCACCATCGCCTATGATCCGACCGAAGATGCGGCATCGGAACTTGAATTTCGGCTCAAAGGGACAGCGATTTCGGGCAAGAAATTGCTGATCATCATGGGTGGCAATTGGTGTCACGACAGCGCGGCATTGGCCAATCTGATCGATTCCCCCCGCTTCGTTGGTATGATCACGCAGAAATATGAGGTACTGTTTATCGATGTCGGCGTCCCGCAAACGGGGCGCGGTCGCAATTTGGATATCGCCAAACGGTTCGGAATCAAAAAGATCAAGGGCACACCGACGGTGCTGGTCGTGTCACCCGAAGGCAAGCTGCTCAACAGCAAGAAAGACGCTGCCAGCTGGCGCAACGCCGCGAGTAGGAATGAGGACGCAATCTACCGCTATTTTGCGGAATTTACCCCCGCTTAAGCCTGTTCGATTAGACAGGCGCTATGTGGAGGCTGCTTGCTCCCGTTGTTGTCCTTGCCGTCGCGATTGGCTGGTCCTTTCCGCGTAACCTTGTGCTGCCGGCGGCGGAGCCTGCGGACAAAGCGCATCATTATGTCATCGAGGGAAAGTCGGACGCCCGGAATGTCGGATCGGGCAGTTTCGACGCCGTTGAGCTGGAGCGCGAGACAGATGGGCATTTTTATGCCGCAGCCGATGTCGATGGCACGCCAATCCGCCTGATGGTTGATACTGGCGCGAGCATGATCGCGCTCAGCGCCGCCGATGCACGCAAGCTCGGCTTCGACTGGAACGCAAGTGAGTTGCAGCATGTCGGTCGCGGGGTGAATGGCGATGTTCTGGGCAAGCCCGTAAAGCTCGACAGCGTGACGGTGGGTGACCTTCAGGCAGACAATGTTGAGGCAGTGATTATCCCTGAAGGACTCGACGTATCTTTGCTCGGCCAATCCTTCCTGTCGCGGGTCGACAATGTGCAGATCGAAGGCGACCGGATGACGCTGAACTAGGGCGTCAGCGCCTCAGCAGAAACACCGCATGTTCGGCGAGCAGGTTCGCCATCGCGGCGCCGCGCTGTTTCTCACCCGTCAGATACCATTCGCCCTCGATCGTGTAGCCGCGTTCTTTCACAAAGCTTTTGAAATCATCGATGGTGACATGGTGGATGTTGGGCGTGTCGTACCAGCGGTGCGGCAATTGTTTGGTCACCGGCATCCGCCCACCAAACATATGCGCGAAACGTATCTTCCACTGGGCGAAATTGGGGAAAGAGACAAAGGCCTGCTTGCCTATACGCAGCAGCTGATCGAGCACAAGGTCGGGCCGCCGCGTGGTCTGCAACGTCTGGCTTAATATGGCATAGTCGAACGAATTGTCGGGATAGTCGGCCAAGTCGGTGTCGGCATCGCCCTGAACCACGGCGAGCCCGCGCGTCACTGCATTGGCAACATTGGTCGCGTCCAGTTCCATGCCCCGCGCGTCGATGCCCTTTTGATCACGCAACGCCGCCATAAGGGCGCCGTCTCCGCAGCCGACATCGAGCACGCGTGCGCCTTCACGAACATGCGCGGCGATGGCAGCAAGGTCGGGGCGTAACCCGTTCATTTATACACATCCGGAAAATGGCGCTGCATGAATGGCGCAGGATCGGTGACCTGCGTCCACCCAAGTCGGGCATATACGCCATGCGCGTCGCTTGTCGCCAGCATCCAGCGGCGCAGCCCTTGCAGTTCGGGATGTTCGTGTAGGGCTTTGACCATCGCTTGCGCCAGTCCCTGCCCCTGATGCTCTTCTAGGACATAGACATCGGCCAGATAGGCAAATGTTGCCCGGTCGGTCGTGACACGGCCAAAGCCGACTTGCGCCCCCTGTTTGAAAACGCCGACACCGATCGAGTTGGCGACGGCGGTACGGACGGTGGCGAGCGGAATCCCCGTCGACCAATAGCTGCGCGTCAGATAGGCGTGAATGGCGTCGAGCTGCATCGCTGCCCGATCGGTTGAGAGGTGGTAGCCATTGCCAAGGTCGATCATAATCCGCCCGCTTTCAGAAAGCCGTCGACGATCCGGTTCATTTCTGGCGCCTCGAGCAGGAAGGCGTCATGGCCGAAGGGGCTCGAGAGTTCGACAAAGCTTGCCGCTGCCCCGGCGGCATTGAGCGCCTGCACCACGCGCTTGGATTCGATTGTGGGGTAAAGCCAGTCGCTGTCGAAGCTGACCAGGCAGAAGCGGGTGCGGGTGCCCTGAAAGGCCTTGGCCAGCGCGCCGCCATGCTCCTCGGCCAGATCATAATAGTCCATCGCGCGGGTGATATAGAGATAGGAGTTGGCATCGAAGCGCTCGACGAAACTCAGTCCCTGATGCCGCAAATAGCTTTCGACCTGGAAATCGGCATCGAAACCGAAGGTCTTGGTCTCGCGGTCCTGCAACTGACGCCCGAATTTCTGCGTTAGGCCTTCTTCGGACAGATAAGTGATATGCGCCGCCATGCGTGCGACCGCGAGGCCGGCATCGGGCTGGTCGACCGAGCCGTAATAATTGCCGCCCTGCCAATGGGGGTCGGCCATGATCGCCTGCCGCCCCACTTCGTGGAAGGCGATATTCTGCGCGCTGTGCCGCGCGGTCGAGGCGATCACGATGGCGGATTGGACGCGGTCGGGGAAAAGCGACGCCCAGGTCAGCGCCTGCATCCCCCCCATCGAGCCACCGATGACGCAGGCGAGACGTTCGATGCCCAGATGGTCGAGCAGAATTGCCTGTGCGCGCACCATATCGGCGATGGTGATGACCGGGAATTCCATAGCATAGGGCTCACCCGTACCAGGATCGAAGCTGGCGGGGCCTGATGAGCCCATGCAACTGCCGAGTACGTTGATGCAAATGATGCAGTGGCGCGCGGGGTCAACGGGCTTGCCTTCGCCCACCAGACGCGTCCACCATCCGGGTTTGCCGGTACGCGGATGGGTCGAAGCAACATATTGGTCGCCGGTCAGCGCATGGCAGATCAGGATCGCGTTCGACTTGTCGCCGTTCAGTTCGCCATAGGTTTCATAGGCGAATTCGACGGGCGCAAATTGCACGCCGCTGTCGAGCCTTACCGGCCCCAGCAGTTTTGTCCGCCTGTCGAGGCCAAAGCGACCGTCTTCACCCATGTTTTGCGCCATATCAGGCAAGGCGGTTAAAACAATAGCTTGGTTGCGTGGACGGCAGGGCGAGGCTATGGCGCGCGCCATGACACAGCCTGAAGCCAAACCCTGGATCAACGCCATTCATGCCTATACGCCTGGCAAGGCGAAAAGCGATGACGGGCGCGTGCTGATCAAATTGTCGGCCAACGAAAATCCGCTTGGGTGCAGCGATCATGCTACCGCTGCGCTGGTTGAGGCGCGCGCCACGCTCGCACGCTATCCCGACCCGGCCTCGAACGCACTGCGCGAGGCGCTGGGCAAGGCCTATGGACTTGAGGCCGACCAGATCGTTTGCGGCACCGGTTCGGACGAGCTGCTGAACCTGATCGCGATGGGCTATGCCGGGGCGGGGGATGAGATCATCTACGTCCGATACGGCTTTTCGGTTTACGATATTGCCGCGCGCAAATGTGCCGCGACTGTAGTTGTTGCACCTGACAAAGATTATGGCACCGACGTCGATGCGCTGTTGGCGCTGGTGAATGAAAAGACCCGCGTGGTCTTCATCGCCAATCCGAACAATCCGACCGGCACCTTTAGCGACGATGCCGAAATCGCGCGGTTGCATGCCGGTTTGCCTGCCGATTGCGTGCTGGTACTTGATCAGGCCTATGGCGAATATCTGGAGGATGACGGCCCGGCAGCTTTCGATCTGGCGCGCAAACATGCCAATGTCCTCATCACCCGCACCTTCTCGAAGATTTACGGGCTGGCCGCAGAACGCATCGGCTGGGCCTATGGCCAGCCCGGGTTGATCGCCACGCTGAACCGCATCCGTGCACCGTTCAACGTCACCAGTGCCGGTCAGGCGGCGGCGATTGCAGCGCTGGCTGATACTGATTTTGTCACACACAGCCGCGCGCATAACCTCCAATGGCGCAACTGGATGGCAGGTGAAATCGCTTCGCTGTCCAATCACGGACTGAAGGCGATCCCCAGCTGGGCGAATTTCCTGATGATTATTTTCGAAGGCAAGACCAGCGCCGAAACCGTCTACAAGGACCTTATGGACGAAGGCTATATCGTCCGTTGGCTGCCAGGGCAGGGACTGGCCAATGGCCTGCGCATCACCATCGGCAGCGAAGAGGAAAATCTTGGGGTGATAGCGGCGCTGCGCAAGATATTGGAAGCGCACAACTGATGCTGCCTTTTGCGCGTGTCTCGATTATCGGACTGGGCCTTATAGGCTCTTCGGTAGCGCGCGCGGTCAAGGCTAATATGCCCGAGGTGCGGGTCACCGGCTTTGACGCCGACCCCGAAGTGCGTGATCGCGCACGCGATTTGGGCTTTTGCGACGATGTGGCCGAAACGGTAGGAACCGCCGTTATCGATGCCGGCCTCGTCATTCTTTGCGTTCCGGTGGGAGCGATGGGTCCGGTCGCGGAATTGAGGGCGACGGACTTGCCCGCCGATGCCATCGTCAGCGATGTCGGCAGTTGCAAGCAGA
>NZ_CALMSV010000147.1 GCF_937872355.1 uncultured Sphingorhabdus sp. | reverse complement strand
GAACTGGTGCACGAACAGCTTGCCCAGCAAAAACATGCGCTCAACCACGACGAACGCAAACAGCTTGTCGCGGACATTCTTGACGAGCTTCTCGGCCTGGGCCCCCTAGAGCCCCTTTTGCAAGACAACAGCATAACCGACATATTGGTGAACGGCCCCGAGGTCGTGTTCGTTGAACGCAAGGGGGTGCTTGAACGTGTCGAGACGCGCTTCAAGGATGACAAGCATCTGCTGCGCATTATCCAGAAAATCGTCAGTGCTGTTGGCCGCCGCGTTGATGAGTCGTCACCCTTTGTCGACGCCCGCTTGCCCGATGGCTCGCGCGTCAATGCGATCGTCCCCCCGCTGGCGGTCGATGGCTCACTGCTGTCGATTCGTAAGTTTGCCAAAATCCCGATCAACATGGAAAAGCTCAGCGAGTTGGGCAGTGTTCCGACGCCCATCGCCGAAGTGCTAAAAGGTGTGGTCCGCGCGCGGCGCAATGTGCTGATTTCGGGCGGTACCGGTTCGGGTAAAACCACGTTGCTCAACGCGATGTCAGCTTTCATCGACGAACGCGAACGCATTGTTACCATTGAAGATTCTGCGGAACTTCAACTGCAGCAAAGCCATGTTGCGCGCCTCGAAACCCGCCCGCCGAATATCGAAGGCAAAGGCGAAGTCACGCAACGTGACCTTGTCAAGAACGCCCTGCGTATGCGCCCCGATCGTATCATCGTCGGCGAAGTCCGCGCCGGGGAGGCGTTCGACATGTTGCAGGCAATGAATACCGGCCACGATGGATCAATGACCACCGTTCACGCCAACACGCCGCGTGACGCGCTTTCGCGCATCGAGCAGATGATCGGGATGAGCGGTATCGACATTTCGCCTCGTTCAGCACGTGCACAGATCGCTTCGGCGCTCAATGTCGTAGTCCAGATTGGGCGTTTGTCGGACGGTCGTCGCCGCCTTTTGAGCCTGTCCGAAATTGTCGGTATGGAAGGTGAAACCATTACCATGCAGGAAATCTTCCGTTTCCGCATGCAAGGTCGGGACGAAAACAATATGGTCATCGGCCACTTCGAAGCAACGGGTATTCGCCCGAAGCTGCTCGAAGATCTTGCCGCACATGGTGTCTCGCTCAACTCGGATCTGTTCCGGCCAGATAAGAGGATCGAATAATGGATCCTGTCGTCCTTCGGGTATTGGCGCTGGTCGTCATTTTTGCATCGGTGTTCCTTGTTTCGGAGCGTGTAATTGCGACCCTCCGGCAGCGGCAAAAGGGCTCGCGCGCGATTAACAAACGCCTGAAAATGATCGAAGGCGGGCTGGATCGCGAAATCGTCACATCACGCCTTAGAAAGTCTGCGCCGGGCAGCTTTAGCGATATGTCCGGCATGATCGGCAAAATTGGTCGCTCAATCGAACGCGCTGTTGTCGCATCAGGCGTGCCTTTTCCACCGCACCAGATCATGCTGGGCATGGCAATCGCATCAACGGCGGTGGCTGGGCTGATACTTCTGAGTGCTGGCATCGCAGGCTTTGCCATCGGACTCGGCGTTATCCAGCTTTCCATCGCATTGGGACTCTGTTTTGGTGGCGCCATTCCGATGATGATTCTTTCGCATCTGGCTTCGAAACGGCGCAAAAGGATGCAAGAACAGTTTCCCGTAGCCCTTGATATTTTTGTGCGTGGCCTGCGATCCGGGCACCCGATCGCATCGGCGCTGGACTTGCTTACAAAGGAAATGGAAGACCCGCTGGGAACTGAATTCGGCCTTGTGGTCGATGAGGTCTCTTATGGCGCCGACATGCGCGATGCCTTGCAGAATATGGCTGACCGCTGGGGAATAGACAATATCCAGGTTTTCGGGGTTCGCCTGCCCGTGCAGAAAGAACGGGTTGGTATTTTGCCAAAAATCCTCCCAATTGTTTCTGCCGTTATCCGCGACCGCCACACCATGTATATGAAGGTTCGCGCGCTGAGTTCGGAAGGGCGCATGACGGCGCTGATTCTCACGGCCCTGCCCATTATGACGTTTAGCGGACTGTTTCTGATAAACCCGTCCTTCTACATCGACGTGGCACAGGATCCGATTTTCCCGATTGGCTTCATCGGGCTCATCATTCTCTACATCATCGGCTTCATATCCATACGCCGACTGATTGATCTTAAGGTTTGAAATGCTAGCCAACCTTGCTCTTTCGACGACTATGCGGATCGCCCTATTGGTGCTGGTCTTCCTTTTCGTGGTTGTCCTTGTCATGCTTGCTTCGAACTATCTCCTCAACCGCTCGGCGGTGCGTGGAAGGCTTGAAGAGCTTGGTTCCGGAAATCGCGGCACAACCCAAGGCGCCAGTCTGCGGCGCGACCGGATCGCAGTTGGCTGGGCAAAATTGACAGACCGTATTGAAAAAGCGGGTATTTCCCTGGTTGACTCCCAAGGAGACAAGTTACGGGCACAACTATTGGCGGCAGGATATACCTCGCCGACCGCGCCGAAGCTTTTCACCCTTATCAGAATGATCACGCTTTTCCTGCTGCCGGGTTTGCTACTGCTCTATATTTTCGTGAGCGGAATCGAAGTCTCAGCATTGAAGCTTTATATCTTCGGCGTCCTGTTGGCCGTGTTTGGCCTGTACGTTCCCAATCTTTTTATCTCGGCGAAAGCCGATCGCCGTCGCGAAGCTATGGTCAATGGCTTTCCGGACTGCCTCGACCTTACACTGGTTTGCGTCGAAGCTGGTCTCGGAATGGAATCAGCATTTGATCGCGTGGGCAGGGAAATGGTTCACTCGCATCCTTTGATCGCCGAACTACTGTCCATGGTTACGCTGGAGCTTCGCGCCGGCGCCTCTCGAGAGCAGGCATTGCGGAAAATGGCCGACCGCTCGCAAGTCGACGAGATCAAATCTTTTGCGACGTTGTTGATTCAATCCGACAAACTCGGATCGAGCATCGGGGAAACACTCAGGGTTTATGCCAATGAAATGCGTGAAAAGCGGCGGTTAAGGGCGGAAGAAAAAGCACATCGATTGCCTGTTCTGCTTTCAGTCCCATTGGTTGCCTGCATGCTGCCAGTCATGATCGGCGTGCTGATGCTTCCGGCATTTATCAGGGTTATCCGACAAGTTGCGCCAGCTTTGGCGGGAGGATGAAGATGAAACGTCACCAGTTCGAAATCACAGGCTCTGCCGCAGCGATCATATTGCTTGGAGGTTGCTCCGCTTTCCAGCCACAGGCAAAGCTCGAGATACGGAGCGTTGAAACTGCTCGACAGGCTTCGGATACATCCGATCCTCTGGCCGAAGGTCGCGGGTTGTTGGCGCTTGGACAGAATGCAAATGCCATTTCCGCATTCCGGAATGCATTACGCGAAAATCCGAATAGCGGCGATGCCTATAACGGCCTTGCTATTGCTTATGACCGGATTGGCAGACAGGATCTTGCCCAACGCTATTTTGAACTTGCGGTGTCGGCTGACCCAGAGAACATGCGCTATCGCGGTAATCTTGCCCGCTTGTTCGAGCGTAACGGTCAGCCAAAATTGGCACTCGGTTTGGTTACCCCACCTGCACAGACGACCGAAACATCCACCAATCCCGCTGTCCCAATTCCTACTTCGATCGTGCCGGCCTCCACTCCGCCATTTATAGCAGCACAGGCGACGTTTGAAACAGTGGAAGCTGCGATTGCAGATACGGTCACATTACCTACGCTTGCCGATTTGAACAATTCTGGTCCGATTGCCGAATTGTCGGAAGTGGTACCGACTCCTTCCCCAGTTTCGCCTTCGGTTTCTCAGGTAAGAGCGGAAACCATCCCGGCAGTCTACCGCCCGACAGCAGCGATGACGATCCGCCCTGCCGCAATTGAAATAGGCAGTCTGCCAAAACCAGCCCCGCAACGCGCGCCGATTTCTCCTTCGGAACGACAACCTTTCGACATGCCACGCCAGGCAGTCATGCCAACCCAGCGTGAAGGCATTCGCCTTGAACGGGTCTCCCTTGGAGAGGTACGGCTGGTTACCCGTCCTTCGACGCCCAAACTCGAAAGCAAGACCGATGAATTTGCAAGTTTCGGTGTACGACTGGCCACATGGCTTCCGGGTGCGATTGCAGTTGAGCGACTGGGCCAAGAAGTTCGGATAGCCGAGAGCCCAAAACTGAAAGATGCGATAGCACGCGCCCAAATTGAAAAGGCTATTCAGGAGGTTTCCCAGGATTCTGAGGAAATTGCCGAGTTGCAGACATTCACATATGCGTTCTTCCACAATGAAGGAGTGGAAGAGGTGACACTGGCGGCATTGTGAATTTTGCGATGCATCGCTGCATTCGCTATTTCGCTGCGCTGCTGCTGCTTTTTGCGGTCCCCGTTGCCGCCGAAAATTCTCGTTTCCATGTGCCGGATGCAGAAAGTCATTTCGTCCAGATCGAACTGGCAATTGCTGCCGGACGTTTAACTCAAGCCGAAGCGATGCTGCAATCGCTTGAACAGCAACTGCCCGATGAATCACGGGGTCGACACATGCTGTTATTTGCCGAGCTCAATATGGCAAAAGGCGATTGGGACGCAACTGCACGAGCGCTGACCAAAGTCCCTGCAGATATCGCCGACCAATGCAGATATGGAGCGATCGCTGGTTGGTTGGCGTATCAGGAACACCAATGGAACCAGACAATCACGATGCTGGCAAAATCCTTGGAAATATGTCCAGCTGATCCGGGACGCTGGAATCTACTGGGGCTTGCTCTTGTTCAAAAAAACGAAATGGCTGCCGCTCTGGAAGCATATGACCAGGCCCTTACCGTTGCGCCTAATAATCCATCACTGTTGAACAATCGGGCGCTGGCTTATGCCTATTCTGGAAATACTGCGGCTGCTTTGACCGATCTGGAGAAGGCTGCATCTTTCAGCAACGAAACCGCGATCGTGGCAAATTTGTCCACCCTGCGTGCCAATGCGGGCCTGGATATGCCGTTCGAACCATCGCAGGATTCGCAAACCCGATCGATCATTTTAGCCAGCGCAGGCGAAGGTGCCGACGCAGCCGAACGGCATGAGGCAGCACGCTCCTATTTTGCGCAAGCCATATTGCAGAGCGAACGGTTTGATAATGACCTTTGGATTAAGGCAAATTCGACTATTGTACGATCTATAACGAAATCTGAAGATAGGACTGCAAATCCATGATTGAATATGGAATTCTGGCTGCCGCCGCTTTCGTGCTTCTTGGTGCTGCCTATTCGGATCTGAAACAGTTCAAAATCCCAAATCTCATGCCGGTACTTCTTCTGGCACTCTACGCCTGCTATGTTGCCATTGTCGGCCTTTCGGCATTCAACTGGTGGCACGTCGCACATTTTGCCATTGCCCTGACTGTGGGGATGGCATTGTTTGCGATGAAATGGTTTGGCGGAGGGGATGCAAAACTTTATGCCGCTGTTGCCTTGTGGTTCCCGCTGCAAATGGGGCATTTGCTGCTGTTTTACGTTGGGACGGCCGGCTTGGTATTGGCCATCCTTTTCATTCTGACACGGAAATTCACCAAAGGCCCGGACGGAAAAAAACGGACCGACCGGCGCATTCCTTACGGTGTTGCAATAGCTGTTGGAGCTATCGCTTGCTGGCTGCTTCAGCCCCCTACCCAACCGACAAAGATGAATGTGGAAGATATGGACCATCGCGGCCTGCCAACGCTTTAAAAGCCCTGTTTCAGGCTAGGCGGAGGCGTACCCATAATATGTCCTCGCCTTTCATCGGGGGCAGCGAAATTCCAGACTTAGCCAGCCAGTCGCCATATTGTGAAAACGCCGGATGCCCTTCTGGCTCAATGCTATAAAGTTGATCAGCCATCAGCATCGGAAGTCGCAACTGCGGCGCAAATCGGAAAGTCTGCGGCGACGTACGGATGACCTGAACCATCAAGTCCGTAGGGTCTCCAAAGGCCAGCCAGCTAATGCCATCGGCCGCCTCACCGCGCCAGCACCGGCCATTGTGAACCAAGTCGCGACTGTCTTTATAAGCGGTAATACCCGCCGATAGCCGGGCCAAATCTTTCTTGCCCAACTTTCTCAGATCAAGTTCGATACCATAATGCCCTGCCCGCGCCACACCAGACCGGAAGCGCATCGATTGGCTGCGCCCCGTGCTATGCGCCGGTGACGCGCCAACATGCGCGCCCATCAATTCGGGCGGCATGAATTGTAGATAACCGCGTTGAATAGACACACGCGACACCGCATCGATATTGTCGCTGGTCCAGAAGCGATGCGTATGTGCAGCAATCCCTGCATCGATACGGCCTCCACCACCTGCGCAGGCCTCAATCTCTACATCTGGAAATGCTGCACGAAAACGACGGAACAGAGCATAGGCTCCCAACACCTGTGCGCGATAGCGTGGAGCGTCGCCAGCATGCGCCAGATCGCGGTTGTGATCCCACTTCAGATAGGAAATTGGCAATGTGCGTATCAGAGCCGATATCTGGTCAAACAGATAATCACGGACGTCAGATCTACCCATATCGAGTACAAGCTGGTTTCGCGCAGCCAGCAAAGGTCGTCCTGCAATCTGCAGTGCCCAGTCCGGATGGACGCGGAACAGTTCACTGTCCGGGTTAACCATTTCGGGTTCAATCCAAAGCCCGAACTCCATACCCAATCCGACCACATGCGACGCGAGCGGTTCCAGTCCATCCGGATACTTATCGGCATCAGGCCACCAGTCACCCAGCGAGCTGGTGTCATCGTTCCGCCCGTGGAACCAGCCATCGTCCAGCACAAAGCGTTCAACTCCTATGGCGGCAGCCGCATCTGCAAGCTCCTTCAACGCGCCCAGGTCGTGGTCGAAGTAAAAGCCTTCCCAAGTGTTGAGATGGACGGGACGCGGCTTCATTCGCCCTTCAGGCCAATCGATGCGTTTGCGGATTGCGCGGTGGAAGGCCCATGCGACGCCGTTGACCCCTTCCCCGCTGCAGGTCGCAAGCAGTTCTGGAGTCGAGATGGTCTCGCCGCTGTCCAGACGGACCTCACCCGGGGCCAGCCATTCGCCCATCTGCCAATGCCAGCGCCCGTCAGCGAGCCATTCAATCTGCTGAATATGATTGCCCGACCAGGCAAGCTGCGCACCATAGCCCACACCGCCTGCGCATTCGACGACGGCGCCCGGGAAACAATCATGCGAGGTCAGGCCACGACGATTTTCACGCCGCCATACGGATCGCGACAACCGATCCTCGATCGGCACAAACTCTCCATTATGCCGCCCGCCAAAGGACCGCACGATTTCTGCATTATCTGGCAAAGGTACATTGCCAGCCGCCAGCCACTGGACATCGAGTGGGAAATCCCCATCGTTTCGAAGCGCAGTCGAAAGCGCTAGCACATCGGTTTCGGGGTCCAGAACCGCTGTGATGGAAACCGCTATCTTCGCCACCTCGTCTGAAAGATGAAAGACAACGCCATTGTCGATAGGCTCAACCTCGCAGCCTGTGATGGCTTGCGCCCAATCAGCGCCATTTCGATGCGCAAGCAGCGCGGTTTGGCCGAACCAACCCAAGCCGGTGCCAGGGAAAATCGACAAGGGCTGATCAAAATGCAGCGAAAAACTGGGCTCCGGTCGTGTGCCGCGCAACGACCCGACAGGCATTGCCGCATCCGCCAGACGCGTCCCCCAATAACGCCACAGCGGGGCTTCGTCTGGATTGATTTCCCAAATTGCGGTGCAACCCGCGCTGTCGAGCCTGATGAAGTCGGTCATGGCAAGCAGTCATGCGCTCCAAACCGCAAATCTGCAAGGTCAACAACAATCGATTGCATGACCGCCGGGTGTTTAATCGTATGCAGTTGATGGCACGTGGAAATGCTGCGCATTCTGTGTAGAAAAGTGGTGCCTCGGGGCGGATTCGAACCACCGACACGCGGATTTTCAATCCGCTGCTCTACCAACTGAGCTACCGAGGCATCTGGCGGGGCATACATCTGCACCGCGTTTTGGAGCGCCGCCTATAGGCAGGGCAATGGGCGCTTGTCCAGCCCCAAAATCAAACCTCTTCGGGGAAATCAGGGTCGGCAGGCGGCCCTTTCATGCGATAGCCCTCGCCCAGCCATTGCAGCAGGTCACGATCCTTGCACCCCTTGCTGCAAAAGGGCTTATGTTCGGCGACTTCGGGCTTGCCACAGAGCGGGCATTTGGCGGTTTTAACTTTGGCTGACATGCACATGCCCATAACCGCCCACCGACGAGTCGGAAACCAGTTCGATGACCACCCCGAGCAGTTTTTGCAGCGTTTCGAGCTCGTCGGTCCATCCACGCAGCATGTCTATGACTGCAGGCGGCGCGACCAGTTGCCGCTTGCCAAAGCCAGTCGAGCGCGCGGCTTCACGCAGCAGCGCGACGGCACGGCTTTCGGTCGAGAAACGCCCCGGCGTAGTGCCGCACAGGATTTCCGGAATGGAGGGGCGCGGGCGCGATCGAACAATTTGCGCGAAACCAAAGCCGTTTATCGCGGTGCGTTCGTGAGGCCCCAGCACCGCACATGCTTGCGCAAGCGCGGCATCGACCGAAAGCCTGGCATTTCGATCAGGCATGGCGAGAAAATCGATGCCCACCTGCCCGCCTATATCGAG
>NZ_CALMSV010000146.1 GCF_937872355.1 uncultured Sphingorhabdus sp. | reverse complement strand
GTGACTGGAGTTCAGACGTGTGCTCTTCCGATCTGTGTTTGCTTGCGGTGACATGCGGCGGGGTCAGAGCCTTGTCGTCTGGGCTATCCGCGAAGGCCGCCAATGTGCCCGCGCGGTAGACCTTCATCTGATGGGCTCGACCGAACTACCTTATTGAGCTTTGGCATTTAACAGGCGTTGGCGCGCCAGTAGTCGATACCACATCTATTCGCCGTCTTGACGGGGGAAGTATTTTCGCGTTGGGCATCGCGCATGCGCTTTTTCTCCGACAATGCTGCCCCGGTTCATCCGAAAATCATGCAGGCGATTGCCGACGCCAATGTCGTCGACACAGCCTATGATGGCGATGCATTGAGCCAGCGTATCGACGCTGCCTTTTCGGAATTGTTTGAACGCGATGTGGCTGTGCTGTGGGTATCGACGGGCACTGCAGCGAATTGCCTTGCGCTCGCTTCGCTTGCCTTACCGCATCAGGGCATAGTCTGTCATCGAGAGGCACATATCGAGATGGATGAATGCGGCGCACCGGGATTCTACACCGGCGGCGCGAAATTGATGCTGGTTGATGGCGAAGGCGCAAAGATCGCGCCCGACACAATAAGCGCTCTCCTCGCAACCATCCGGCCCGATGTGCATCAGGTGCAGGCTGCGGCAGTCTCGATTACCAACGCGACAGAATATGGGCTGGTCTACCGACCGGAAGAAACGGCTGCGATCGGCAAGCTGTGCCGCGAGAAGCAATTGGGATTGCACATGGACGGCGCGCGTTTTGCCAATGCCATATCGACACTCGGCTGCTCACCTGCCGAAGCGACGTGGCGCGCTGGAGTCGACGTCCTCAGCTTCGGGTTTGCGAAGAATGGTGGAATGAATGCGGAAGCCTTGGTCTATTTCGATCCAGCAATGGCCGATATAACACGTTACCGCCGCAAGCGGGCAGGCCACTTGCTGTCCAAAGGTCGGTTCCTGGCTGCGCAGCTTCTGGCATTCCTTGATAAGGATTTGTGGCTCGAAAACGCCAAGGCAGCCAACGCAGCTGCGCAGATCATCGCCGACGCAGCTCCGCAAAGGCTGCTCCATCCGGTTGAGGCCAATGAAATATTCATTCGCCTGTCTGCATCGGAAGCTGCAACGCTCCGTTCCCACGGTTTTGATTTCTACGATTGGGGTGAAGGCGCCGCGCGTCTCGTTACCAGTTGGCACCACCGCGAAGAGGATGTCCAGCCGCTCGCCAAAGCCATCGCTGCGCTGTGACCACTTCCGCCTCCTCCACTGCAGCCGCTGAACCCGGCTTGCTCAACCCGCGCATAGCGATCCCTTTTCTGGTCGTCTCTTTAATCTGGGGATCAACCTGGCTGGTGATCCGCGATCAACTGGGAACGGTGCCTGCAAGCTGGTCGGTCTGTTATCGTTTTGCGGTTGCTGCCGTTGGGATGTTCC
The DNA here is from genome assembly GCF_937872355.1 of uncultured Sphingorhabdus sp. Classification (GTDB taxonomy): domain Bacteria; phylum Pseudomonadota; class Alphaproteobacteria; order Sphingomonadales; family Sphingomonadaceae; genus Sphingorhabdus_B. The sequence continues at coordinate 25,197 of NZ_CALMSV010000146.1, read as the reverse complement.
TCTTGTCTGCGGTCACCCGGCAATCGCTGCGCCTCGACAGCACCAGTCTGAAATGGACACTATTGCTGGGCGTGATGCAGTTCGCGCTCAATTTCAATTTCGTCTATGCAGCCGAGCATCACATAACATCAGGGTTGGTCGCAGTCATTTTCGCGCTGCTCATCGTTCCCAATGCTTTACTGGGCAAATGGTGGCTTGGCCGCGAATTCAGCCGAAACTTCGTGATCGGGTCGGTCATCGCAACAGCTGGTGTCGCCCTTCTGATGGCTCAGGAATATCGCGCGGCACCGGTTGGCGGACATGAGGTATTGTTGGGAACGGCGCTGACGCTGATCGCGGTGCTTTGCGCATCGGTTTCCAATGTCATGCAAGTGGCGCCCTCGATCAACCGCTATCCTACCACTACAATTCTCGCCTGGTCGATGCTGTGGGGTGCGCTGGCGAATGCCGCTTGGTCATTCGTCAATCATGGCCCGCCGGTGATCGAAATGCGGGCGGGCTATCTGGGTGGTGTGCTCTATCTTGGCATCATCGGTTCGGTGGTAACCTTCCCGCTTTATTTTGACCTGATCCGCAAGATCGGCCCCGGCAAGGCTGCCTATACCAGCGTCCTCATTCCCGTTGTCGCCATGCTGCTATCGACTTTGTTCGAAGGCTATGACTGGTCGGCACTGGCCGCTGGAGGCGCGGTTTTGGCAACGTTGGGCCTCGTCGTTGCCATGCGTTCGCGTTAGACTCGCCAAGCGGCAAAAGCGGCGTTAGTCTCCTCTTCGGAGAGGAGAACATCATGGAACAGCTAAGCGGGCAGGACGCGAGTTTCGTCTATCTCGACACCCCCAACACGCCGATGCACATCGGGTCGGTGGGTATATATGATCCATCCACAGCACCGGGAGGTTTCGTCCGGTTCAAGGACATATTGGCCCACGTTGAGAGCCGCTTGGATAAAGCACGCAGTTTCCGCCAGAAATTGGTCCGCGTTCCCTTTGATCTCGACCATCCTTATTGGATCGACGATCCCAATTTCGACCTTGAATATCATGTCCGCCACATCGCTCTGCCCCAACCAGGCGACTGGCGGCAATTATGTATCCAGGTGGCCCGCCTCCACGCGCGCGGCATGGACCTCTCCAAGCCATTGTGGGAATTCAACATTGTCGAGGGTCTAGACAATATTGAGGGGCTACCAAAGGGCTGCTTCGCACTAGTCGCCAAAGTCCACCATGCCGCAATCGACGGCATGTCCGGGGTCGAACTGTCTGCAGCTGTGCATGACATCGAGCCGGTGCCTGTCGACCGGTCCGCGAAACCGAAATGGAAGGGCGAGAACGAACCTGCGGTCACCGAAATGCTGATGCGGACATGGATGAATTCGGTCACCCAGCCGGTACGCTTTGCCAAGACGCTGGCGCAGACGGTGCCAGGCGCGGCAAGGCTTATCCGTGAAGTGGCTGGCGGCGATGTCTCGCTGAAAGGTGCGAAAATGGCGCCTCAGACCATCCTCAACGGGAAGGTAAGCCCGCACCGCGTGTGGGACAGCACAGTGTTACCGCTGGCGGGAGTCAGGGCAATTAAGGACCGCATCGAAGGCGCGACGGTCAACGACGTGATACTGACGATCATCGGTGGCGGTCTGCGCAAATATCTGCAGCAGCGCAAAGCCCTGCCCAAGGACAGCCTGACCGCCATGGCCCCGATTTCGGTGCGCGCCGACGGTGAAAAGGAAGCATTGGGTAACCTTGTTTCGGCCATGCTCGTGCAACTGGGCACGCATATCGAAGACCCGATGGAACGCCTGGCCTTTGTCCGCAAAGAAGCGCTCAACTCCAAGGCGATGACCAATGCGGTCGGGGCGCGGACGCTGACAGAATATAGCCAGTTCATCCCGTCCGGTCTCGCCGGGCTGGGTGCGCGACTCTATTCGCGACTGGGCGTTTCGAACCTGCATTCGCCGGTGTTCAATGTGGTCGCCACCAACGTTCCCGGCCCGCGCGTCCCGTTATACTTTGCCGGTGCGAAGATGGTGCGGATGATGGGCACGGGACCGATTTTTGACGGCATGGGCATGATCAACGCGATCTACAGCTATGGCCCGGATATCGCGATTTCCTTTACCAGCGACCGGGAGATGATCCCCGATCCGGCGAGTTATGCCGCGGCGCTGAAGGAGGCGTATGAGGAATTGCTCAACGCGAAACCAAATGCGGAGGCTTCTGCAAAACCTGAGGCGAAACCCGAACCCGCACCGGCCAAAAAAGCGGCCGCTAAACCTGTGAAGGCCAAAGCTGGGCCAAAGAAACCGGCGGGGAAAAAGCCGGCCGCAAAGGCAGCAAAACCAGCCACAAAAGCAAAGCCCAAGGCCAAAAAGTGAAAAGGCCCGGGCATCGGCCCGGGCCACAATCGCCATATAGTTGGAAATTCAGTGACCTGAAGAAGGGTAGATAAAGCTTTTGAGCCCACCACGCTCGAACGGCTTCCATTCGCCTTCGGGGAGAGCCAGCCGGTCGGCAATTGCCCACAGCACGGTCGGATTCACGCCCAATCCGCAATGGCTGCCCTTGACTTCGATATTGTCGGTCTGCGGTGCCTTGGGTTCACGGCTGTTCTGCCATGCAACGACGCCGTCTTGGCGCGAGAAAATCGCGGTAGAGGGCACCGGCGGCACTTCATGGCTTTCCGCCAGCTGCGCCTGCACATCGGGATCTTCGATATTGTGCCCGGTCAGCATTTGATAGGCACGCCATGCATTGGTCGATTTGGGGCTGCCAACAATGGGGGATCCCAGCGAGATAACCTGTCGCACCATATCGGGACGGCGGCGCGAGAGCTGGCGTGACAAGGTTCCGCCCAGCGAACAGCCAACCAGACTGACCTTGCGTCCTGTTTCCGCATATATCTGCTCGAGCCGCGCGATGAGATGCTCGCCATTGTGGCCAATGGCTTTTGGACCGAGGTTGCGGCCCAGCTCCCAATGAAAGGCGTTGTAGCCCAGCTTGTCCAAATAGGTTTGCAACGGCTTCATAGAAAATTCGGTGGCCATGAAACCGGGCAGCAGCAACACCGGATGACCGTCCCCTTTGGGTGCCTGCATTAGAAAGGGGCTGGCCCAGGGCATTGAGCCCAATTCGGCCATCGCACGCGGCAATTCGGTCAAAGCGAGAAACAGCGACGGACGCGAAACGTCTTCAATAGCGGCAGTTGCCAATAGCACTCTCCTGCGAACATTTTTGCCGGTTCTACGCCGGATTTCAGGAGAGGCTGACGGAAGCGGGAGTCGCCGTCAATCGACTTTTTGGCCAAAGCTGTGGAACAGAGCCGTAAGGCCTTGTTTATAATCTGGATATTGCGGCTTCCACCCCAGCTCTCTTTTGGCCTTTCGGTTCGAAATTCGTCTGTTCTCGGCATAAAAGGCTGCTGCCATGGGCGAAAGCTGCGCCTCTTCGAGCGTTTGCAGCGGCGGGGGTTCCATACCCAAAAGCAGGCTGGCAAATTCGATGACGGCGTTCTGGCTGCAGGGGAAATCGTCTGCCAGATTGAAAATGCCGGGCGGGCCTGAAAAGCTAGCAACAACGCCTGAAACAATATCATCCACATGGATGCGGCTGAAAACCTGATCCGGCAGATCAATGCGGTGCGCCTTGCCTTCACGCACCCGATCCAAAGCAGATCGGCCCGGGCCGTATATACCGGGCAGCCGGAAGACGCGCACATTCGCCCGCAGTTGCTGCCATTCCAGATCTGCCACTGCCCGCGCGCTGCGCCTCCCCGATCCAACCGACGCGCTTTCATCGACCCAAGCGCCTTGGGTGTCCCCATAAACGCCGGTTGAAGAAAGATAGCCGATCCACTTTGCCGGTGATGTAGCGATCACCTCTTTATAGCGTTCCAGCACCGGATCACCTCCTTCCCGGAACGGCGGCACCAAAGAAAGGATGTGGCTCGCCTCCGACAGTGCATTGAGGACGGCAGCTTCATCTTCAAAAGCAATAGCGGCGGACGATGCCGTCCGGCTTGTGCCAACAACCTGCCAGCCTTCGTCACGCAACCGCGCAGCCAAGCGGCTGGCCGTATAGCCCATCCCGAAAATCAGCATCTTGCCTGTCATGAGTGTGTCTGTCTCTTCTTGCGCCTCCATCGTCAAGCATGTTGCCAAGGCGCAGCGACACTGCGAATAGGGCAGCATGGAGAGGGCACCCACGGTCAGCGTCGACGTTTTGCACAGCAAGCTGCTGAGCGACATGCCGCATGGCTTTTTGGGGCGCCGCGGCGGTGTATCGATAGGCATTCATGCTGGTCTGAATGTCGGGCTGGGTTCGGATGACGACCGCGAGGCGATACTCGAAAACCGGCGCCGGGCGGCAAATGCCGTTTTACCCTATGCGGAACTGGTTACAGTCCATCAAATCCATTCGCCTCATGTCGTAACCGTGGTGGAAGCCGTCGCTTTGGACGCACGACCGCAGGCAGACGCTATGGTCACCAACCGACCCGGCTTTTTGCTCGGCATATTGACGGCTGATTGTGTGCCCGTACTTTTCGCCGATCATGAAGCTGGCGTCATCGGCGCGGCACATGCCGGTTGGAAAGGCGCAATCTCTGGCGTCACCGACAACACTTTGTCTGCAATGGAGGCATTGGGTGCCGATAGGAGCCGTATCGTCTGCGCCATTGGGCCATGCATAGCTCAGAAAAGCTATGAGGTCGACGATGGCTTCTACCGTCGTTTTGTCGAGGAAGCCGACGAGAATGAGCGCTTCTTCGCCGGCGGTAAACCCGGCCATTGGCAGTTTGACATTGAGGGCTATGTTGCAGCACGATTGGCAGCGGCGGGTGTAACCAAAGTCGAATGTCTGGGCGAAGACACCTATTCACAGCCGGATCGCTTCTTCAGATATCGCCGAAGCTGCCACCTCAACGAAGCAGGCTATGGCCGCGAAATTTCACTGATCGGATTGCGGGGCTGATGTGACTGCAAAGCAGATGGGTTTCTGGGCAGGTCTTGCGGTGTTTGCTTCTATGCTGCTGCTTGGGCCACCCGCATCGATGGCCGCGTCTGCCTGGCATGTTGCTGCGTTGACGGTGCTAATGGCGCTCTGGTGGATGCCCGAAGCCCTGCCTCTAACCGCAACCGCGTTACTGCCATTCCTCGCCTTGCCATTCATGGGCATTATGAGTGCGGGCGATGTCGCCAAGGAATATTATTCGCCTATCCTGTTCCTGATCTTGGGCGGTGCGTTTTTTGCGCTGGCGATTGAACGGACGGGGATGCACCGCCGCGTCGCGCTCGGCATTTTGGGATTGGCTGGTCAAAGCAATTTCGCGCTTTTGCTTGCCTTCATGGCGGCAACGGCATTTCTTTCAATGTGGATTTCGAACACTTCGACGGCCTTGATCATGACACCGATTGCCATTGCGGTGATCGCAGCGGGCGGTATCCAAGAGGAAGAAACCGATGGGATGGCTGGTGCGCTCGTGATGAGTGTTGCCTTCGGAGCATCGTTGGGAGGGCTGGGCACGCTCGTCGGCTCTCCGACCAACGCGATTTCTGCTGGCCTTATCGAAAAGCAGCTGGGCTTTGACATCAGCTTTGTCGCGTGGATGAGTTTTGGTGTACCGATTTTGCTGGTCGCTGTACCTGCAACCGCTTGGGTGCTTGCGCGGGTACAGCACATCGACCGCACACCGTTCGATCCCGTCGCCGCTCGCAGCGCCATTGGACAGCAAGGGGCATGGAGTGAAGCGGAGAAACGGCTATTGCCACTGATCCTGCTCGTCATCGGGCTCTGGCTGGCGCAGCCTCAGCTTGAAGCAGTGCTGCCAAAAGGATCTATCACCGATGGCACCATAGCCATCGCCTGCTCGCTGTTGTTATTTCTCGTGCCCGATGGCAGCGGCCGTCCGCTGCTGAACTGGAAAGAGGCGGATCGCGCGCCCTGGGGCGTTATCATGATGTTCGGCGGCGGCCTCGCGCTGGCTGCAGGTATCAGCGAATCCGGGCTGGCCGACTGGCTTGGCGAGGCACTCAAACCGTTGGCGGGTGTTCACCCGCTTATCATTGCGGCTGCCGTCACCGCCCTTGTCATCCTCATCACCGAATTTGCCAGCAATGTGGCCACAGCAAGCGGCGTGATGCCGGTGATTGCGGGACTGGTTGCGGCGACGGGTTCGGACCCGTGGCTGCTCGCCATGTGCGCCTCGATTGCCGCCAGTTGGGGATTCATGATGCCATCCGGAACCGGGCCTAACGCCATCGCATGGGCAACGGGCCATGTGGCCCTTCCCCGCATGCTGCGTGCCGGGGTGCTCATCGACCTGGTCGGTGTTCCGCTGATCGTCGGAATTGTATGGTTCGTCGCGTCATTCCACTGATGCTCCGCGTAATTTAGTTTCAATTGAAACAAATATTGCTATGTCATGCTTCAAGGAGATTGACGCATGACCGATGCCACCACGCCCCGTCGCAAGGGCAAATCGCCGATCAAGAAAATCGGCGGACGAACACTAAAACCCTCGACGCTGATGATGGGGCATGGTTTTGATCCGGTGCTCTCAGAAGGCGCGTTGAAGCCGCCAATCTTCCTCACTTCGACATTTGCATTTGAGAATGCGGCAGCGGGAAAGCGCTTCTTCGAACATATCACAGGCAAGCGCAAAGGCCCTGCCGACGGCCTTGTCTATTCGCGTTTCAACGGGCCGAATCAGGAGATTCTCGAAGACCGTCTTGCGGTCTGGGATGGTGCCGACGATGCCCTCGTTTTCTCCAGCGGAATGTCGGCAATTGCAACCTTGCTGCTGGCGCTGGTCAACCAGAATGATGTGATTGTCCATTCGGGTCCACTCTATGCCGCGACCGAAACCCTGATCGCCCGCATCCTCTCCCGCTTCGGCGTTTCGTTCGTCGATTTTCCGGCCGGTGCCAGCCGCAAAGAAATCGACAAGGTGCTGGCCTCTGCGCAGAAGATGGCGAAGAAAAAGGGCGGCAAGGTTGCGTTGGTTTACTTGGAAAGCCCCGCCAACCCGACCAACGCACTGGTTGATGTCGAGGCTGTCCGCGCCGCACGCGATGCTGCGTTCCCAGGTGATCAGAAACCCGCCATCGCCATCGACAACACGTTCCTTGGCCCACTCTGGCAGCAACCGATCAAGCAGGGGGCGGATCTCGTCGTCTACAGCCTCACCAAATATGCTGGTGGCCATTCGGATCTGGTCGCAGGCGGCGTGTGCGGCAATCAGTCGTTGATTGATGCCATCCGTCCGATGCGCAACACCATCGGCACAATCTGCGATCCCAACACGGCGTGGATGCTGTTACGCAGCCTCGAAACGCTTGAACTGCGCATGACCCGCGCTGGCGAAAATGCCGCCAAGGTCTGCGCGTTCCTGAAGACCCATCCCAAAGTCGTTGGCCTCGGCTATCTCGGTATGATCGATGATCCGGCGCAGCAGGACATCTATTACCGCCATTGCAGCGGCGCAGGTTCAACTTTTTCGGTGTTCATCAAGGGTGGGGAGAAAGAGAGCTTCCGGTTCCTCGATGCCCTCAAAATTGCCAAGCTAGCCGTTAGCCTGGGCGGTACCGAAACGCTCGCCAGTCATCCGGCAGCGATGACCCATCTTTCGGTTCCGGAAGAGCGCAAGAAAGCCTTGGGTATTACCAACAATCTGGTGCGCATCTCGATCGGCATAGAAGATCCGGACGACTTGATCGCCGACTTCAAACAGGCCCTCGATCAGGTCTGAGGATCGCCGTCGCGCCAATCCAATATCTGCCACCCTTTCTCCCGTGCCAGCCGCTCAAGCGGCGGGTGCGGGTTGGTGGCAAATGCTTCGTCCGCGAAGGAGAGCAGTGGCGCATCGGAAACATGGTCGGAATAAGCGCGAATTTGGCATTGCTCGCGGCTGAGGCCTTCCGCTGCCATCCACGCCTTCACCCTTTCGAGCTTGGCTTCGTCATAGCAATTATGACCGTCAATCCGCGCGAGCACATGGCCGCTGTCGCTGGTCGCCAATTCTGTGGCGATAACATCGTCGAAACCAAGCCGTGAAGCAATCGCATCGACATATAAGCGGTAGGAAGCGGTGGCGATGACATGCCGATAGCCTTCGGCCTTTTCGGCATCGATCCGCCATTTGGCTTCCTGATAGACATTACGACCGAGGACGAGATCAGCATGGCGTTCAAGGTGACGTGCGAACTGCACCCGAGGGACTTTGCGTCCAACCAACAGAGTTTGAGCAAATTGCTTGAGCTGACTGCGATCCCAAAACTTAACTGCGTAAAGCAGCAATCCCAATGGCAGAAACGGAACGAGCGCCAATCGCCAGGGTGATTTGTACCATGCCATATGCATCAGAAAGCCGTTATAGGTCGCGCGGCGCGTGACCGTTTTGTCCATGTCATAAATAGCGATGCGTATCTTCGGCGCCATGTTCATCGCCTTAAGCATAATACCGGTTCATTATTTGCAAAGCCTTGAAGCTTGTTATGCGGGGAAGAATGCGCCAATCATAGCGCTATGCCGCAGCCCGCTGACCTTATCGAAGAACAACTGCCTGAGGGGGGTGCGGTTCTCCGCCTTGGTGGAACGCTGGCTATCTCGCAAATAGGTGACCTCGACGAACGGCTACGCGCCATAGTCACAGAAGTGCGCCAAATCGACTTATCGCAGATTGACCATATCGACACTGTAGGTGCCTGGCTTGTTTACCGAACCGCGCGCGATCATGACGCACAGATTATCGGCGCAGATTCTGATGCGCAGCGCCTGATCGAAGCTGTCAGCGAGTCGGACGATGTCGAAGTCGAGATACCAAAACTCGCCCCTGTGCTGCGTGTGCTTCACGAAGTGGGTGAAGCTGTGGTCGAAATCGCCCGCATGTTCATCGAGTTTGTCGGGTTCATCGGCCAGTGCGTGAAAGGGTTCTTCAATCTCATCCTCCATCCGCGCCGATTCCGAGTGCATTCGGTAATACAGCATTTTGATATGGTCGGCGTCCGGGCACTCGGTATCATCGGCCTTATGAGTTTCCTCATCGGTATCGTTATTGCACAACAAGGTGCAGTCCAGTTGCGGCAGTTCGGTGCAGAAATATGGACAGTGAATCTGATTGGGCGCCTGACGATGCGCGAGCTAGGCGTATTGATGACTGCAATCATGGTGGCTGGCCGCTCTGGTTCCGCCTTTGCGGCACAGATCGGTACAATGAAGATCACCGAAGAAATTGATGCGATGCGGACGATTGGCGTTGTCCCGGTCGAGGCGCTCGTCATTCCGCGAATTCTTGCCACCGTGATAATGATGCCGTTGCTTGGAATATACGCCTCGCTGGTCGCGATAATAGGTGGTGGATTATTCTGCTGGATGACGCTCGATATGCCACCGACGACATTTGTTCAGCGCATCCGTGAGGTCACACCGCTCACCGACTTCTATGTTGGCATGGTCAAAGCGCCGGTTTTCGGCGCGATTATCGCTTTAGCTGGTTGCTTCCAGGGGATGCGGGTGCATGGCAATTCGGAACAGGTGGGCCTCAAAACCACGGCGGCCGTTGTGCAAGCCATATTCCTCGTCATCGTGCTCGACGCCTTTTTCGCGGTCTTTTTCACAGAAATTGGCTGGGACTGATGATCGGCGCTTCGCCTATCATATCGGTTCGCGGATTGCGCAACGCCTTTGGCGAGCAGGTCATTCATGACCAGCTCGATCTGGATGTTCATCCGGGCGAAATTCTGGGCGTTGTCGGCGGTTCGGGTACCGGGAAATCGGTGCTTATGCGCTCTATAATCGGACTGCAGGAGCCCGTCGAAGGTGACGTAGAAGTGTTCGGCACCTCAATGCGCGGCAAGGAAGAAGATGAAGCGTTCGAGGTGCGAAAGCGCTGGGGCGTGATGTTTCAGGGTGGAGCCTTGTTTTCAACGCTAACTGTGGCAGAGAATGTGCAGGTGCCCCTTCGCGAATTCTATCCGCATTTCAACGCAAAACTGCTCGACGAGATCGCGCGCTACAAAATTCATCTGAGCGGTTTACCCCCAGAAGCTGCGCATAAATTTCCATCCGAGCTTTCAGGGGGGATGAGAAAGCGTGCTGGACTCGCCCGATCACTTGCGATGGACCCGGAGTTGTTGTTTCTCGACGAACCAACGGCTGGACTTGATCCGATCGGGGCTTCGAAGTTCGACGAGTTGACTAAAAGCCTGCAGGAAACGCTCGAACTTACCGTGTTCCTAATCACCCACGATCTCGACACGCTCTACGCAATTTGTGACCGTGTGGCGGTTATTGCCGACAAGAAGGTTATCGCCATTGGCAAAATCGATGAACTGCTTGCTACCGACCATCCTTGGATTCACGAATATTTTTCCGGCCCGCGCGGCCGCGCAGCACGGCTTGGACATGAACGGCAGGCATGAAGATGGGAATTAGCATGGACAAGCAATCGCCGGGGAGGCCATAAGGTTCGCAATGGAAACCAAATCCCATTATGTCCTCGTTGGCTCAGTCACGTTGATCCTGCTTGCCATTTTGGCCGGATTCACAGTTTGGCTGTCGCGTTTCGGAGACGGAACCAAAGCCGAGTACGATATTTTCTTCCAACAGTCGGTGAGCGGCATCGCCAAAGGTTCAGCCGTGACTTTTGCGGGCGTTCCGGTGGGGCAAATCAAGGATATAAAATTGTGGCGCCCGGATCCGGACTTTGTGCGAGTGCGTATAGCGATCGACGCGGATACTGCAATTTTGCAGGGCACGACCGCAACCATTAGTGGTGTTGGCTTCACCGGCGTATCCGAAATCCAGCTTGATGGCGCCATCAAGGGTGCCCCCCCGATCCGTTGCCCGGAAGCGAACCCCAAAAGCGAGTGCCCGGCCGGACGACCCGTAATTCCCACAAAACCAGGGGCATTGGGCGAAATCTTGAACAGTGCGCCTTTGTTGGTTGAACGGCTTTCGACGCTGACTGAACGCCTGAACACTGTACTTTCCGACAAAAACCAACAGTCAATCCAGCAAATTCTCGACAATGTCGAAAGCCTATCTGGATCGCTCGCAGGTCAGGCACCGGATTTGCGTGCCGCCATTCAGGAATCACGCAACACGCTTGCGAAAGCCGGGGCTGCTGCGGACCAGCTGACAGCCCTTTCGACCAGTGCCAATGCCCTCCTCGATAGCGAGGGCAGACCCATGCTGGCCGAGTTGCGTAAAACCTTGCGTTCGGCCAATGGCAGCCTCTCAGCTCTGGAGATCACTCTCAACAGCGCCAATCCTGCGGTAGAGACCTTGAACAGCCAGACCCTGCCTGAAATCAATCAACTGGCGCGAGATCTACGTAAGCTGTCTTCGTCACTGCAGTCAGTGACCGAAAGGCTTGATCAACAGGGTGTTGGTGGACTGGTTTCCGCGCCAAAACTTCCCGATTACGAACCGGGCAGGAGCAAATAATGACCGGACACATTTCGATCCGCCAAATCAGTTCCATGACTGTGTTAATGGCCGCGTTCCTTGCGTTGCCATCCTGTGTAAGCTTTGGCGGAACCGCACCTGCATCGATGTTGACGTTGACTTCAACGGCAAGCGTGACCGCAGGCACAAGCAATAGCGGCATCGCCAAAGAGGCAATGATAGTTTTAGTCCCGGAAGTGCCGCGCAAGCTGGATACTAACCGCGTTCCTGTCCAAATTGATCCAGGGAATGTGGCATATCTCAAGGAGAGCGTCTGGACGGATAAGCCGGCGGTCTTGATGCAACAATTGTTGATCGAAACACTCGCGGCGAAGAATGGAACGCTAATTCTGAGTGAAGTCGAAGCGGCTGGAAAAGCCGAAAACTACCTGTCAGGGCAACTGATTGAATTCGGCATCGACGAAGGCGGAAGCGAAGCCGTGGCTATTTTCGATGCAGTGCATATCCGCAAAGGGAAGCCCGTCGAAAAGCGGCGTTTTGATGCGCGCGCTGGTCTGAACAAAATTGCACCGAGAGAGGCGGGCGAAGCCCTGAATATGGTCGCTAACAAGATTGCCGATGATGTCGCTACGTGGCTGGGTACGCCCTAGCCAGTCAACCAAGACTTTGGTTGATTTCAAATCCCTCTGGAATCGGCCAATCAGGGTTGGATATCGCAAGAATCTTGAAAAGGCTGCCCATTCCGGTTGCTTCGACCAGCCGATCGCGAGCTGAGGAGAGCTCATCAGTCCGTTCTGGTTGTTTGGCAGCCAAGACCTGCAGCCGTGAATCGATTCCAAGCGCTTTTAACCACACACCCTGCTCAATTGGCCCACTGACGTGTAACTGTCGCATGCGTGCTAGATTGCCGAGTTCGTCAAAATTCACGTGCGCGGTCAAATCATGCTCTCCGGGATTTTCAAACGGATCTGCAAATTCATGCGCCCGGACCGCCTGCAAGGTACTGCCAATTCCCGGCAGCGTATAGCCATAGTCTGCAATCAGCATAGCCCCACCTTGCTCAGCTATTCTACCGGCCAAATCGTACATAATGGAAGTTGCGGCCGGGCAAGTTTCATAGATGGTTGGGCTAGGCCCGTTTCGGAAATCCGCCGGTACCAATTCATCCATAGCGGTCATTCCTGGCGTAGCCATGAACTTGGTCCCTCGATCGCGCACGACAACGCGTTCGCGCCATCCGGCATGAGTTGCAATGAGTTGCCGGATTGGAAGAGCATCGAAAAACTCATTGGCGATGATGAACATGGGTACGTCAAAGGGTAGATCACCAACATTCGAAAGAAAATTGGCATCGGGCACGGCCCGCGCCTGCATTTCCCTCAACGCCGCGCTTGTTTCGACGAAATAGACTTCAGGCGCAAAGTCGAACTGCTTCATCGAACGCAATGCATCTGCAGCCAATGTACCACGTCCGGGACCAAGCTCGACATATTTACAATCTTGGGGGCGGCCTGCTCGAATCCATAGATCCGTCAGCCAAAGTCCGATCAGTTCGCCGAACATCTGGCTGACTTCAGGCGCCGTTATGAAGTCCCCCTTCGCACCTAACGGATCGCCTTTGGCATAATATGCCTCATTGGCCGCCTGCATAAATTCCGCGACACTTATAGACCCAGATATCTCGATCTGCTTTGCAATCCTCGCGGCCAGATTGGCGCCGTCAGGCGACACTGCTCGCTCCGCCTACTGGCTCCACGCGTTGTCTGCGGCCTTTTGCCGTCAGAACAAGGAAAAGCCCGAGTAAAAGCATCGGTATGGTTAGCCATTGCCCCATGCTCAAACCAGTCTGCTCGACAACATGTTGCAAATGAGCATCGGGCTCGCGCACAAATTCGATGCAGAATCGAGCCGAGCCATAGATCAAGGCGGCCATGCCAAAAAGGAAACCGGGCTTGTAACGCGCGTCGGTCTTGAAGAAGAGCGGCCACAAAATGGCCGCCATCAATAGGCCCTCCGCACCGGCCTCATAGAGTTGACTGGGATGGCGCGGCAAATCCCCTCCATTGGGGAATATGATGGCCCATTTGACGTCGGTCACCCTGCCCCACAGTTCGCTATTGGCGAAATTCGCGAGCCGGACCAGAAACAGGCCAAATGGGACACAACAGGCAATATAGTCACACATACGCAGGAAGGAGAGGCCGTGCTTACGTGCCATCAGCCAGATCGCGAATATCGTTCCCAGCGTCCCACCGTGAAGCGACATCCCGCCTTCCCACAGTTTGAAGACTTCCAACGGCGTTGCCAGCATGCCCGGCTGATAGAACAGAATATAGCCAATACGCCCGCCTAAAATGATACCAAGCGTTGCATATAAAATCATATCGTCGGCATGCTCGCGCGACATCGGAGAACCGGGTTTGCGGATCAGCTTTGTCAACAGCCAATAGCCGAGCAAAATTCCAAACAGATACCCAAGCGAATACCAGCGCAACTCGAAAATTCCGAGATCTAGTGCTACCGGGCCAATGCCCAGATCGGTAAATTTCAGATAGTCACCTGCAGCTGCGGCGGCTGTTGCAATAAACAAGTCGCATCCCCTCTTGGATTTGCCGACCTATATAGCCAAAAGGGGCGCATAAAAAAGAACAAAGGAGAGATTCGCCATGCCAACAGCGCTTGATCTGGCAATTGACAGTACCGTCACCCGACTGATGGAAAATGACGGACCATTGTCAGTGACACATGTTGAGAAATACGGCGTGCAAATCCCGATGATCGCCAAAGCCCCGGAGAATCTGCGTGACTATTTCGCCATGTTTTGCGCGCTCAATGCGGATAAGGAATTCTTGGTCGACGGCGACCTCCGCCTTACTTTTGCGGAATGTCATGCGGCGGCACTGGCACTGGCTGGTGGGTTGAATGAAGGCTACGGGCTTCAGGTTGGCGATCGTGTGGGCATAGCTGCGCGCAACTCGGCCAACTGGATTATTGCCTATATGGCAATATTGATATCAGGCGGTGTCGCAACTTTACTTAACGGCTGGTGGCAAGGAAGCGAGCTGGCCGATGGCATCCGCATGGTCGGTTGCAAATATGTTCTTGCGGATGCACAGCGCGCAGCACGACTGCAGGGTGAAGACGTGGGTAGTGCAGAACTGCTCATTTTTGAACATGACTGCCATCCGCTGGAAGGATTGCAAGTCCTCCTCGCAAAGGGTGGGAATGTGTCGACCGCTTTACCGCCCATCGACCCGCTGGATCCAGCAACGATACTCTATACTTCTGGCTCGACAGGACAGTCCAAAGGTGCCTGGTCGGATCACCGCGCGGTCGTTCAAGGTGCGATGAGCTATGTGGGGCAAACGTTGGTGTTCTTCGAAATACTGGCATCGACTGGCGAAGCGCCGACGATGCAGCCCGCCACCTTGCTCAACGTGCCGCTGTTCCATGTGACTGCAGCAGTTCCGGTTTTACTGCAGAGCTTTGTAATCGGCCGTAAACTGGTGATGATGCCCAAATGGGATGCAGAGCATGCCATGCAGCTGATCGAAAAAGAAAAGATTACCTATTTTGTTGGCGTGCCCTTGATGAGCATTGAGATTGCGACGCACCCTAATCGGCTGAAATACGATCTGACTTCGTGCACAGCTTTTGCCGCAGGCGGTGCGCCTCGCCCGGTCGAGCATGTGAAGCGCATCAAACAGGAAATGGAGTGGGGTTTCCCTCTCCTCGGCTATGGCCTCACCGAAACCAATGGTGTCGGGTGCGGAAATTTTACCGACAATTATTTGGCAAAGCCGTCTAGCACCGGCCCAGCGACCAAGCCATTAGTCGATTTGGCTATCCTCGACGACGACGGGAACAAAATGCCTCAAGGCGAACGTGGAGAGGTTTGCATCCGCTCAATTGCGAATTTCAACGGCTATTGGGAAAATGAAGAGGCGACCCATGCTGCCTTCACGTCAGATGGTTATTTCCGTACCGGCGACATCGGCTATCTGGATGAAGATGGCTATCTTTTCATTGTGGATCGAAAGAAGGACATCATCATACGCGGAGGTGAAAACATAAGCTGCCCCGAGGTTGAAGCCGCGGCCTATGAACATGATGCAGTCGCCGAATTGTCGGTCTTTGGCATTGCCGATGACCGATATGGAGAGGTCCCAGGCTTGGTATATTTCACAAAAGTCGGAAGTGAGCTTTCGCCTGATGAACTGAAGAGTTTTCTTCAGGCCAAGCTCGCGCCGTTCAAGGTGCCTGTTCACTTTTGGCGTGTGCATGAGCCGCTTCCGCGCCTCGGCACACAGAAAATAGACCGGGTTACGTTGCGACGCGAATATAATACAAAGGTCAAGGAACTCGAAGATTAACGCTTTCGCCTCTATCAAGCTTCTTTTAAGCGCTGTCATATGACGAAAAGCGGGCTTGGCCGACGGCGGCAACGCGACATTATTGATAGGACAGCCGTAGCGGACGAAATTACCGCGGCGATCGCAGAATGCTCGCCAAGCGAGCAGCGCGGCAAAGCGCTCTCAATCATGCAAAGCGCTTTGCGTGAAGGTCGCGAGGAAATTTCCAGGCGTCTCGTTGCTGTGCCGTCATCGGGACGAAGTTGCGCAACCGATCAAGCGTTTCTGATCGACCAGATTGTCCGAATAGCCTTTGATTTTGTAACTACAACACTGTTTCCAGTGGCCAACCGGTCGGCGGCAGAGAAAATCGCAGTCGTCGCTGTCGGGGGCTATGGTCGGGGTGAAATGGCACCGCACAGCGATGTCGATATCGCCTTTATCACGCCCTACAAGCGGACTGGCTGGACAGAACAGGTCGTTGAGGCGATGCTCTATTTCCTGTGGGATCTGGGGTTAAAGGTCGGCCAATCCAGCCGCTCAATTGACGAAACCATCAAGATGGCCCTCGAAGATCTTACAATCCGGACCGCCCTTCCCGAAGGCCGGTTTGTATGGGGGGACCGCGAAGTCTATGAAGAAACCTCAGTCCGCTTTTGGAATGAAGTAGCTGCCCGAACCGGGGCCGACTTTGTAGCGCAAAAGATGGTGGAACGTGACGAGCGTCACAAACGTATGGGTGACAGCCGATATGTCGTAGAGCCCAATGTCAAAGATGGGAAAGGCGGCCTTCGCGACTTACACACGCTGTACTGGATAGGTAAATATGTCCATCGAGTGCGGTCACCTTCAGACCTTGTCGACGTAGGTTTGCTTACCGACGAAGAGTATCGCAAATTTGAAAAGGCGGAGAATTTCCTCTGGGCGGTCCGATGCCATATGCACGATATCTCTGGGCGCCCTGAGGACCGACTTACGTTCGATCTGCAGCGGGAAGTCGCCGATCGAATGCGGTTCTCGCCCAGACCTGGTCGCTCTGCGGTCGAGAGATTCATGCAACTGTATTTTTTGAATGCGAAGACAGTTGGCGACCTGACAGGTCTGTTCCTTGCTCATCTCGATGAAGCACTTGGGAAAAAAGGGCGTCGGTTCCTGCCTAGCTTTGCTCGCAAGCCGCGTAAACTGAATGGATTTGTTCTCGACCGCGGCCGGCTGGCGCTGCCATCGGACAACTTCTTTCAATCCGACCCTGTCCGCTTGATCGAATTGTTTAATTTGGCGGACCTTCATACTCTCGAAATCCACCCACTAGCGATGCGGGCGGCCCGTCGCGACGCACGCTTGATAGACCATAAAGTCCGTCAGGATGCCCGAGCGAACCAGTTGTTTCTCGACACGCTGTGTTCACCGCGAAATCCCGAGGCAGTGTTGCGATGGATGAATGAAGCCACTGTTTTTGGTAGATTCATTCCTGACTTTGGACGGGTCGTCGCCCAAATGCAGTTCGACATGTACCACCACTATACCGTCGACGAGCATTCGATCCGTGCCATTGGCTTGCTAGCCGAGATTGAAAGGGGAGATCATAGGGAAGATCACCCACTCTCCACCGCGATCGTTCGTCAGATTGTTAGCCGCAGAGTGTTATTTGTCGCTGTATTATTGCACGACATCGCAAAAGGTCGTGGCGGCGATCATAGCGTATTGGGAGCTGAAGTTGCACTCAGTCTCTGCCCGCGCCTCGGCCTAAACGATGCCGAAACCGAAACGGTCGCTTGGCTCGTACGTCATCATTTGCTGATGTCGGCGACCGCATTCAAACGCGATCTATCCGACTTTAAAACAATTTTGGATTTCGCCCAAACGGTCACTTCTGCAGAGCGACTGAGGCTGTTGCTGGTACTGACTGTTGTCGATATTCGCGCTGTTGGTCCTGGTGTCTGGAACAGTTGGAAGCGCCAATTGTTATCCGACTTATTCGAGGCAACCGAGGAAGTTCTCCGGCTTGGGCATAAGCAAAAGGGTCGCGAGGAACGCATCGCTAGCAAGAAAGACATATTGCAGGCAAAGCTTGGCATGGCACCCGACAAGTTCAAACGGTTGGCAAGGCGGATGCCAGATGCCTATTGGATTGCAGAGCCGGATGATATTATCGAACGCAATATCAGATTGTTGCATGCGAATGATAGCGAACCCCTGGCCATTGACGCCTGTTATTATCCTGATCGGGGAGCAACACTGATCACAGTTCTGGCCGCAGACCACCCCGGCTTGTTCTACCGCATAGCGGGCGCAATTCATCTCGCGGGGGGAAGCATAATTGATGCTCGGATTCACACCAGCACCGACGGTTTGGCCGTCGACAACTTCCTAGTACAGGACCCGTGGGGTCGTCCCTTCCAGGAACGGGATCAGATCGAACGGCTGAAGCAATCAATCGGCGATGCTCTGGCAAATAAGAGTAAATTGTCGCCCAAGCTTATGGCCAAACCCGTGGCGCTTCGCCGCGCAGAAGCCTTCAAAATTGCGCCATCCGTACTGGTGGACAATAAGGCCTCCAATCGCTTCACTGTGATAGAAGTAACTGCCGCCGACAGGCCTGCTTTACTCAACAATTTGGCGTTGGCGCTTTTCCAGTCAAAGGTCACCCTGCACAGTGCGCACATCGCGACCTATGGCGAGCGGGCGGTCGATACTTTTTATGTCACCGATCTGTTCGGCGGGAAGATTGAGAATAAAGCAAGAATTAAGGCACTCGAATCTCGCTTGTTGGAGGCAGCCACGGGGACAAGTCCCGATCTGAAGGCTGTCGCCTGACCTGAGTTGCGACGTTTGAGCCTCCACCAAAGGACTGCGTTTAGCTAAATAAAAGGCTGCGACGCGCCGTCATATCGCCGAAGACAATCGCTAACTGGCAGCCTAAATATCTATCGCAAAGGCAAAAGAAAAGGGCCAGCGGTTAGGCTGGCCCTTATCCTATTCGCTTACAGCGAAGTGATTACATGCCCGAACCCGGACCATAGCTCACTTCAACGCGACGGTTTTGCGCTTCGCGTACGCCGTCTGCAGTCTGAACCAGCGGAGCGGTTTCACCGAATGCTTCGGTTGCGATCACGCCGCCAGGTACGCCCTTCGATTCAAGATACGAACGAACGGTGTCGTTACGACGCTGTGACAGACCAACGTTGTAGCTGGCAGCACCCGACTTGTCAGCGTGGCCGGCAAGCATGACGCGAGCATTACCGCAATTTGCGTACTGTGCCACAGCATTGTCGAGGGTCGACGCAGCATCCGGGCGCAGATTTGACTTATCCCAGTCAAAGAACACAATGTACGGACCGCTGTTGCAAACCGGCGGCGGCGGCGGCGGCGGCGGCGGCGGCGGCGGCGGCGCCACTACCGGCGGCGGCGGCGGCGGCGGTGCCACTTCCACAGGCTCAGGTTCACCACCAAAGTTGTAAACCAGGCTGCCCATCAAGGAGTGTGAACGGAAACGCGTGCTTACGTCGCGGCCAAGGCGATCGACAAGATCAACACCCGGAGCATTGAAGAAGCGATACTTCAAGCCAACATCCCAGCTATCGCTCAAAGGTGCACGGATGCCAGCGAGAGCCTGCCAAGCAAAGCCCGTGTCGGAGTCATCCAGCCATGCGGGGGCAGCAAAGATATTGTGCACATCAACGCGCGCAACACCGACGCCGCCACCGACAAAGCCTTGCAGGCCATCGTCATCACCGAAGTCAAGCAGACCGTTTACCATGAAGCTAAGCGCATTAGCGTCGCCCGCAGTCGCATAAGCGTTGGCAGTCGACAATGCCGCACCAGCTCCATACGGCAAGAGGGCCGAAGTGCTGCTGGTTTCGCTGATATCAGCTTCGCGGTAGGATGTTTCGGCTTCAAGGCGGAAACCGCCAAAGTCATAACCAACAACCGCGCCGAAATCATAACCAACATCAGTATCGAGTACGCCTTCAATCGGTGCAGGACCGACATCGACATCCATGTCTTCGACAATCATGGCACCGCCATCCACTCCGACATACCATTGGCCATCGCGGGCCATTGACGGTGTTGCCAGAGCAGTGGAAGCAAGCGCCAAACCTATGGCCAACTTACGCATCAACTATCCCCTTTTCTATCTTAGGAACGAAAAATCGGTGGCTAAGATGTATCGAGTCTGCGCCGTTGTTGCAAGCTAACTTTGGCACCAAACTGTTGCCAAAATGTCGCCATTCGAAGAATCTGCAAAAAAAATGGTGAAGGTTTACAGCATTTAACTTTCCGATTAGCCCAGAACCTACATTCGATTAGTTAGCCACGAGGCCTATATTCGCAAGATAGCCGAGCAATGTGTTCAATGCGATTCTAGCTTCGGCATCCACAACCGCACCACCGGTCGGAGAAGCTATCGTAACGGGCGGTATCCATTGCCCCGCCGAATAGCGCAGTTCAGTGCTATCCGGCACACTCCAGACCGTCATTCCGGGTACGGGATCGAGAAACCGCCAGCCAGATCCTGTCCAACTGGCAATCGCATCCTCTTTACCGGACCAGGCACCGGTCGCTGGTGCGACGATCAGCCAGCATTTCCCCGCATCTTCTTCGACCAAGAAGGGTGGTGACGAGGCGGAATTCACGATTGCCGCATGCAACGCGCTATCGATTATAGCGAGCGCCTCGTTATGCGTAATCTCTTTATGTGCTTGAGAAGCAACCAGGTTCGGCAAAGCAAATCGCGGCGTGTTTGTTCCCATTGGGTGTGTTCCTATCAAAAATTTGATTGTGTCGGGTTGATTGCCTATCGCGCTACTACGGTCTGTGACGTTGGCCGTGACAGGGCATATGCTCCGCGTTGTCGAACATCGACGGTGATCGGTACGCCCGTCTGCAATCCCCAACTGCCGACTAGGGCAGCTGACACTTCGATATACTCGGCAGACAGATGAAATTGGGCAAGCAGGACTTGGCCGCTCTTGATCTCAACCTCAAACATAATGGACGGCTCATCGACTGACAGATCGGAAAAATCCCGCCAGCCTGTATCCCATCGGCTTCGCCTAAACCAAGATATGCGGAGATTCTGTACTTGGTCGAATGCGACTTTTAAGTGGCAAGGCGCCAAGGGCCGTATAGCCCGACCGACGGCAGAGATGGATTCAAGCACCGGATTGCTGTCGCCGATGCCAACCGCTTCAAATGATGCAGACTCATCGACTGTCAAACCTAGGCTACCGAACCGCAAACTCGTGGCTTCATTCGCCAGACAAATTGCAGTTCCAGTTGGATGCTGCACGATTTCGCTGCCAAAACAGCCTCGAGCTAGTCGGGCAAGCCTGAAATCGATCGGACCAAGCTGTTCGCAATCACCATATTTTATCAGTTCACCGGCGACGTGAAGCAGTGGCGCATTGGGATGCAATGGATCGCCGTAACCAGTTGGAAAATCCATTCCTGCGTGGTGCACTCTAACCATCAAATTGTTGCTAGTGTCGAGCAAATGTCCAGCGTGCGACGGCAAATCTGCCTGGAGCACTCCGATAACGCCTGCCGGCGCAGTCCGGCCCAGTTCGGTAAGTGCCAAACCATCGCGATAGGCAAGTGCTGCCTTGCGCCACCCCTCGCCCGTTCCGGCTGCAACGACGCCGATTACCGGTTGCGACGGCAAGGGTTCGGAAACCGCTGGCAAGTCAATCAGGTGCAACAGCGTATGGCCTACGGCAAGGTCGGGCGACGACACATCCCGCCCCGGATCGCCAATCGTAAGCGACCCGCGATCAGTATCGACCCAGCCCTGTTTGGACACTCTGAAATGTCCGTTAAAATATTCGATTTCCGTGATTTTTTCGTCAGAATCGAACTGGTTTTCGGCAATTTTCGGCGGAATGGTCCCATAGGGGAAAAAACCCGCCGATGTTGATTGTGCCCTGGATTGCTGCAGCCAATTCAATGCAGTCAATCGCTGCGCCTGTGCAGTATCAAGGCATGCGGGAAGCTCATATTGCGTTTCATGATTTTCATTCAGATTGGCACCATATCGTTGCAAACCGGCCTGATAGTCACGCCCTTTCTCGTAATAACGCAGAGCAATCGAAGCTCCCCCATGTGCCCGTGCCGATCGTACCCTGGAAAGACGTTCGATCGATTTTCGGTTGATCATCGTCGCAATACTGCCCGTTAATATGGTTTTTGGCACATCGAACCAGCCGTTCAGTTCCAGCCCATCCGCTTTCGGTCGCAACGTGACAGGAAATATCGCGACTAGCGGCTCGATAGACGCTCCAATGTCGCGACCTTGCACTGCGTAGCCGCCCAATGTTTCGGATGTTGTCCCGGCAATAAGCTGACTGGACACGTCGTTGACAATTTCATGCAACGGTACCGCATCCTCACGTTCGAACACTTCGAACGTGAGCGAAGGTAAGCGGTTACCAAACTCAGCCAGTTGCAGGCCCTCGAAAACTGCATAGGCAAGTCCACGATATGCGGGTGAAAGCCCCGGCGCCTCACTTGATGCCAACAGCGGATCGACAGGCTGGTCGCCTTCGCCATTGTGAATACGCAGTTCAGTCTCGAATTTCAGGTCGCCTGCCGCCCCGCGAAGTAAATTACCGTCAGCCCAGATTCTACCTATTCGGGTAATTGGCCTGCTGGAGATCGCAACGGCCAGATTGACCGAATAACTGTAGGTCGCAGTGCCAGGCTGGCTCTTGCTGCCGCCCGTAACTGACTTTTTCTCGATGAGATCACTCGCCCATATGACGGTTCCAGCAACCCGCATCGCACCAAATATTGCAGGAATAGCAGTGCCATAGCTGGACGTCTGCACCTCCAATTCTTTGAGGCGAGGTCCTTCCCTGCGCGGGCCATTGCCGATCAGCGCCCGATCGATTTGCTGCCCGACAAAGGCTCCAATTGCGCTGCCCAGCGGGCCGCCGACTGCAGAGCCGACAGCAGTCAGAACAAGGGTTGCCATCTCAATCTCCGATCAAACGCCAACGGTGGATGATTGGCCAGCCAGGCCATATGGGCGTAAAAATGACACGGCCTAGTCCTGCATGGGCGTGAACCCAACCAGTGTTGGCGGCAACCATCAGGTGCAACTGCGATGGGCCGGCAGCGGCGAGTATGATGTCGCCATCGCATCCCGTTTCGTCGTCGTGCAAAAGGTGAAACGGTAATTTTCCGAAACAGTTCAAAATGGCAGACCGAAAATCGCCCCGCAAAGAATAGCTTGGGCAATCCACTGTTGTTTCGGCAATCGGGCCCAGAGCAGTTAGCACCAAGCCCACACAGTCCAGTGCCACACCCGGTGTACGCCCGCGAAAACGGAACGGTGTATTCAATTGCGCAATCGCACGAAACGCAATTAAGTTGGCGCTCATGATTCAATTTCCACCAAGGTAACGGGTCAATAGATCGTTGCCGGGTAGATAGGGCTCACCCCTGAAATTGAGCGCATTTCCGAAGCGACCAGAGCAGGTAGCAATGGTCCGATCGCAGCCCTGCAACACAGAAACCGGCGTGGCATCCTCGACCGGGAATGCAGGGGATTCGGTCAGCACAATTTCGGTTTCGGTAGCGGAGACAATTTGCTGTCGCTGCCCGCAATTAGGCCCACCTAACCAGCGCAATTCGCCCAAGACGAAATCAGAAGGGTTGGATCCCAAAGGCGCGGCCAAAGTCAGGGTTGAACCCTGCACATTGATAATCTCCGCTTCCAATAAGAACCGCTGCGCGCTAAGGTTGCAGCCCGGCCCCGCGAAACGCGCGCGGCAAGTAGGCGATGTCAGGGGCACGACCGAAGCCGAAAGCCTTGCAGCCGGACCCAGAAATTCGACTTCAAAGGCAGAACCTGACCAACTGATCGCACCCAATGTGCCCATTGCGAGAGTGAATTTACCGGCGGCAGGATTTGACCAGTCATAGAGGAAAATCGTCAATGCGGCACGATCCCAGCGGCCCGCCTCGATGTCTTCTGCGCGTATGGCATCGCTGGTCAATGCGCCACTGACCTCGAGGCTGCTTATCTCCAGACCCAGTGTTTCAACTATCGAGCTTGGCGCCATTCCCGGACTCGCGCGATAGACCAGACCATCGATCAGGACGTCGTGGTCGTGCGACGTAAAACCGATTGCAACTCCATCGCTACGCTCCAGCCGCCATCCATAGGCCGTGCTCGTCAGCGGGCCTGCAAGCCACGGATAACTCACGCCACCTCCTTGATTTCGACAAGCATCACATTTGGCATATCGGCTGCTCCGAAGGTTGAACGACTGACGTCGATCCGGTCCTGATCGAACCGCACCGGAACATCGAAATGGAAACCTGCGGTCACCTCAACACCTGCCGGTGGCGGCATTTCGAATTGGATTTCACCCAAAGGCCCCAATGACCAGGCTGATGACTCCAGACCATCGATCGCTACCCGGATCGAGCCAATGGTTGGCCGGGTTATCGTCCTTTCCTGCGCAGAATCCCCATCGCCATATCGCTTGAGAAGCTGGAAACTGGTGCGGATGCCGTCGCCTGTCCCCAGCAGCTGATCAAGGATGTTAGGTGCATCGTTATTGTCATTGGAACTATTGTCGAACGGGTCTCTGAAACGAAAGCCGACGGCAGCGCCGCGTCGAGCCCGGAAAAACTGCATCAATTCAATCAGCTCGGCTTCTGATCGCACCCCGGGCGCGACGTTATAGGCCATACGGGCATCGGCCCAGTCGCTGTTCCGTCGCTCATGCCCTGACATCAGCGTCACGACATTAGTTGAAAATTCCGCCGAAACCTCGGCTTCGCGTCCGATGCCGAGCGGAAACAGGATATCGTGAAAAGCCTCCACATCAGCCTCGCTTTCATTGCCAATCTGAAAATGCACAAATCCGTCGCGCGCGACCTGGGGCAGTGCCCAGACATAGACCTCGGCCGTTGCGCGGGTTTTAGCTAGTTCGATCGCACGCTCGATATCGAACCACTGCGCATCGCTTCCCTGTTGCAGCACAAAGCCCGAAAAATAATGCTGTTGCGCAACCGGATAGCCCAGCCGCGCATTCATTTCGGCAAAGCCGCGCGCCGTCGCTCCGTGATTGCCGGTCGTCACCCAGTCATAATCTTCAAGCTGGAGCACATCGAAAGCTGGTGATGCCCATTGCAGCGGTACATTGGCGCGCTTGGCTTCGGGCGAAAGCGGGTCGATGACCGTGGGCAGATAAACCAGAAGGTGGCTGGTAAATGGCGACGTTCCAGCCTCGTCTTCCACCGCCGCAACCAGGTCGGCCGTCGAAGCTGCGAGCAACTCACCGGCTTTGTCGAGCATAGCCATTTGTGTAGCTGTTTTGCTACCCCGAATGTCGGGAATGGAGACTGCCAAAGGCCCGAATGCTGCCTGCGCGGCTGCATCATAAAGGCAGATGCGTCCATCGGGCATCGTCCACCACCAGGGTTCGCCCACC
>NZ_CALMSV010000145.1 GCF_937872355.1 uncultured Sphingorhabdus sp. | reverse complement strand
CCGGTGAGGTTGGCGATGGTAAAGCTACCGCCCGGGACCCCGCTGCCGGTGATGGTCACTGAATTGCCTGCGGGGCAGGTAATGCCTGGACCAACGAAATCGGAGACGACGGCACCCGTGGGGCTGTCCGGACCGTTGTTGGTTACGACCACGGTGTAAGTGATGGTGCTGCCCGAATAGACGGTCGAAGCACCGTTTGACTTGGTCACTGACAAGTTGGCGCTTGGGGAAACCGTAACCGTCGCCGAACCGGCATCATTCGTATCGCCGGTCACATAGTCCGTAACGTTTGCATTATTCGTGATCGCGGTTCCAGCAGGAGTGCCGCCGGCCATTGTTGAGACTGCCCGGGCACGTAATGGTGCTGCCTGAATAGGTGCAGCTGCCAGCCGGACCGGATGAGGTAAAGCCCGTTGGCGCAGACGCGTTGGCTGTTGGCGCGGCATCGGTGACGCTCAGCGCGTTCGCCGTGGTGTCGTCCGGTCCGAACATGTTTCCCGGCCCGTCATTGGTGACGTTTACGGTCCAGGTGATCGCACCACCGGCGTTTATGTTGGCCGAAGAAGCCGTTTTGCTGACGCGCAAATTGTAAGGAACGACGTTGACCGTAGCTGAGGAAGTGCGCGCAGCGTTGGTTCCGGTGATGTCGGTCGTGCCGGTCAGCGTTGAACGGTCATTGACCGTAGCCATATTTGTAATCGAAGCGGCGGCAGCGGTGTTTGCAAAGACCTGTTCATAGGTGATGGTCAGCGTTTCGCCATTGTTGAGGCCACGTGTGCCACCACTGGGCAAGCCGGGTGTCCCCGTCGCGGCAGCGTAAGGCCGTGAGCAGACGGTGCTGGCAGGCATCGCGCCGCCGACGGTCAAACCGGTGCAGGAAATCGCACCGCTAACCATATCCGCATTCGAACCTCCCGAGCTGCCGATTGAGAGCACGCGGAACTGCGGCGATGGCGCGCCGATTGGGCCGGCAGGCAGGGTGTCCGTCAGTGTGACGAGATCGCCTCTGGTCATCGGATCAGGGCCGGTATTTTGAACGGTGATCGTCCAGACCGTTTTCGCCCCCGCGTTGACGTTGGTGACGGAAGCTGTTTTGTTGACTGCCAAGACATAGCGGCATGGTATCCAGTCGATCGTCACCGCCCCCGCTGTACCAACCACTGCGCCAGCAGGCGTTGCCGTTGCTGCAGCGCCGGAGACCGCCGTGGGAGTTGCTGCTGTTAGAGTGGGCGAGGTCGCGCGAACGAAGCTCGATCCGCCGCCGCCGCCAGCTGCGGTCTGGCTGTCTGCCGACGTGCCTGAACCGCCGCCGCCGCCGGTATAACCACCGCCACCGCCGCCGCCGGTGTCCGTTCCGGTATCGGTTGCGCCATTGCCGCCGGTACCGGTTCCTATGCCCTGCCCTGCAAAACCGTTGAGTGCGGCGTTCGCTGTATGAACACCGCCTGCGCCGCCCGCAGCGGCCAAACCACCTCGACCACCATTGTTGGTCGTGTTGTTACCAACATTGCCGTTGATGCCGGGTGCGACAACGCCGGGTGCAATTCCGGTAAAACCGCCACCGCCGCCATTGCCGAGCGGCGCAGCCTGGTGCGCAGCACCGCCGCCACCGCCGCCGCCCGCTTCGACCATCTTGACGCCGCCGACACTGATAGAGCTGCTGCCGCCGCCGCCGCCGCCGCGGTGCAGCGTCGTGCTGCCGCCGCCAACCAAACCGCCGCTGCCGCCATTGGCCGTGCCGGTACCGTTATTTGTGGCGGGCGCAGAGAGGGTGGGCGCGCCCCCCCCGCCGGGCAACCCTCCCGCTCCCGTTTTTTGTGGGGGCCAGGGAGAGTTTCCCGCCGCCCCCGCCGCTGGCAACCGCGCCAGTTACCGCTTGACCGGACAATACATTGAAACGGGCATTGATAATGGCACCGGGTGCGCCGATACCGCCCAACGTGGCTGTCGTACCTGACGATGCGCCGTTGCCACCGCGGACGGTGGTGGCAACGGCGCATACGCCATCAGGGACCGTCTGCGAGATGGCTCCGGCAGTGGTCTGGGAAAAATTTGCGCTATTGGCTGCAGTAGACGGGTTTGCGTGCGCAGGGATGCTGACCAAGGCGACAGCGGACGCCCCTGCCAGCAGCGCGGCGTTCCGCGCGTTGCGAATTACCGCTGACAATACCGCGGCGGATTTCGCCGGGACGATTAAATCGCCACGCTCGCGCGCCTTCAACGATGTAGCAGTTGCAATCACTCTCATGCCCCTCGACCTGTTTGATCCATTCCGTAAATCAATTGCGGAATGTGAGGGGCTTATACGTGAAAATGGTTAATGAGAATCGGTGCCTTTGCAACAATTTGTAAACGTGCGGATGTTCCCCTCGAAAATTGGGCTATTGCTAGCTCGAATCTGTTGCGAATCGGTCGTTTTGGGCAGTTCTTGTTAGGGGCAGAGCTGCGGGGGATGGACGAATTGCAATCCGTTGTTTTCAAAAGAAAAGTCGGTTCAATTCGTTAACGCTATGAACGGAAGAGCAGCCCCTACTGCGCGGATTGAATGAGCAATGTAGTATGAGGCTTGAATGTTGAATCGAACCAGCGATGTCATGGAGCAAGGGCATGCAACTATTTGTAACAGTGTGCTTGTCTGGTGTTTTAAGGAGTGATGCGAGTTGATTTTGCATCCCACGCGGTCGGCTTGAGGGGTTAGAGAAATGCGAATTGCAATTGCAGATGATGACAAAGACATCGTTGACGGTCTGGAGCGGACACTGGGGCCGGCAGGTTATCCCTGTGTCCGTTTCTCCAACGGTAGGGATTTGATCACGGCGCTAGCGAGAGAGACTTTCGATTTGGTATTGGTCGATTGGAACATGCCCGAACAATCGGGCATGGAGGTGGTTTACTGGGCGCGTCGCAACCTGAATCCATGCCCACCCATCATTATGATGACTACGCGTTCGTCCGGTGACGACGTCGTGCGCGGGCTGGAAGCAGGTGCCGACGACTATATCATCAAGCCGGAAACGCATAGCGTTGTGCTGGCTCGCGTGCGCTCGGCGCTCCGACGGGCCAAGCCGCAGCAGCCAGTCGAGCGATTTTATTCGACTGGCGGGTTTGATTTTGACCGGTCCACAAACACGGTCAACGTGCGCGGGAAAGACGTAACGCTGACGCCCAAAGAATTTGCCTTGGCAGAGCTGTTCTTCGAAAACCGCCACCGCCCGTTGTCGCGGGGTTATATTTTGCAGGCTGTATGGAATAGCGTTGCCGATTTGCCAACGCGCACGCTAGATATGCATGTGTCCAGGGTTCGGTCAAAATTGATGCTGAAACCCGAGCATGGCTTCAGGTTGCAGACAGTATTTGGGTTCGGGTATCGGTTTGAGCAGTTCGGAATTGAGGAGTAGCGCATTTGCTAAATCGCTGGACCGCCCTCTTTGCATTGGTTCTTGCATTTTTATGCGCACCGCCATCGCATGCCGAAAATGCAGCGGGCGAAACCGTGGCGTATATCTTCAAGAAGGATGACACGCTCAATTCCATTGCCGGCAAATATCTGATCTCGACCAACTCGGCGCTGCAGGTCCAGCGGCTCAATGGAATAAAGGATGCGACAAAGATCCGCCCCGGGACGGTTCTAAAGATACCCGTCACCTTGCTGAAAAGCACTCCGATGACTGCAAAGGTGGTAGCTTTCAGCGGGAATGTCACAATTGCCGGGTCTAAAGGATCGGTCGCGCCGTCCATTGGATCGGGCATCCTGGAAAGCCAAACCATCATCACAGGCGCGCCGGGGTTCCTGACGATGGCTGTCTCAGATGGATCGAAAGTCAGCCTGCCGTCGAACAGCCGGGTAAAAATCCTCCGATTGCGCCGCTATGTGCTGACTGGAGGCAATGACATCGATTTGTTTGTTGAGCGCGGTCGTGCGGAGACAACTGCGGCACCTGTCCGAAATCCGAACAGCAAGTTCCGAATGCGCACCCCGACGGCTGTTTCCGCGGTCCGTGGCACCGTTTTTCGTTTCGGCTATGAAGGCCCTGAAGGCTCTTCGCTGACCGAGGTCGTTGAAGGTGCTGTTGCTGTCGATGCAGGTAAATCGGCGACACCCACAGTTTTGCCAAATGGTTTTGGCGCGGCCTTGCCGAAAACAGGAAATTTGTTGAAGGAACAGCTGCTCCCGCCGCCCGCTATTCTGAATTCGGGCTCCTTGCAGGCTGATGCGAAGGTCATGTTCAGATTGTCCGCCGTCAGCGGCGCAAAAGGCTATCACACGCAGGTCGCCCGGGACGCAGGTTTCCTCGAGATGATTGCGGAAGATGTATCGGTCAGCCCGGTTGCCAGTTTTGACAGCGTTCCTGACGGAACATTTTTCGTCCGCGCTATGGCGATCGCTGACAGCGGCTTGGAGGGCTTGTCCGATACATTTGCTTTCCGGCGCCGGTATATGGAAATCGGAGCGACGGAAGCCTCTGCGCCAACCGGCGATACTTTCCAGATCAACTGGATCGATCAAGGTGCCACAAACACGATCTACAGATTTCAACTGTTCGCGGCCGATGACGCAGCGATCCCGCTTGTGGATGAACCGGGGCTGGAAGCGACTGGAATAACCCTTACCAATCTGCCCCCCGGCACATATCGCTGGCGCGTGAACATGCGCCAGAATACAGCCGACGGACCGGTCGATATCTGGTCGCAACCGCAAATGTTTACGATAGACAAATAGGGCTGGATGATTGCTTCAAAAAAGGCTGATCCTGGAATGGTGGGCGATTTTTTCGCTTGCCTGCGGCTTCGCCGTCTGGGTGGCAAACACCACTTGGACGCATTATATTGACAATCTCTTGCTCGACAGCGCTATACCATTGGCATCGGGAGCCCCGTCCAGTGACATCATCATCGTCGAAATCGACGAGCGCAGTCTGAACGCAATCGGTGAATGGCCATGGGATCGCTCAATCCACGCCGAGCTGATTACCAAAATTGCAGCTTCAAAGCCAAAAGTCATTGCCTATGACGTGCTCTTTATCGAACCCAAAGATGAGCACGCGGACAGGAAACTTGCATTGGCCGTGGCTGATTCAGGCAAGGTCGTGCTCCCGCTTCAATATCAGATTCCCGGCTCAGATGGTCGAGACATCGACCTGTATCGCCCGTTTGAGCCGCTAACGAACCTCGCAGCACGCGTCGGCCACGTGGGGCTACAATTCGATCCTGACGGCATCGTTCGCCGCGCGGAAATCAAAAGTGCGGGATCGTCGCTGCCATATAAACATTTGATGGAAGCCGCCAGCGAGGTGGCGCAGATCTACAATATCTCGTCACCTGCCACCGAGGATGGAAAGGTGCTTTTGCCGCTGCTCCGGCGCCATTCTTATCAAACTGTGCCAGCCGTCAGCGTGTTACAAGGCGAACTCCCGCCGCAATTCCTGAAAAACAGGCTTGTTTTGGTGGGCGCAACTGCGCAGGGCATGGGAGATAATTTTCCGGTATCTGCGGCAGTGGGTTCGGCAATGCCCGGAATTGAAATTCAGGCAAATCTTTTGAACGGGCTGATGTCGGGCCGGTTCATGCGAGAGGCGGCAGCACCGTGGAGTCTGGCGGTCGCTATCGGCGCTATCTTTGCGCTGATGCTGGGTTTCTGGCACTTAAGTCCGCGTTCGAACCTGGTGATTTCGCTTCTTATGCTGTTGCTTTTAGCAGCGGGTAGTTGGTTTGGAGCCGTTGTCGGTCGGCTCTGGATTTCCCCCGGCCCCGCGCTGATGGCAACGCTGCTCGTTTACCCCTTATGGGGATGGAGGCGACTTAGCGCGCTCAACGACTTTGTCGAGCATGAAGCCAACCGGCTTTCAAGCGTCAGCGATGTGCCGCGAGGAGCTAAAACTTATGGTTTGGATGCAATTGCCACACGGGCCGCACGGCTGCGATTGGTGTTGGGTGAACTGACCAATCGGCAGAATTTCGTCGAAGGCGTGGTTGGGGCGGCACCCGATGCGATCTTTGTTATCGACGAAACTGGCAAGATATTGTTGGCAAACAACGCAGCACGAACTGTTTTGAGCGAGAACCTGGAGCAGCAATTTCTGAACGAACTTTTGGGCTTGAGTGTGACCGAAGAGCTTCAGCCCGGAACCGAATGGCAATCGCCGGCAAAACGGGTTTACATTCTCGGCCGCGCGGAATTGACAGCGACCAATGGCACCAGCCTCAGCAAGATTATAAGCCTTTCCGATATTACAGCTATTCGGGCTGCGGAAACCGAACGCAAGGAAATGCTCGAATTCCTGTCGCACGACATGCGCGCGCCCCAAGCCGCGATACTCTCGCTAACGCATACGCCTAGCGGTTCAGCCATGCCAATCGAGGATTTGCTCAGGCGGATAAAAACGCATGCCGAAAAAACGCTGAAGCTGGCCGATGACTTCGTCCAACTTGCACGCTTAAGCGTGGTGAAGCCTGATCTGGCTGAATTTGAGATGGTCGACCTGATGCGCGAGGCAGCGGATGATAATTTTACCTTTGCGCAATCGAAGAACATCAAGGTGATTGTGCATGACGACGATAGCGCGCATTACGTATTGGTCGATGGTTCGGCGATCTTGAGAGCGATCGGCAATCTGATCAACAATGCTATCAAGTACAGCCCGGCAGGAGCGACGGTTGATTGTTATATTACCCGGAAGCCGGGTGATGCAGCCGATGCCGACATGGTCATTTGCGAGGTCAAAGATCAAGGTCCTGGCATCCCGGAAATACGGCTGCGCAACCTGTTCGATCGCTTCGGCCATCACGATGCCCAAGCGACGATCAGCGCCGGCCTTGGCTTGTCGTTTGTAAAAAGCGCAGTTGAACAAAGCAGAGGAACGGTCGAGTGCCAATCGTCCGCCGAACAAGGCACGACTTTTCGGTTGGCTTTTGCTGCCGTTTCTTAGTCGGGGCTAAGGTTCGCACGCAATCCTGAGATCGCCGCCTTCACCATGCCTCCGAGTTTTCCTCTATCGACATCACCGCACCAGTCATCTTCGCTGCTGCCTCTGAAAACGATTTTACCTGATCGAGCGTCGGTGATCACCAGCATCAGCCGGTGAAGTGCAGGACGGCAAAGTGATACCAGGTCATTGTCGATCGGTCGGGAACGCCATCCACCCAATTCGCTTCCGTCGGCCTTGCTGCCAGATAGCAATATTCCAACTTGGGTCGGCCGTTTTGCGAACGCATACTCAACTACCAAGTCGGCTGTCTCGTCAACTCTAAAGCCGGTGCGCCGGAGTTCGGCAACGACCAGCTGCCGCACAAGCCCGTCGGTTGCTGCATCTTCACTATCGTTCGGAACGATCGACACGGTCGCCCCCGAAGCGACGCCGCGCCCGGTTGCGGTCATTTTCGGTCCGTCCACCACCGCGCAAGCAGTGAGGAAAAGCACGGTAACCAGCGCCTGCGCCCTGAAATGCCAACGGTTAATTCTCATTTATGCGTCCAAAACCGGATATTTTCGGTTAATAGCGCAGCGCGGCTGTTTTGCGAAGTATCTTCTTACATCAATGCGCGACCGCCGCCATCGGTCGCGGGCGAAGCAATGCGGGAAACCCTCTCCCGTCGAAAATTGCCGTATTTTTACCGCTCGCCTTCGCAATGTAAAGACGCTCGTCGGCTGGCGTCAACGCCGCACGCAGAACTTCGCCCGCCTTGCGCGGGGCA
>NZ_CALMSV010000144.1 GCF_937872355.1 uncultured Sphingorhabdus sp. | reverse complement strand
GCCGGGGAATTGGTCGGTCTTGATAGAATCGAGAAAGGCTTTGCCTGCAACCGGAAAGGTCACTGGCAATTTGCCCGACGGGTTGACCTTTCCGAACAGCACATCGGCGACGATATTGCCGTCCTCCTGCCCCGGGAACCAGCTTTCCAAAATAGCTGGTCCCTTTTTCCCGAGCAACGAAGCGGGCAATGAAACGCCGGCATTGTCCTTCAGCACCAGCACCGACTTCGCCGCCATCGATCTACCGCTGGTTGAGCGGGCCGCCATCAGCGCGTCAATCATCGCCGTCGTGCGGCTATTCTTGACGGCGTTTTTGCCTTCGCTGGTCGCGATATTGTTCGATCGTCCGGCGTACCAATCGAGGCTGCTGCCAAGCGATGCAGGCGCGGCCAGATGCTTCCCGCTGGCGTCAGTAAAGGTCGCCCGATCAGCGCCTTCTTCGGAAATGGTACCCGCCATCATCACGACGGCGTCTGCCTTGGCCGCCTCGGCAACGGCATCGGCAAAGCTCGCCGGCTTGCCATCGATCGTAGCATTTGCATTGTCATCGTCGACAAGGATCAGCCGGACCGCAGCATCCTTTGACAGCGCAGCGCGTAGTCCATCGATTGGTGTTACAGTATAGTTGGGCACCACGTCCGAACTGCCGCCGCCAGCGCCCATAGGTTCGCCCACCACCGCGCCGCCCGCGACTGCCTGTTGGGCATAGACCTGACTTGCCTTGCCGATCAGCACCAGCGACTTCAGATCGTTCCGCATCGGAAGTGCGCCATTATTCTGGAGGAGCACAGCCCCGCGCCCGCCAATTTCTCGCGCCTTTCGTCGGCCTGCGGCAAAATCGATCGGGGTGTGTGCGAGTTTGCGATGGAAAACCCCCGCCTTGATCGCTTGGGTATAGCGTCGCTCGAGAGCGGTATCGATGTGAACGACATTCAGCTCACCACGCGAAAGTGCTGCCTTCATCCTGTCAGCTGCCCAGTGCGTCGGAAAGGGCATTTCATGATCCATACCATTGGCCATGGTCGCCACCGTACTCTTCATCGCGAAAAAGTCCGACTGAACATAGCCAGTAAAGCCCCAGTCCTTGCGCAAG
The DNA here is from genome assembly GCF_937872355.1 of uncultured Sphingorhabdus sp. Classification (GTDB taxonomy): domain Bacteria; phylum Pseudomonadota; class Alphaproteobacteria; order Sphingomonadales; family Sphingomonadaceae; genus Sphingorhabdus_B. The sequence continues at coordinate 11,264 of NZ_CALMSV010000144.1, read as the reverse complement.
ATATCCGTCAGCACCTCGCGGCTTTCACAGGCCGATTGCCCTTTCACATAATTATAGGCCCACATCCCCGCCGCCGCCTTGCCGTCCTTCACCGCCATTTCGAACGGCAAGAGATAGAGTTCGCGGAGCGTCTGACGATCAACCGTAGTCTGGATCGTCATGCGGTTGGTTTCCTGCTCGTTCGCCGCATAGTGTTTGGGCATTGCGATCAGGCCGCGCGACTGGATTGCCTTGGTCTCCGCCACAGCCATCACACCGCTGAGATATGGATCCTCGCCGAAATATTCGAAATTCCGCCCGAGGATCGGCAGGCGCGCAAGATTAACGCCCGGCGCTTCAAAAACATGCAGCCCCAAATTGTGCATCTCGGTCGCGATGACTTCGCCATAAAGCGCCGCCATCGCAGGATCGAAGGAGGCGGCCGCTGTGGTTGCGGAGGGCAGCGCTGTGGCCTTGGCTGAGCTGGGGTGGGTCAGTACACCGATCTGGACAGGGCCGAAGCCGAAATCGACGGTGGGCTCCTTCATCACATCAAGCGACACGCAGTCATTTTGACCCAAACCGACAGGCCCGTTCGTGATGCGGAATGTCGGGATATTGAGCGAGGCAATTCCGGTGACGTGGCGGGCACCATAGCATTGCGGTAATTCGGGCAACACTTCCGGTCGGGCGCCGGTCAATTGTTGCAGTTTCTGCTCAAGGGTCATCGCCGATAGCAACATTTTCGCGCGTTTGTTGGCGATCGCCTCTTTCGCTGCATCATCCTGTGCGGCAGCCTGTTCAGCAACGACGGCCTCATCCATCCAGGGATTTTGCGCCTGCGCCTGTACAGGCATCAGTGCCACAGCCAGCGCAATCACTCCACCCGACATCGTCAGTTGTGCTTTTAAATCCATCGCCATCACAGCCTCCCAACCAAAAACGATTCTTCCGTCTACGAGTGGTAAGCGAGATTAACACAAATGGCCAGACCAATTTTGCATGCGGATCAGCGTCAGGGCTATCATGGTTTTTCCCGTTCTGTAGCTTATAGTTGGAGGAATCCTGATAATGTCTCGGTGCTACTTTTCGATAGTGACGGTGGTTAAGACCAGTGCAGATAGCTCTGATAACCCGCTTCACATCCAACAAAAATGGCAGAAATTCATACGCATTATGGAAATTGCAGGTGCTGTCAGTCCCCACGCAGCGTTATTGCGCTTGACATAGTTTACCGAATTGTGACAATTGGCCTTACCATTTACAAAAGTTGGTAAGGCTGCCGCGAGTCGCGGTTTGGGAGGATTGCTATGTCACGTAAATATGCACTGCTGGCTGGCGCCAGCATCCTGATGATCTCGACGAACGCTTTTGCGCAGGACGCGGCACAAGAGCCGGTCGCGGTTGAAGAAGACACAGGCGGCCTTGAGGAAATCGTCGTCACCGCGCAAAAACGCGAACAGAATATGCAAAGCGTGCCGGTTGCCGTGACTGCACTTGGCGCCGAAGCGATCGAAAATGCCCGCATTGCCGACTTTTCAGACCTGACGCGAGCAGCCCCCTCGCTGACCATCACCCAGACCACCTCTTCACCGAACAATGCGATCGTCCTGCGCGGCATCGGCACCTTCGCTTTCTCGATCGGCGTGGAGCCCAGCGTCGCAGTCATCATCGACGATATGCCGGTGGTGCAGCAGGCGCAGGCTTTCGACAATCTGGCCGACTTGCAGCGCATCGAAGTTCTGAAGGGTCCGCAGGGCACGCTGTTCGGCAAAAGCTCCTCGGCTGGTGTGGTCAATATCGTGACCAACGATCCCGACAATGATTTCATGGGCAATATCTCGGCGACGGCAGCAACCGACGGCGATGTGCGACTTGAGGGCGTTGTATCCATTCCCGTTGGCGAAGGCGCTGGTGTTCGCCTGACCGGCTTCTATCACAATTATCCGGGCAACATTCACAACCTGACATCGAATACGCATTTGAACGATCAGGAAAATTACGGCGTTCGCGCAAAGTTCAAATCCGAACTGACCGATACACTGACCTTCACTTTGACGGGTGCGTACAGCAAGGCAGAACAGGACGGTACCGCAACCAGCCTGCGCGGCATTTTCGGAACCGGAACGCCCAGCGTTTTTGGCGCCGTTCCGTTGATTCCAACATTGGTTGGTATAACGCCGGGGACGGGAAACTACCGCTCCCGAGTAGATGCATTGGGCGCGACCGCCAACACGACAAAAAGCGTTGCCGGCAAATTCAATCTTGATCTCGGCTTTGCCAACCTGATTTCGGTGACCGCCTACCAGGATTGGAAGTTCAACTTCCAGAATGATTTCGACGGCACCGATGCGAATGTTCTGGGTGCGCTCACCGGCGGAACCGCAAATGGCGGCATCGCTCAGGCCGGCCCCTATCATTCGACCAACCTGTCGCAGGAATTGCGCCTGGTTTCGAGCGGCAATGACGCGCTGAAATATGTCGTCGGCGCATTCTATTCAGATGCCGAAACCGATCGCGCCTTCTTGCGCGGCCCTGTCGTCGCACGCGCCAATTGGGAAGCCACCAATGGCAGCAAGAGCCTCGGCTTGTTTGCGCAGCTCGACTACACATTGCCTACCGAAACAACCATCAGCGCGGGCGTGCGCTATAACCGGGAAAAGATCAGCGTCGCTTTCGACAATCTTCTCGGCACCACGGCAAATGCCTGTGCACCAAACACCCTCGCCTGCCGGGGTTCGAACACCGACAGCGTCATTACCTGGAAGGGTTCGATCTCGCAACAGGTGGCACCCGATGTGATGGTCTTCGGTAGCATCGCACGCGGTTACAAAGGCTTTGCCTATGACATCGTCACGGGCTTCAACCCTGCCCGTATCGATGCATCGCTGAACGGCACCGGACCGGGCTTGGTCGGCGTTGGCCCGATCCAACCTGAAAAGTCGGATTCCTATGAACTCGGCATCAAAAGCCGTTTCCTCGACAATCGCGTGCAGTTGAACGTCATCGGCTTCTATACCGATTACGACAACTTTCAGGCGCAGTCTGCAATCCTCGTCGGCACACCCCCGGCACCGCAGTTTGTGCTGAATAATGTCGGCAAACTGCGCACCAAAGGTGTCGAGGTTGAGCTGCAGGCAAAGCCGACCGATTGGCTGCGTCTTGATGCAGGTGCAACTTACACCGATGCAACCATGACCAGCTTCCCCAATGCACAGGGCTATGCGGGTCAGACGGGAGCGATCTGGAACGGCACAGCTTCGGCACTGCAGGGCAATTGTACGTCAGCACCTGCCGCAACTGCAGTTGCCCCGCGTACGCTTTGCTCGTTCCAGGACCGCTCGGGCGCGCAACTGCCCAATTCGCCCAAGTTCAAATGGAATGTCGGCGCGACGGCTGATTTCGCGCTGATGGGAGATGCGACGGGCACGCTGATCCTTAACTATCAGCATCAGAGCAAGGTAAGCTTTGACCTGTTGGGTAACCCGCTGCTCGAACAACCGGCTTATGGTGTGTTCAACGGCAGCTTCGGCGTCCAATTTGCCAACATCAAGGTGACGGCCTTCGTCAACAATCTGTTCAACAAGCATTATGCATCGAGCATGGCCGACAATTTCGGCGTTGCAGGCGGTAGCGCGACCAACGACACGCACCCCGTCTATCAGTTCCTTTCAAGGGACTCGCAACGTTATGGCGGCATCAAGCTCGGCATTTCCTTCTGATTCCATGCAGGCATAGCTTGCATGCAACTGGCCGGGCTTTCTTAGGATAGCCCGGCCTGATTTTTTATGAGACACGGAAAAAGTGGGGAGGAGAAGGCCATGCTGAAAAGAGGCAATTTGCGCTGGTGGATTATCGGGTTGGTAACGCTCGGCACGATCCTCAACTATCTCGCCCGCTCGACCCTGTCGGTTGCTGCACCCACGCTCAAAGACGAATTCAGCATGGATACCGAGCAATATAGCTGGGTCGTGCTGGCGTTTCAGGCAAGCTATACGATCATGCAAACCGTGGCCGGCGGCATACTCGATGCGCTCGGCACGCGGCTTGGCTTCTTCCTCTTTGCGATCGGCTGGGCCTTTTCGAACATGGCGCACGGCTTTGCGACCGGGGTTTGGAGTCTTGCCTTTTTCCGTGGCCTGTTAGGCGCCACCGAAGCAGCGGCTATTCCAGCAGGGGCGAAGACCGTCTCCGAATGGTTCCCGCCTAAGGAAAAGCCGCTCGCAACCAGCCTGTTCCAGATGGGCACCAGCGTCGGCAATATGGTCGCACCCCCTTTGGTGGCCTTTTGTATACTCTATTGGGGCTGGGAATCGGGCTTCATCATCACAGGTGCGTTGAGCCTTGTTTGGGCCTTCCTCTGGTATTGGGGCTATCGCACGCCTGCCGAACATCCCAAGCTGGGTGATGCCGAACGCGCCTATATCGAGCAAGGTCGGGCCGACGATGTGCAGGGCAAGCCGGCAACCCGCACGGAGGTGCTCAAATCGCGCAGCTTCTGGGCCATTGCAGTGCCACGCTTCCTCGCCGAACCGGCATGGCAAACCTTCAACTTCTTCATCCCGCTTTACCTTGTCGCGGTTTGGAAGCTTGACCTGAAGAGCATCGCGCTCTGGGCCTGGCTTCCCTTCCTCGCGGCCGATTTCGGCAGCCTCGCCGCAGGCCTCCTCCCCGGCTGGCTGCAGAAGCGCGGGGCGAGTTTGCTCGCCTCGCGCAAGATTACCATGACCATCGGTGCGCTGTGCATGGTCGGCCCCGCCTGCATCGGCCTGGCCGGATCGCCCGAACTCGCCATCGCATTGTTCTGTATTGGTGGCTTTGCGCACCAGATGCTCAACGGCGCGCTGATCACATTGTGCACCGACGTGTTCGACAGCAAGACGGTAGGTACTGCGAGCGGTATGGCGGGCACGATAGCCTGGACCGGCGGCATGTTCTTCACCTTCCTGATCGGCCAAAGCGCCGACACCTATGGCTATAACCCGCTGTTCGTAGCGCTGGCTGCGCTGGATCTGGTGGGGGCTGTGGTGCTGTGGGGGTTGCTGCGCAGCAAGAAGCCGACTTAATCGAGGTTGGGTATCGCCCCGCGGCGCATCACACACCAGCCCGCGAGGCGATGCCCGGCGATCACCGCTTCCTGAACTGAGGCCCCATCCATCCGCGCGGCGAGATAGCCACCGTTGAAGGCATCGCCTGCGCCGCTGGTGTCGACAGGTTGCAAGACTTCGGGCGGCGGGAGTATCTCGCCGTTGGGAAGCCGAGCACCGTCAGCGCCCAGTTTAACGATGGTTTCAGCGCAGCCTAGCTTGCTCCAATGCGCGGCCACGGCTTCGGCGCTGGCATCGCTCGACAGCAGGGTTTCATCCTCCAGCGTCGGCAATCCAATATCGGCGCAAGCGATGGCGGCATCGCGCGCCTCTCTGGCCTCCTCTGCGCTTCCCCACAATCGGGGGCGGTAGTTGCCGTCGAAGGCGACTTTACCTCCACGCGCGCGGGCACGGCGGCACAGTGCGTAGAGCCGCTCCCGGGCTTCGGGTGGCAAAATGGCCAGCGTGATCAGCGAATATGCGATGAGGTCTGCCTGCTCGGCAATCGCCAGTGCATCCTCGATACCGGGGAGTGCGAACATCTCGCGCGCGGCGCTGGTGTCGCGCCAATAGGCGAAGCTGCGCTCACCGCGATCATCGGTCGATATCGCATATAGGCCAGTTGCGCGTGTCGGGTCATCGAGGATCAGCGAGGTATCTATGCCTTCTGCCGCCCATTCGGACTTCAGTTTTGCGCTGAATGGATCTTGGCCGAGCGCTGTCAGATAGGCGACGTCATGCCCTGCCCGCGCGAGATGGACCGCAGTGTTAAGCGTGTCGCCACCATAGCCAAGGTTCCAGCCGTCACCGCCGCGTGACAGCTCATGCATGGCTTCACCAATGAGAACGATGCGCGACAAAGGCTAACGACAAGCGCTGTTGTTGGCATCCTTCACCGCGATGAAGGCGATGGACTGGCCGGGGATCGATAGCGCGCCGGTCACCATGACACCTTCAAGCCCGGTCAGCTCGCCCTTATCGCTCAGCGCGGGGGGCTTGCCATTGACCAGCACGGCTTTGGTGTCGAGCGGTTGGCCGGTCATCACCCAGCGATGCGCATTCTGGCCGACGGGAAGCGATCGTGGAGTGGTGCCAGTGTTTAGCACGGTCAAACCAACGCCACCCTTCTGCCCAGCAAGACAATGCGCGTATATCCGCACATCCGGCGAAGGCGATTTGGGCGAAGAAAGCACTGTTTTCCCCATAGTTCGCTTCCACAGCACGGCCGCCCAATAATTGGGGCGTGGCGTCATCGTGTCGCGCTCGATCAGTGCATAATCAGAGGTTGCGAGCGTATTGTGCATTACCACCTGGACGCCCTTTTGCGCGAGCAGGCCATTCTGGTTGAGATAGCGGAAGCTATCGAGGAAGGTCGACGCCCAGGGGGAACCGCCGCACGCTGCCTGTGCGGTCTCTGTGTTCCACAGCGGTTTGCCCTTCTCATATTTGTCGCGCAGCGCACCATAAAAATTGAAATCTAACAGCGTGCGATCAAGCCAATCGGGATTCAACGCATCAGCCTTGACCGCAGTGCCGAGGCCCATCGCCGCGCAACGTTGCGAAACCGATCCGTAAAAATGGTAGCTTACTGCATCCAGGCTACCGGGATTTCGCTTCATCATGTCTTCGGATGAGACATGGCCCGCAAAAAGCGGATTGTTCGGCGCAATCTTGTGAAGCTCTTCAAACAATGTGCCTTCGCCCGCACCGCCGGGACCGATGATTTTCATCTCCGGAGCAGCCTTGCGCGCCCAATCGCGAAAGATACGGAACTCTTTGGCATAATTTTCGGCATCATAGCCCTTTGGCATGCCCAATGCAGCAGCCGGGATATTCGGCTCGTTAAAGAACTCGGCAGCGTAGAGGCTTCCGCCTGCCTCCTTTGTGAGATCGACGACGCGTTGCGCCTGGTCGGTCTTCCAGACGCCATCAACTCCGCGCGTGCCGCCGCTGACCGCAAAGCTGGTGACGATCGGCGCATTGACCGCCTTGGAGAAGGCAACAACATTGCGCCATTGTTGGCGGGTCAGCACCTGCTTGTAGCCTTCGGGCGGGGCCGTCAGCTTTTCGCCTTCAGCTTCCAGATAGGTGTTGTTCGACCAGGTCCCGCTGACCCGCATCAGTGACGGACCGAGATTCCTTGCAAGCGCAATCAGCCTGGGGTCAGTCAGGTCGAGTGGAGGCCGTTCGCGATACATATCTGATGGCGTCGTTCCTCCGGAACCATAGGGCGCCCAGAAGCGTCCGCCGGTCACCTCCACCATCTCGACATTATAGGCTTGGTAGCGTTCGTCGACCTCGCCAAGCTTGGCAAGGTCTGAAAGTCCAAGTCCATCGGTTGGCTTGCTGGAGCAGGCGGACAAGGCCAGTGCCATCGCGGCTGTTGCGATCAAATGGGTACGCATTCTGTCTCTCCCTACCAATTCCACATCGTGCCATCTTCCAGCCGCGCGACCGGAAGATAGGCGGGCTTGTAAGGATATTTCGCCGCCAACTCCTCGTCGATATCGACACCATGGCCCGGGGTTTCGCTGACGAACAATTCGCCTTTGTCGAAGCGGTAATCATGCGGGAAGACAGCGTCGGTTTCTTCGGTATGCCGCATATATTCCTGAATGCCGAAATTGGGCACCCAGGTGTCGAAATGCAGCGCTGTACCCATGGTGACCGGCGAAAGGTCAGTTGCACCGTGGCAGCCAGTGCGCACCTGATAGAGACTCGCCAGATCTGCAATGCGCCGCAGATGCGTGACGCCGCCTGCGCCAACGATGGTGCAGCGGATATAATCGATCAGCTGGTTCTGGATCAAATCCTTGCAATCCCAGATCGTATTGAAAATTTCGCCCACAGCGAGCGGAGTTACCGTGTGTTGGCGGACCAGCTTGAACGCCTCTTGATTTTCGGCCGGGGTGCAATCTTCCAGCCAGAAAAGCTGGAAAGGCTCAAGCATCTTGCCCAGATTGGCCGCCTCTTGCGGGGTATAGCGGTGATGCCCGTCGTGCAGCAAATGATGATCAAAGCCATAGGTATCGCGCAGTTTCTCGAACATCTTGGGCACATAGTTGAGCGCCTTGCGCGTGTCCCAACCCGTTACGCTGGGTAGGGCTGCATCGGCTGGTTCGTAGTAGAGCTTGCCTCGGCCGACGCCATAAGCGTCCTTGATGCCCGGGACCCCGGTCTGCGCGCGGATCGCCTTATATCCCATGTCGATATAATGGCCGACGGCATCAACGGTTTCCTCGATATCGCTGCCATTGGCATGGCCATAGACCATCACGCCGTCACGGCTACGCCCGCCAAGCAATTGGTAGAGCGGCATACCCGCCATCTTCGCCTTGATGTCCCACAGGGCGACGTCGACGGCCGCAATGGCGCGCATCGTAACGGGGCCGCGACGCCAGTAAGCGCCGCGATAGAGATATTGCCAGATATCCTCGATCCGGCGCGGGTCCATGCCGATCAGGCACGGCACCACATGATCCTCCAGATAGGATACGACCGATAGTTCGCGGCCATTCAGCGTCGCATCGCCAATGCCATAGACGCCCTGGTCGGTCATGATCTTCAGCGTCACGAAATTGCGCCCTGGGCATGTGACGATGACTTTCGCTGCGGTGATCTTCATGGCGCTATCGAATCCTTTGGTCTGGCGCTAAATACCGAATTCATACTTGACCAATGGCTTTTGGCCTGTCAAGTTTAATCAAATTGGTAAGGCCAAAATTATGACAACGCAAGATCGTCTCTATCAGGAACTCGCCCGCAAGCTCATCGATGAACTGGCTGCGGGCAAATATGCCGTCGGCGATCGTATGCCGGCAGAACGCGAATTGTCTGCCGAATATGATGTCAGCCGCCCGACGGTACGCGAAGCAATCATCGCGCTGGAGGTGCAGGGGCTGGTCGAGGTTAAGGTGGGATCGGGCGCCTATGTGAAACGTCTGCCCGGGAAGGAAGACATTCCCGGCTTCAACGTCACCGCCTTTGAGCTGACCGAGGCGCGTCTGCTTTTTGAAAGCGAAGCGGCTGCACTTGCGGCGACACAAATCAGCGACGAAGAGATTGAAGAGCTGGTGAAGCGGGTCGAGGATATTGCGCTCGAAAACCAGACCGAAGGCGGAACCGAAGAGGCCGACCGCGAATTCCACCTCGCCATCGCCCGCGCAACCCGCAACACCGCAGTCTATCAGACCATCGAAGAATTATGGAAACTGCGCCGCACATCACCCGAAAGCGCGCTGCTGCACGCCAAAGCACGCTTTGCGAACATCAAGCCTGTGGTCGACGAACATAGCGCCATTTTGGAAGCCTTGCGCAACCGCGACCCCAAGGCTGCCCGCGCAGCCATGCGCACGCACCTCTCGTCGGTGCTCGATAGCCTGCTCTTCGCGACCGAGGAAAAGGCGATTGAAGAAGCCCGCAAAGCGGCGGCTGCAAAACGCCGACGCTACACTCAGGCCGCCAATTGATGCTGGAACGGCGGGACATTCTGGCCATCGGGGCGACGGGTGCGCTTGCTGTAGCCTTGCCCGTATCGGCGCGGAAACCGGCCATTGCACAACGCATCGCCTTGTGGCCCAAAGGCGCACCTGAGCCTTCGCCCGTGGCACTGACAGAGAGTTTCACCGAACGATCTTCCAACGCGGCCGTTGTCGATCGTGCGCTGAAAGGGGTTTCCGCGCCTTGGCTTGAAATGCTCCGCCCGGCCAAACCCAATGGTGCCGCGATCATTTCAATCCCGGGCGGCGGCTATCGCCATATGGCGTGGGACAAGGAAGGCCTCGATATTGCGCGCTGGTTTGCAACGCGGGGCGTGACCGGCTTTGCGCTTGCTTATCGCCTGCCAAATGACGGATGGGCTGGTGGACCATTGACGCCGCTGGCAGATGCCCAGCGCGCGATACGACTTGTGCGTTCCCGCGCGGCGGAATGGGGGATCGATCCAAACCGCATCGCCGTCACCGGCTTTTCGGCAGGCGGGCACTTGTGCGCCAATCTGGCGGCTCAGTTTGGCCTCCAAGCCTATGAACCGCAAAACGACATCGATCAGCTATCGGCCCGCCCCGATCTGGCGGCACCCATTTATCCGGCGATCATGATTGACGAGCTGAGCGCTGCCCTACCCGCAGGCCAAAGCCTGTTTGGTAAAGAACTGAGTGCCGAGCAGCTGGCGCTGCATTCGCCCCACCTCAATGTGCACGATGATTCGCCTCCGCACTTCCTGCTGCATGCGGAGGATGACCCGCTGGTCGGGCCAGAACATTCGCTCGCGCTCCGCACCGCCTTGCTAGCGAAGAAAATCCCCGTCGAAACGCATCTGCACGCCAAGGGCGGGCATGGTTTCGGCATCCGCAACACCAAAGGCCTGTCCTTGGAACGCTGGCCCGAGCAACTGCTCGCCTTTGGCAAGTCGACCGGCTGGATCTGAATATGCCCCAACCCCTTTCGCTTCACCCCGACCGCCTATTTCCGTCGGATGGCAAAACCCGGTCTGTTGCCCAGCGGCTCTATGCGGAGGTAGCGGCGCTGCCGATCATCAGCCCGCATGGCCATACCGACCCCGAATGGTGGGCGACCGACGCGCCGTTTGGCAATGCGGCGGAGTTGCTGCTGCACCCGGACCATTATGTCTTTCGCATGCTCTATTCTCAAGGCGTGCCGCTTGAGGCGCTGGGGATCGGCAATGCGGAGGCCGACCCGCGTGAAAGCTGGCGGTTGTTTGCCGAACGCTATCCCCTGTTTCGCGGGACGCCCTCGCGCATGTGGCTCGATTGGGTGTTTGCCGAAAGCTTCGGGATCGACGTGCTGCTGGGAGCGGAAACTTCCGACTATTATTTTGACGTGATCACGGACAAACTGGCGACCGACGCCTTCCGTCCGCGCGCGCTGTTCGAACGCTATAACATCGAGGTGATCGCAACGACCGAGAATCCGCTCGACGATCTGCGCCATCACAAGGCCATATGCGAGAGCGGTTGGGGCGGTCGCGTGATTACCGCTTATCGCCCCGATCCGGTGGTCGATCCGGAATTTGAAGGTTTTCTCGATAATCTGAAAACATTGTCCGATCTGACCGGCGAAGATTGTTTCAGCTGGCGGGGCTATCTCGCCGCACATCGCAAGCGTCGGGCCTTTTTTGCTTCCATGGGGGCGACCTCGCCTGACCATGGCCACCCCCCCGCGCGCCCGGCTGACCTG
>NZ_CALMSV010000143.1 GCF_937872355.1 uncultured Sphingorhabdus sp. | reverse complement strand
TCAAGGAAGCGCACCAGGGCCACCACACCCCGGTCGTGCAGCTGCACCTGCGCTATGGCATGATCCTGTTCATCGCTTCCGAAGTGATGTTCTTCGTGGGCTGGTTCTGGGCCTGGTTCGATTACTCGCTTTTCCCCGTGCCGCTGCAGGTCGAAATCGACCATGCAACGCATGCGTTCACCGTGACCAACCTGATCGGTCAGGAAGGCGCGGCTGCGCTGGAGCAATGGCCGCCAAAGGGTATGCAGGTATTTGACGCCTTTAGCCTGCCTTTGCTCAACACGCTGATCCTGCTTTGCTCGGGTACCACCGTCACCTGGGCGCACCATTCGCTGATCAATGGCGACCGCAAGGGGCTGATCAACGGTCTGTGGCTGACGATCATCCTCGGCGTCGTGTTCTCGTGCATCCAGGCCTATGAATATTCGATCGCGCCGTTCCCCTTTGCCGGGCTGAACTATGGTTCCTCCTTCTTTATGGCGACCGGTTTCCACGGCTTCCACGTGATCGTCGGTACGATCTTCCTGATCGTCTGCCTTGCCCGCGCTTACAAGGGCCACTTCACTCCGAAGCAGCATTTCGGTTTCGAAGCGGCCGCCTGGTACTGGCATTTCGTCGACGTCGTCTGGCTGTTCCTCTTCGTCGTCGTCTATGTCTGGGGCGGCTGGGGCGCGCCGGTCCATTGATGGCCATCGTCCGGTCGTGACGATGTCTGATACACAAACCAAAAAAGGGCAGCCCGGCTTGGTCGAGGCTGCCCTTTTGGGTCTTTGCCCTGAATGTGGGGCCAAGACGTTGTTCGCCGGTCCTGCCAAATTTGCGCCGCGGTGTGACGCTTGCGGATTGGATTACGCCGCCTTCAATGTCGGCGATGGGCCAGCCGCTTTCCTGACGATGGGATTGGGTGCGATCATCATCATCCTTGCCGTGATGCTTGAATTGGCGGCGCATCCGCCTTTCTGGGTCCATGCGCTGATTTGGGTTCCGCTTACCTGCGCGCTGGTTGTGCTGTCGTTGCGCGTGTCAAAAGGGGCATTGCTGATCGCCGAACATCGCAATCGCGCGATTGAAGGCAAGTTGGCGGAAAAGAGCGAAGGCGAATGAAGTTGCGACTGCCCTTGTTGCCAACGATCATTGTTGGTTTGGCCGTGGCAACGATGATCGCGCTTGGCGTGTGGCAATTGCAGCGCAAGGCGGAGAAAGAGGCGCTGATTGCGCTCTACGCGGCCAATGCAGGCAAGCCGCCCATCGCCTTTCCGGACATGGCACCGGTTCGCGACGCTGAAATGTTTCGCAGGTCAACTTTGAATTGTCTGGAAGTGGTGGAATGGCAGACTGTGTCCGGCCGTGACGCCAATGGCCAATCCGGTTTTCAATATATCGCCGATTGCAAGACCGGGCCGGAAGGGCCGGGGGCACTGGTGGCCTACGGCATCGCTGACCGGCCCGACATCAAGCCTGCATGGAAGGGCGGTATGGTCAACGGCACGGTCATTTCCGAGCCTAGCCGCTATTCCTTCATCGAACGGACGTTCGGCAAAATTCCCGTCCCAAGGCCGATGATTGTTGCGGAGGATGCGCCAAAGGGGATGCGGCCAGTTGCCCAACCTGACCCGAAAAATGTCACCAACAACCATCTGTCTTATGCTGTGCAATGGTTCTTCTTCGCCGTTGCTGCAGTGGTGATATATTTGCTGGCGTTGCGCCGTCGGCAATCAGGCAATTGAGCATATCGACGGATCCGATTTTCTGGCTGGTAGTGGGACTGGCGGTTTTGCTGGTCGGCTTGGCCAAGGGTGGCTTTGCAGGCTTGGGCGCAGCCGCGATGCCGTTGATCGCGTTGGTGATGCATCCGGTGCAAGGCGCGGCGATGCTGTTGCCCATATTGATGGTGCAAGACGTTGTCAGTGTCTGGTCATTCCGCAAGGAATATGACCGCGCCCTGCTGTGGCAAATGCTGCCTGGTGCCGCAGTCGGCATTTTCCTTGGCTGGATGTTTGCGAACTCGGTATCGACCGATGCTGTCAAGGGATTGGTCGGCTTGATCGCGCTGGCCTTTGGCCTCCATCGCTTAATCGAGAACCGGCTTGGAACAGCAGGCTGGGCAATCGCCATGCCGGGCTGGGTCGGCACATTCTGGGGCGGGGTTGCTGGCTTCACCAGCCATGTCGCGCATGCCGGCGGCCCGCCTTTCCAGATATGGGCATTGTCGCGCAACCTGCCGCATACGATCTTCATCGGATCGTCGGCGATCTTCTTTGCGGCCGTCAATTATATGAAGGTGCCCGCCTATCTCGCCCTCGGGCAGTTCACGGCGGAGACCTTATGGCCGACGGCTTTGTTCATGCCGCTGGCGATCATCAGCACGATTGCTGGCGTGATACTGGTCCGCCGGATTTCGCCCGCGCGCTTCTTTCTGGCGATCAACTTGTTGATGGTCGCCGTGGGTGCGGAACTGATCCGCGAAGCGTTGTTCTGAAGCCGTTTCTGCGCCTTATTTGGGCGCGAGGACCATCAGCATCTGGCGGCCTTCAAGGCGGGGATAAGCTTCGACCTTGGCGGTTTCGGCCATATCCTCAGCAACACGCTGGAGCAAAGCCATGCCCAGCTGCTGGTGCGACATTTCACGCCCGCGGAAACGCAGCGTCACCTTGACCTTGTCACCCTCGCCGATGAATTCGACGATCTTTTTCATCTTCGTCATATAGTCATGATCGTCGATGTTCGGACGCATCTTGATCTCTTTGATCTCCTGCGTCTTCTGGCTCTTGCGGGCGAGGTTGGCCTTTTTCTGGGCCTCATATTTGAACTTGCCTACGTCGAGGAACTTGCAGACCGGCGGGTCGGCATTGGGCGATACTTCGACAAGGTCAAGGCCGACTTCGGCGGCTTGTGCAATTGCTTCGCGGGTGTACATCACCCCCAGATTTTCGCCTTCTTCATCGATGACGCGAACCTTGTCGCTCTGGATGAATTCATTATAGCGCGGTCCACTTTTGACCGGTGGCGTCAACATTCGCCTTTGAACTGGGGCAGCGATAGCAATTACTCCTGAAATTGATGATGAGCGGCCCTTACATGCAAAATCGTTACAAATAAAGGGCTGGCCGCACCACCTGTTGCTTTTGTGCACAGGCGTTGCAGCAATGCAACTTGGGTTGTGTTGGCCGGGTTTCAAGCCGGTACGGGCGGCTCCGCATGTTCGGACATGGATGCCAACGCCTCATCAGGCACTGCGAGCATCATTTTATAGCGATCTTCGGGATACGCCATATGCGGCATGGCAGGATTATAATCGGGTTGCTTCACGGTACCGCCGTTGCCGTCATAACCATCGGGGTTTGCAAAAGTTTTGGCTTCTTCCGTCGTGATGCCAACCTTGGCCAGCACCGACGGGTCGATCCAACGATCGGCTGTCACCGGCATTCCGGGGCAAGCAACCTCTAGCGTCAATTGTTCCGGGCCGGCAAAATAGATTGATTTGCACATGCCGTGGTTGAGCGGCCCGATCACATTCACTCCCTTGGTCCGGATCCGGTCGCGCATAGCAACCAGTTGGGCTTCGTCCTTCACATAAAATGCCAGGTGCTGCATCGTGCCGGGTGCGCTGTTACCGGCTCCAGTGCCTGCGTGGGTGAGGCCGAGAGTAATCGGGGTCTCTGCGGTTTCGGGCAGCTGGACCAGCGAGAAATAACAGCCGCCGTCAAGCTTCAGAAAGGCATGGATGCCGCCGGGTACGCCATGCATGTCGAAGATAGCCACCAACGGAGTACCGAGCACATCCGAGAAGAATTCTATCTGCTTTTTCATGTCGCCGGTCATGATCGCGATGTGGTGAATGCCTGTTGGCTGGACCATAAGACTTGCCTTTCCTCTCTCTTCCGCGCCAATGTGCCCAAGAGAGGAGAGTTTGCAAATGGAAATCGTGCGCACACCCTATGCGGTAGTCTATCAGGAAGAGTCTGCCTTCAAGGATGTCTATGGCGGTGCGGGCGGTACGGTTTTCGTTGAATGCATGGCAATCACGCCAAAAGACACGCCCTCAAACCGCGCCATTGTCTTCACCCATCCGATAGGCGGTGGTTCGTTCCTGCCATTGGTGACTGCGCTCGCGCATGGCGGGCACCATGTGCTTTATGTGAACCCCCGCTATCGCGGGAATGACACTGCGCTCATCATGGAAAAATGCATCAGCGATCTGGCCGCTGCATTGCGGCATGCGCGCGATAGACTGGGCTATGAACAATTCATATTGGGAGGCTGGTCAGGCGGCGGTTCGATGTCGCTCTTCTATCAGGATCAGGCCGAGAACCCGACGATCACGCATACGCCTGCGGGCGACGCTTATGACTTGACCGCAATCGAAATGCCGAAGGTTGACGGCATCATGCTGCTCGCTGCGCATATCAGCCGCGCGATGACACTGACCGAGTGGATTGACCCTTCGATCCTTGATGAGAGCAAGCCTTTCGAACGCGATCCTGAACTCAACATCTATGACCCGGCGAATCCCAACAAGGCACCCTATGACGAGGCGTTTGTCGCCCGTTTCCGCACTGCCCAGATCGCACGCAATCGCCGGATAACGGCTTGGGTTAAGGAAGAGCTGGCAGCCATCCGTGCCAGCGATACCCCCAATTCAGAGCGCGCTTTTGTCGTTCATGGCACGATGGCCGACGTCCGTTGGACCGATCCGTCGCAGGATCCATCTGACCGGCGGCCTTACGAATGCTATCTGGGTGTGCCCAAGGTGGCTAATGACGGACCGGTCGGCCTCGCGCGCTTCTCGACCCTGCGCAGCTGGCTGTCGCAATGGAGCTATGACGATACCAACGCCACCGGCCTTGGCAACGCGGCGCGGATCAGCTGTCCTGTGCTGGTGATCAACAACACTGCCGACCTCGCTTGCACGCCCAGCCATGCCCAGCGTCTGTTCGAAGCAGTGGGCCATGCGGATAAGGAATATGCCGATGTCGCCGGGGCGGACCATTATTATATCGAGAGGCCAGAGCTGCTGCCCAAGGCGGTCGAGATTTGCAGCGACTGGATTTCGCGCAAGTTCGGCTAGTTTAGTAAGCGCACCACTGCGGCCACCCCGGCAACGCCCAATATGATTCCTACCAGCGTCCGCCAGACGGGTTCGCTAACTTTGCCGAACGCCAGTTCGCCCAGCCGCGTTCCGATATAGAGCGCCGGATAGAACAGCACCGACAGCCATAGTAGGTGCAGGTTTGCAACACCCAGCACGAAAGAAGCGATGCTGCCCGCTATGGCGGTCGCGAAAAACACCATCAGCATTGAGGCGCGCGCGACATCGGGGGAGAGTTTGCGCCTCAGATAGAAGGGCACAACGGGTGGCCCGGGCATGGAGGCAAAGCCGGTGAGCAACCCAGCAGCGACGCCGGTCGCCAGCGTTTCCTTCCGCCCCGGTATAGCGCCTGCCTTGGCGGGTACGAACATCAGCCCGAAAGCCGCAAGCGCGAGTAGGGCAATGGCAAGCCGCGCGACATCGGGCGCGGTGATCGAGAGCAGCCAGACACCAAACGGCGTGGCCAAGATCGCGGTTACCGAGATGGGAACGGCGGTAGCCCGTTCACCATCGGCCAAAATCCGCTTAAGTCCTATGGGTCCGGCGAGCAGTTGCAGCAGGATCGAAATCACGACTGCCTCTGCGGGTTCGACGATCAGTCCGAGGAGTGGGACGAGAATGATGGCCAGCCCGAAGCCGGTGAGACCACGGACGACGGATGCGCCGAAGACAAGGGCCAGGGCGATGGACAGGGTCGCTGGACTGAGCCCGCCGAGCAGCGTTTCGAGTGTCATGGTTTCAACGTAACCAGCCAGACATCAGGGTGCGCGCCATAGCGTAACGGCAGAACTGAGGTGCCCAATCCTGCCCCAACAAAGACCGGTTGCCCCTTGTCTTCAATCGCACCGCAGCCAAAACGATCGCCATAGCGTGAGACATAGGTGACCGGGCCATAGAGCGGCAGCACGATCTGCCCGCAATGGGTGTGACCGGCAAAGACAGCGGCAACGGAGGATGGCATGTCCGGAACTATGTCGGGGTTGTGGGTGACCAGAACGCGTGGCTTGGCGGCCAGCAGGTCCACCGCAGAAAAGGCGGGGGGTACATCATCATGTCCGGAAAAATCTTCGCCCCCCCCGCCGATGACCAGCGGGCCGCGTTCGATGGCTTCATTTTTCAACACCGTGATGCCGCCTTTGCGCAGCCCGACTTCGATGGCCGTTGGATCGAACCAATGGTCATGGTTGCCCAGCGCCACGACCGTGCCCAACCGAGCCTTGAAGCCGTGCAAGGGGGCGGTCACCTGATCTGGGGTATAGATGCGGGTCGACAGCCGCTTTTCGCTGATCAGATCGCCTGCAATCAGCACGAGGTCGGGCTTTAGCCGGTTGAGGTCGGCGACGATCCGCGCCAGCCGTTCGGGCGGCATGTCTGGCCCGGCAACGTGGGTGTCTGATAGCAGCAGGACTTTCAGTGGCGGTTCTCCCGCTGGCCAATTTTTGACCGAGAGAGTTGCGCGGTGGACTATCGGGTCGCGCGTGGCGTTCCAATAGCCCTTGCCGAGCAGGGCGAGCAGCAGCAACAGCAGCGCGAGTATCCAACGCAGCCAGCGTCCTTTGGTCCGCGCTTTCGTGCCGATCAAGCGCGCAAATCCGGCGGGGTGGCCTCTGCTACCAGCATCGCGATTGCCTCATCGACAGTCATGATCCGTTGGCCTTCGCTGCCCAAGGTGCGGATCGCAACCTTACCTTCTTCGGCCTCACGATTGCCGACCACCAGCAGGTGCGGGACCTTGGCGAGACTGTGTTCGCGGACCTTGTAGTTGATCTTTTCATTGCGCAGGTCGGTTTCGACGCGGATGCCCGCCGCCTCAAGTTTTGCGGTCACCTGCTTGGCATAATCATCGGCATCGGACACGATGGTCGCGACGACCGCTTGCACAGGTGCGAGCCATACCGGGAAGCGGCCGGCATGATGTTCGATCAAGATGCCGATGAAGCGTTCAAATGTGCCCAATATCGCACGGTGGAGCATGACCGGCCGGTGCTTGGCACCATCTTCGCCGATATAGGCAGCGTCTAGACGTTCGGGCAGCACGCGGTCGGACTGGATGGTGCCGACCTGCCAGGTGCGGCCAATCGCATCGGTCAGGTGGAATTCCAGCTTGGGTGCGTAAAAGGCCCCTTCGCCCGGCAGTTCTTCCCAGCCATATTCTTCGGTCGCGCGGCCTGACGAGCGCACGGCTTCGCGAAGCTCTTCCTCGGCCTTGTCCCACATCTCGTCCGACCCGAACCGCTTTTCAGGGCGCAGCGCCAGCTTGATTGCATATTTGTCAAAGCCAAGGTCGTGATACACGCTGTCGAGCAGGTCGCAGAAATCGCGCACCTCCTGCACCAGCTGATCCTCACGGCAGAAGATATGCGCATCATCCTGCGTAAACTGGCGTACGCGCATGATGCCATGCAGCGCGCCATGCGGTTCATTGCGGTGGCAGCAGCCGAATTCGGCCATGCGCAGCGGCAGGTCGCGATAGCTGGTAATGCCCTGCTTGAAGATCAGGACGTGCGCCGGGCAGTTCATCGGCTTGAGAGCCATCCAGTCGGCCTCGCCCGAAATCACCGGGCCTTCATCCTCGGTGTTGGG
The DNA here is from genome assembly GCF_937872355.1 of uncultured Sphingorhabdus sp. GTDB lineage: Bacteria > Pseudomonadota > Alphaproteobacteria > Sphingomonadales > Sphingomonadaceae > Sphingorhabdus_B. The sequence continues at coordinate 14,087 of NZ_CALMSV010000143.1, read as the reverse complement.
GACCTCGTCGGGGATGACGAACATATTCTCGCGATATTTACCCCAATGGCCCGATTGCTCCCATTGGCGTGCATCCATCACCTGCGGTGTCTTCACCTCTACATAGCCGGAGGCATCGAGGCGGCGGCGCATATAGGCCTCGAGCGTGCGCCAGATGCGGAAACCCTTGGGATGCCAGAAGACACTTCCGTGCGCCTCGGATTGCAAATGGAACAGGTCCATTTCCTGCCCTAGTTTGCGGTGGTCGCGCTTGGCCGCCTCTTCAAGGCGCAGCAGATGGGCATCAAGCTGCTTCTTGTTGAGCCAGCCGGTGCCATAGATGCGCGTCAGCTGCGCATTATTCTGGTCGCCGCGCCAATAGGCGCCAGCAACGCGCATCAGTTTGAACGCCTGCGGATCGAGCTTGCCGGTTGAGGCCAGATGTGGGCCGCGGCACATGTCCATCCAGTCGTCACCCGACCAATAGACGCTCAGCTCTTCACCCTCGGGTAGCTCGGCGGCCCATTCGGCCTTGAAGCTTTCGCCTGCGTCTTTCCAGGTTTTGATCAGGTCGTTTCGTGCCACAACCTCGCGGCGTAGCGGCTTGTCGGCGCGGATGATCTCGCGCATCGCTTCCTCGATTGCCGGCAGGTCGTCCTCGGTGAAGGGGCCACGGTTGGCGGGCGCCATCACGTCATAATAGAAACCGTCGTCGGTTGCGGGGCCAAAAGTGATCTGCGTGCCGGGATGCAGCTTTTGCACCGCCTCGGCCAGCACATGCGCAAAATCGTGGCGCGCCAGCTCCAGCGCGTCAGCTTCATCCTTTGCCGTGATCAACGCTAGGTTGGTGTCGGCCTCCAGCGGGCGCATGATGTCGCGCACTTCGCCATCGACGCGTGCGGCGAGCGCAGCCTTGGCAAGGCCCGGGCCGATGGCAGCCGCAATGTCAGCCGGGGTAGTCCCGCGCGCGACTTCTCGGGCGGAGCCATCGGGAAGGGTGACGCGGATCATGTCAGACATTGGAAATGCTTGCTTTCAGTATGGAATGGAGCCGTCCCTTTGCCAGTCTGGACGCAAGGCCGCAAGTGCGCAGACGAGTGACAAATTATACAAAGTCTACACCAAGAAAGCTCTGGAATGACAAGTAAGGCAATCAAAATGACAAGGACAATTGACATTGCTGCGAATCGAATGTAAAGGCTCCTTGTCTCTAGAAGGAAATGCCAGATGTCTGCTGAAAAGAAGATGCCCGCTTATATGCGCCGCTACACCGCGCGGGTGCTAATATTCATGGGCTCCTATGTTGCAATCCTGACCGGAAGCCTGTTGTTCGCCCGCAATGGCGAACATGCGCAGGCGACTTTGATTGGCCTGGCCCTGATTACGGCATTCCCGGTGATCGGCGTCTTCTGGGCGATCTTCCGTCTGCTCGTGGAGACCGACGATGAATATCAGCGTTTGCTTTTTGCCAAGCAGGCGCTGCTGGCGACTGCGTTCACACTAACTCTGGTTACCGTCTGGCAGTTTCTTGAGGTTTACGACGTTGTCGCAACCGGCCCGCAGTGGATGGCAGTCATCTGGTTCGCAATGCTGGGGCTTGCCGGCCCCATTGTCCGGTGGCGGGCATGAAAAACCGTCTCAAGGTCCTCCGTGCCGAACGCGACTGGAACCAGCAGGATCTGGCCGATGCGCTGGGGGTTTCTCGCCAGTCGGTGAATGCGATCGAGACAGGGAAATATGATCCCTCACTTCCGCTCGCCTTCCGGATTTCGGATGTTTTCGGAATACCCATTGAGCAGATTTTTATTCGCGACTGAATCAAATCATATCCCGATCGAAAGGACTTGCCATGTTTTGCAGGCAGAGAGGCTTTACCCATTTCATCCCTGTCGCCATCGCCGTTTCGGTTGCGATTGCCGTTGCCCTGACATCTTCGGAAGCGGGCGCCAGCGAGCCCAAAGATTGCGCTGTAGCCGACATTGCCTCGGTTCCGGCCACGCGCCTCGACGGGAAACGGTTCAGCGTAGATGTGCGTGGCAGCGGACCGGATGTAATTCTGATTCCTGGTCTTTCGACGCCGCGTGCCGTTTGGGACGAAACCATAAAGGCCTTTGCCGGATGCTATCGATTGCACGCTGTGCAACTGCGCGGTTTTGGTGAAGATGTCGGAATCAATGCAGAAGGAACAGTGCTAGAGCCGTTTGTCAGCGAGCTTTCCGACTATATCGATGATGAAATCGCCAATAAAGGTCACCCCGCCCCGGCCGTTGTCGGCCACTCAATGGGCGGGCTTTCCGGCCTGATGATCGCCGCCCGACAGCCGCATCTGTCACGCAAGCTTATGGTGGTCGACGCGGTGCCCTTCATCGGTACGATTTTCGGCATCAACAGCGTTGATGCGATACGCCCCCGGGCCGAACAGATGAAATCGATGATTGCTGCGAGCTACAAAGCCGACGCGCCAAAGCCGGCGCTAAAGGATTGTGACAATCTGGCTGAGGCGACTGCTGCAGGCAATTTGTCAAACCATCCGCGCGGGTTGTGCCTGATTCAAAACTGGACCGCGCAAAGCGATCCGCGCGTTGTCGGACAGGTGATGCACGAGGTCATGGTAACCGACATGCGGCCCGAACTGTCGAAGATTTCGGCGCCGGTAACCTTGCTCTATGCGCAAGATGATCGCGCCATGACCGAGACCATGGCCAAGGCAGCGTTCGAAACGCAATATGAGGGCACACCCAACTTCAGGCCGGTTATGATCAAGGGCAGCTATCATTTCATCATGCTCGACCAGCCCGAGAAATTCCGTGCCGAACTGCATGCTTTTCTTGGAAGCTGAGTACGGCTACTTTCCCTTTACTTGACAATCCCCTACGCCATCGCGCACCTAGCGCAATGAACGCAGGGGAAAGGCAAGACACATATGACCGGACATGAAGGCAAGGCACCGAGCGCGGTCACTTTCCACGGCAGCTGGACCGATTTTGCCAAGATCGCGCTGCCCAATGTGCTGCTGACCCTGGTCACGCTGGGCATCTACCGCTTCTGGGCGACAACGCGCGAACGGCAATATCTCTGGTCGCAGACCCGTTTCATCGACGAACCGCTTGAATGGACGGGGCGCGGGATCGAATTGTTCATCGGTTTTGTGATGGTGTTCTTCCTGCTCGGTCTACCACTTGTCGTGATGCAGCTGGTAATCAACGGGCTGGTCTTCCAGGGGAAGCCGATCATCGCAGGCGTCATCATTTTCGCGATGTTTCTGGCCATATTCTATCTGACCGGCCTCGCCTATTTCAGGGCCCTTCGATATCGCCTCAGCCGGACCTATTGGCGCGGTATCCGGGGCGGCAGTGATGATCAGGGATTCGGCTATGGCTGGTCCTATATCTGGAAGAATGTCGTGGCGGCGATCCCGCTCTATCTGCTCTATCCTTGGGCGAGCATGTCGTTGTGGAACGAACGCTGGTCGAAGATGAGCTTTGGTCCCTATCAGTTCGAATCAAACGCGGACTGGAAGGCATTGATGAAGCGCTATCTGCTTTTCTACCTCGTGCCGTTCCTGATCTTTGTCGGCGCAGTAGCACTCGGCATTTCGGCGGCTTCTGCAGGAGGCGGAGGTGATCCTTTCAATACAGCGGGTGGTGTCGCAGCCATCGTGGCAATCTTTATCGGGATACTCGGCCTCTACATCATCATGCCGATCGCAGCCCTGCTCTATTATTCGAAATTCATGCGGGTCGCGATTGGTTCGCTGCGGTTGGGCGATCTTGAATTTGATTTCACCGCCCGCTCACCGGACTGGATTCTGTTCTGGCTCGCCAACCTCGCCATATTGATGCTCGCTTATGGTTTTGCTTTTGCACCTTTCAGCCTGTTGATTGCGACAGACCCGACACAATTTGTGCAGCAGCTGGAAGCAGGGGAATCGATCCTGTCGGTCGGTCTGGTGATAGGTATATTGATCGCCATCATCCCGTTGGCCTTTGCGACGTCGATCATCCGCTATCGCAGCTGGAAATTTTTTGTTGTCCACACCGAAGCCTTTGGGGAGGTCAATCTGGACCGGATGACACAATCGACCACCGATAGTTCGAGCCACGGCGAAGGTCTGCTCGATGCCTTTGATGTTGGGGCCATCTGATGACGACCTTCTTCGACGCCTGGCATTTTGACGGGCAGAGTGCGGTCCGGCGCAAGGTCGAAATCCAGACGATCGGTAGCCAGTTTTTCCTGCTCGAACAGGAAAGGCGGCACGGCCCGTTTCATTTTGACGAGCTGCGCTTTTTGGAAGCGAAAGGCGATAGCAAGGTTTACGGACTGTCAGGCAAGGATGGCTGGCGGCTGGGCATACGTGGGCATGTCCCCACTGAACTCGCGCCATTGCTACCCGCCTCGAAAACCTATGGCGGGCTGATCGACCGGTTGGGATTGGGCAAGGCGAGTTTCGTCTTCGCCGGGATCAGCGCTGCGGTGGTCGCTGTCGTGTTGCTCAGCCCGCAATGGTTGGCACCGTTGATACCGTCCAGTGTAGAGGCGAAGTTGGGTAATGCGCTGGTCGGTGATTTTGGCGGGCGGTTCTGTGACACGCCAAAGGGTAAGGCTGCGCTCGCCAAGCTAACCCGTTCGCTCGATGACCACCCTGAAGACCTGCAGGTAGAGGTCGCCAATATCGACATGCTCAACGCGGTCGCTTTGCCCGGGGGCAAGGTGCTGCTGTTCCAGGGCCTGCTCAGCCAGGCGAAGTCGCCTGACGAAGTGGCCGGGGTATTGGCGCACGAAATCGGCCATGTCCGCGAACGCCATGTGATGCAGGGGCTGCTGCGGCAGATGGGGCTGGCAGTGGTGCTGGGCGGCTTTGACGGCAGCGGGGGCAGCACGCTCAACAGCCTATTGTCGACCACTTACACCCGTGATTCCGAACGCGAGGCTGACGACCATTCGTTGAAGGCTTTGAAGCAGGCGAATATCTCCCCCGTAGGGGCAGCTGATTTTTTCAACCGTTTGGCGTCGATGGACGGAAGTCGCGATCTGAAAGACCGGCAGGCGCGCACGATGGCCAGTTACACGTCAAGCCACCCCTTGTCTGACGAGCGGCGCAAGCTGTTCGAAAATGCCGTGGTCAAAGGCAGCGCCTATAAACCGGCGCTTACTGCAGATGAATGGCAGGAACTGAAAACAATGTGCGCACAGGACAAGGATGTGAAATCCGGCTGGGGCTTTGACATCGAATAGAGGCAACGGCTAAACGGATGAAAATCCATTATCCGGAGTAGACCATGTTCCGCCGCCTCTTCATTGATCACCCGCGCAACGTCGACGAGACCTATTTCGAGCATTTCGGTGTGGCGTCGAAGTTCGGCGTCACCATGATCTGGGGTGGGCTGTGCGCACTGGTGCATGCGGTGGTTCCCGGCTGGTGCGTGACCACCGGCAGCCGCACGATTGAGCGGCTTAACCAGATCATGGTTATTCAGCGCCGTGCCAAGGGGCAGGAAGTCACCCAGATGCTGACCGTCGATTGGGTCATCTAGGCGATTCAAAATTGAGTCAGGCACTTTCGCACAATTGGTTTGTCCGCACGGACGGATTGAAGCTTGCCTATCGCAAAGCTGAAGGAGCTGGCCCGACCTTTGTCTTCCTTCCTGGCTATATGTCGGACATGGCAGGGGGCAAGGCGACCGCGGTTTTCGACTGGGCCGCAGCCAAAGGCAAGCCCTGCCTGTTGCTCGACTATGCCGGATGCGGGGAGAGCGAGGGCGACTTTGCGCAGCAGACGCTGACAGGCTGGCGCGAAGATGTGCTGGCGATGATTGGCGCGCTTGTGGACGGGCCAGTTGTCCTGATCGGATCATCGATGGGTGGTTGGCTGATGCTTTTGGTTGGCGAAGCGCTGGGCACGCGCCTGGCCGGGTTGATCGGGATCGCACCCGCACCCGATTTCACCCGCTGGGGTTTCACCGACGCGCAGCGCGAGAATATCCTCACCAAGGGCGTGCACTTCGAACATAACCCTTACGGCCCGGAACCGACGCCGACCTACAAGGGCCTGTATGAATCGGGCGAGTCCAGCCTGATGCTCGACCGCGAAATCGCTATCGACTGCCCGGTGCGGCTGCTCCACGGGCAGGCCGATGCCGACGTGCCTTGGAAGATTTCACCGAAACTGGCATCGGCGCTGCGTTCGAACGACGTCCGCGTGACATTGATCAAGGATGGCGACCACCGCCTGTCACGCGAAGCCGATATTGCCTTGTTGCTGTCGACCGTGGCGGAGCTTGCGGGTCAGTAACCCGCAGCCTGCCCATCCTTGCGGAACTCGCTCGCACCCCAATAGGCACCGGTGACCGGGTCGCGCCAGATCGCCTGATAGCCGCCATAGGGTCCGACCGAATATTTGATATTGTGTCCGCGCTTCTTAAGTTCATCGGCGATCGCTTGCGTTATGCCGGTTTCGATCTCAACCACGCCACCGTCGGTCATAGCCTTGCCGCCTTCGGGGTCGGTTGAGCCATCATGGTGGAAACGCGCGACATCGCCTGCCGCCTGCACCGTCATTCCGAAATCGACCATGTTGACCACGATCTGCGCATGTCCCTGCGGCTGCATCGCACCGCCCATCACGCCGAAAGACAAGAGTGGCTTGCCGTCCTTGGTCATGAAGGCGGGGATAATGGTGTGAAAGGGGCGCTTGCCCGGTGCATAGGCATTGGCATGTTTGGGGTCGAGGCTGAACTGCGCACCGCGATCCTGGAACATGAAGCCCAAAGTACGTCCATTGCCATCGTCGGGCACCAGCCCCGAACCCATACCACGATAGTTGGACTGGATGAGACTGACCATCATCCCGTCCTTGTCGGCGACGGTCATGTAGATGGTGTCGTTACCACCATCGACGGGCAGTGCAGGATCGGCCAATGCTGCCTTGCCCATGTCGATATCCGCGCGCTGCTTTGCCGCGCGTTCCTTTGACAGCAATTCCTTCAACGGGATTTTGGCAAAAGCCGGGTCGGCATAATATTTGGCGCGATCGGCAAAGGCACGTTTCTTTGCTTCGATAAAGACATGCCAGAAATCGGCGCTGCCGCGCCCCATTGATTTCAGGTCATAGCCTGCGAGGATGTTGAGGATTTGAAGCGCGGCGATGCCCTGCCCGTTGGGCGGGATTTCCCAGACGTCATAGCCGCGATAGTTGGTCGAGACCGGCTCGACCCATTCGCCTTTGTGGGCAGCGAAATCCTCGTAACGATGCGGCGCGCCGATGCGTTTGAAATAGCGGTCCATCGATTGGGCGAGCGAGCCCTTGTAAAAGGCGTCGCGCCCGCCCTCGGCAATTTCGATCAGTGTAAGTGCGAGGTCGGGGTTCTTGAAGATTTCGCCTTCTGCCGGCCCCTTGCCGCCGGGCATATAGATGCGGCGCATATTATCGATTTCCTCGATCACGCCTTCCTTGTGCAGCGCTTCAAACCCAGCGGTGTTGCTCTTCCAATATTGCGCGATCAACTCGCTGACCGGAAAGCCCTGTTGGGCATATCGGATGCTCGGTGCCAGCACGCTGCGCATCGGCAGCTTGCCGAACTTGCCGTGCATTTCGAACCAGCCATCGACCGCTCCGGGAATGGTAACCGACGCCGCACCCCAATCGGCGATCGTCCCGTCGGAATCGCGGGCCGAACGCGGCATTTTCTTGGTCCGGTCCTGCAACTGCTTCAGGCTCTGCCCCATCGGTGCGCGTCCGCTGGCGTTGAGGCCGTGCAGTTTTTGCGTTTTCGGGTCCCAGATGATTGCGAACAGGTCTCCGCCAATGCCATTGCCAGTAGGCTCCATCAGGCCAAGCGTGGCGTTGGCCGCAATTGCCGCATCGACCGCGCTGCCACCGGCTTTCAATATATCGAGCGCAACCTGCGTCGCCAGCGGCTGGCTGGTCGCGGCCATCCCGTTCTGCGCGATGACCGACGATCGGCTGGCCCCGGCGGCACCGGAATAGCGATCACCCTGATCCTTTGGAGCCGTCTGTGCGGCAAGCGGAGTGGTAAGCAGCAACGCAGCAAAAAGCGGGGTGTAACGCATCTCTCTTCCCTTTTCCTGAAGATTGATGCGTTACCGCTGCCCCCGCCTTGTGACAAGCAGGTCTATCCCCGTCTCATCGGTGCCTTATCGGGTGGCCGGTTCAGCGCTTTTTCGAGCCCGTCGGGCTGAGCGTGAAATAGGAACGATAAGCCGGTTTCACCGCACCCAGCAATTTTGCATTCACCGGCAGGTCGATTTCATAGTCACCCTCGACATAGGGTCCGACCGAATAAATCCCCGCATAGATCGCAAGCCGGTTGAATGTCCGCCCATTGGACGATCCCAATATGACGGTCAGTTCGGATGGCTTGGGGCAGGCCTGCATCCAGTCGTCGGTCTGGCTGCGGTCGACTTTCTCGCCATCGCGTTTCTTGCTGCGTTCGATGTCGAGTTTGTCGCAGAATGGTGTCTGCACTATTTTGTCGAAAGCTTCGTTGCTGGTGAAAAGCGCCAAAGGTTTGATCTCGGTTGCTGACTTTTTGTCCCATATCAGGCTGCCGCGCCCCCAACTGCCATGCGCGCCGCCGGTGTAGCTCCATTCGTCAATCGTCAGGCTCAGAAAGCGCGGCAGGTCGGCGACGGTCCGCCAGTTGATCTGGAGCTGCATGTCGGTGTCGGCCGCACGGTCGGGATTTTCGGTCGCCCATTCCGCGCCCCACTCTTTGAGCTCGGCAAGCTGGACATCCTTCTCGCTGAGCATTTTCGCCTCGAGTGCGGGAAATTGGCGGATGACGCCGGGATAATTATATTCAAAGCTATATCCCTTGCCCTTATCGACAATTTCCACGCCTTTGTCGGGTGCGGCCAGTGCTGTCGTTGCGGAAAGCAGGGCTAAAGCGCCTAATGCTGCATCAAACAGTTTCATCTTTTAATCCTCTGCCATTCCCAGCGATCAATCCAGATAATATTCGACCGTCGTTACCACGCGCACCTTTTTGTAGGGCGTGTCTGCTGCACCCCACCCGCCTTCGTTGTCGCCATCGCGCGCGGTGACTTCGAAATAGCCCTGCGTTGCCGATTTGATGCTGCCGACATCGGTGCCGCTGTCCTTGGCGAATTGTTCGGCCGATTTGCGGGCATCCTTGGTTGCCTGCGCAATCATCTCGGGCTTGATGCTGTTGAGTTTTGTGTAGGTGAAGGACATGCCCGATCCTTCCTCCAGCTCGACGCCCTGCTTGACGAGGTCAAACTGGCGCTTGATCGCGGCCTGGGCCTTTTTGATATCGGTTGTCCGCAAGCTCATCCGCTGCTTGACGGTATAAGTCGTGATGCCTTCATTGCTATATTGCGAGACATTGGCCCCGGTCGGCTGCACCGCATCGCCATCAAAGCCGAGCGAACCGAAGAATGTGCGAATTGCCTTGGTGTCGGCATCGGCCTTCGCCTGCGCGCTTTGCAGGTCGCTGCCCTTGGCGGAATAGGCGATTGTCCAAGTGGCGAGGTCTGCAGTGACCTCACGTTCCGCCAACCCGCGCACAGTCACCGCGCGGTCGGCCTGTTTCATGCGGACAAGCCCGTCGCCCATCAGATAGCCGCCTGCGATCAGGCCGGCAGCCAATAGGCCGGTGCCAGCGAGCCATGCTTTGCCCTGATTGGCGGTCAGTCGGCCGAACCAGTCCTTGTTTCCAACTTCGTCTGTCATTGTACCCATCCCAGAAATGATAGGCCGTGGCACCTGTCCGCCCCTTGCGTCGGCTGCCTTGCCGGTCCATGTTCGCGCCGACCCAGCGCAGGTCGTCAAATAAGATGACTGCGGTGAACCGTGCATTAACATCGATGAGTTGAGTGATGACTGTTAAATATCTCCACAGCATGATCCGCGTGACCGACCCGCAAGTGACGGTCGCCTTTTTCGAACTAATCGGCCTCCAAGAGGTGCGGCGTTTTGACAGCGAAGCAGGACGCTTCACGCTGATCTTCCTTGCGGCTCCAGGGCAGGAGGGACTGGCCGAGGTCGAGCTTACCTATAACTGGCCACCGGAAGACGGCGAGGTGGAGGTCTATACGGGTGGCCGCAATTTCGGCCATCTTGCCTATCGCGTCGACGATATTTACGCGACCTGTCAGGCGTTGATGGATGCAGGCCACATCATCCACCGCCCCCCGCGCGACGGCCATATGGCCTTCGTCAAATCGCCCGATGGTATTTCGGTCGAGCTGCTGCAGGACGGCCATCTGCCGCCGCAGGAGCCGTGGGCAAGCATGCCCAATGTGGGGAGCTGGTAAAATGGCATTGGAAATCATCCGCATCCCTGTCCTTTCCGACAATTATGTCTGGCTGGTGCATGAGCCCGAAAGCGGTGAAACGATGGCGGTCGATCCAGCTGTTGCGGAGCCGGTGCTGGCAGAGGCAAAAGCACGCGGCTGGGGCATCACGCAGATCTGGAACACCCATTGGCATCCCGATCACACGGGCGGAAACGCGGCCATCAAGGAAGCGACGGGCTGCACCATCACCGGGCCAGAGGCGGAAAGTGCGCGCATCCCGACACTCGACCACAAGGTGAAAGAGGGTGATGTCGTGAAGCTCGGCGCCGTTGAGGCACGCGTCCTTGATGTCCCTGCGCATACCGCTGGTCACATCGCCTTCCATCTCCCGACCGAACAGGCCGCTTTTGTCGGCGATACACTGTTCGCCATGGGCTGTGGGCGGCTGTTTGAGGGGACGGCGGACCAGATGTTTGCCAACATGCGCAAGCTGGAAGCGCTGGGCGACGACACGCGCATATATTGCGCGCACGAATATACGCAAAGCAACGGGCGTTTTGCGCTGACCGTGGAACCGGACAATGCAGCGCTGATCGCGCGTATGGAGCAGGTCAATGCGATGCGTGAATGCGCCGAGCCAACCGTGCCGACCACTATCGCGCTCGAGCGTGCAACCAATCCTTTCATGCGTGCGGAATCGGTGGCCGAATTGGCCGCCCGCCGCGCGGCTAAGGACGCTGCCTAGGCGGCAGCCAACCGGCGCGCTGCAAACAGCATCAGCAATGTACTCACACTCTCGATGATCATAGCCTGATTGTTCGCGGCTGATGCGGGATCGCCAAGGCCGAGGCCGATCAGGCGGCCGACCAGCGCCGTGCCAAATAACGCGGCGGGCACATAAAGTAGCTTTGCCTTTTCGGGCTTCGCCGCACCCCATAGCGCACCAATTGCGGATACCAGAAAGAAGGCGCCGAAATCGCTGCGGACGCTGTTGATTGATGCGCCGGGCGCTTCGATCCCGAATTGTGTCGTAAAGACCTTAGGATCGATGATCCCCTGCACCGCGAGCAGCCCAAAAGCGAGGCCCCACAGGCCTACCAAAATGCGCAATACCAAGTTCATGTTATTTCCCCTCTCACCGTCAGGCATATCGGGCAATTTTGCGACTGGCAACTGGACAGGGCGGCGCTTCGCCCCTAACGGCTGACCATGTCGATTCAGCCTTCGGATTCCATCCTTATCGTCGATTTCGGGTCGCAGGTGACCCAGCTCATTGCCCGCCGCGTGCGCGAGGCGGGGGTGTATAGCGAGATCGCCCCGTTCAATGCTGCCGAAGCCGCATTCGAGCGGATGAAGCCCAAGGGCATCATCCTTTCGGGCTCTCCCGCATCGGTGCCGGAGGATGGTAGCCCGCGTGCGCCACAATGTCTGTTTGATAGCGGGCTGCCCATACTTGGCATCTGTTATGGCCAGCAGGTGATGAGCCACCAGCTGGGCGGCGAAGTGCGCCCCGGACATGAGACGGGGGAAGGCGGCGAATTCGGCCGTGCTTTCCTGACGGTGACCGAGGAATGCATCTTGTTCGACGGCCTGTGGCAGGTTGGCGAGCGCCACCAGGTTTGGATGAGCCATGGCGACAAGGTGACCCAATTCGCTCCCGGCTTCCGCATCGTCGCCACATCGGACGGGGCGCCATTCGCGCTGATCGCTGACGACGAGCGCCGCTATTACGGCACGCAATTCCACCCCGAAGTCGCACATACGCCTGATGGTGCGAAACTGATCGCCAATTTCGTGCACAAGGTCTGTGGACTTTCGGGCGACTGGACGATGGCCGAATTCCGCGCGACCAAGATTGCCGAAATCCGCGAGCAGGTCGGAGCAGGCCGCGTGATTTGCGGGCTTTCGGGCGGCGTCGACAGCTCGGTCGCGGCGATCCTGATCCATGAGGCGATTGGCGACCAACTGACCTGCGTCTTCGTCGATCATGGCCTGCTGCGCCTCAACGAACGAGAGCAAGTCGAAAGCCTGTTCCGCGATCATTATAATATTCCGCTCGTCGTCGTCGATGCCGAGGAACGCTTCATGGCGGGCCTTGCGGGCGTCACCGATCCGGAGAAGAAGCGCAAATTCATCGGTGCCGAATTCATCAACGTGTTTGAGGAAGAGGCGAAGAAGATCGGCGGCGCGGATTTCTTGGCCCAAGGCACGCTCTATCCCGATGTGATTGAATCGGTCTCCTTCACCGGCGGGCCTTCGGTGACGATCAAGTCGCACCACAATGTCGGCGGCCTGCCCGAGCGTATGAACATGAAGCTGGTTGAGCCCTTGCGCGAACTGTTCAAGGATGAAGTTCGCGCGCTGGGCCGCGAGCTTGGCCTCAATGACCAGTTCGTCGGCCGCCATCCTTTCCCCGGCCCCGGCCTTGCCATCCGCATTCCCGGCGAAGTGACCAAGGAGCGCTGCGACATCCTCCGCAAGGCCGATGCGGTCTATCTGGAAGAAATCCGCAACGCCGGATTGTACGACGCGATTTGGCAGGCCTTCGCCGTGCTCCTCCCCGTCCGCACCGTCGGCGTGATGGGTGATGGCCGCACCTATGACAGCGTCTGCGCGCTCCGCGCCGTGACCTCGGTCGACGGCATGACCGCCGACATCTACCCCTTTGACGCCGCCTTCCTCAGCCGCGTTGCCACGCGGATCATCAACGAGGTCAAGGGCATCAACCGCGTGGTCTATGACTATACGTCAAAGCCGCCAGGGACGATTGAGTGGGAGTGAGGGGATAAATGGGTCTAGTTCTGCTTTCGCACATCCTTAGCTCATGCCTACAATAATCACGCACGCCGTTGTCCCACTGGCCTTGGCGGTGGCTGCTGGGCCGTCGCGTATCAGCCCGCGACTCGCGCTGACCGGGGCCATGCTAGCAATGCTGCCTGATGCAGACGTAATCGGATTTCGGCTGGGCATCGATTATGCTGACAGCTGGGGTCATCGCGGGGCAACGCATTCGTTGGCTATCGCTGCCATATTGACAGCTGTCCTTGCCGTGTTGTGGCGAGAGGTGCGCAGGCCGCTGGCGCTGACCTTCCTGTTTCTGGCGGTAGCGAGCCACGGATTATTGGATATGGCAACCGATGGTGGCCTTGGTGTCAGCTTGTGGTGGCCGGTAGACGAAGCGCGCATGTTTTGGCCAGTCACGCCCGTCCGCGTTTCACCCATCGGCGTTAAGTTCTTCTCGGCCCGTGGACTGGAAACGGTCTGGTCGGAAATGCTCTGGGTTTGGCTGCCTTGCGCGCTTTTGGGAATCGCGAGCCTTATAAGGCGACAAATTTCCCCGCCTCACGGTCTTTCCTGACCTTCAGCCCGTCAAACACCTGCCCGCTCATGGCAATCCAGACGCCGGGTGCTGCGCCTTGCGCGGTGGCGAAGGCCATGCCGAGGTTGAAGTGCGCGTCGGTCTCCGCAAAGCGTGCGGGGCTTAGCGCGCCTGTCAGCACGATGGTTTTGCCGGGCACTTCAGCCGCCAGCACCTTCGCCGTCTCGGTCATCGTATCGGTACCGTGCGTCACGACGATGCGGGTTTCGGGGGCCTCACGCGCGGCGCTGGCGATCAGGGCGCGGTCGGCGTCGGTGAGTTCAAGGCTGTCCTTGCGCATCAGCTCTACCAGCCGATAGGGCAAGGCAACGCGAGCCTCCTTGAGCAACGCGGGTATGCCGCTGTCGACGATCTGATATTCCGAAAGCGCGTCGAAATAATTTTTATCGATCGCGCCGCCGGTGGGGAGAATGAGGATGAATTGCTCTCCCATGCGCGGCCAATAGCCGAA
>NZ_CALMSV010000142.1 GCF_937872355.1 uncultured Sphingorhabdus sp. | reverse complement strand
CGCGCGTGCTGCTGCAGGATTTCACCGGCGTGCCTTGCGTTGTTGACTTGGCCGCAATGCGCGATGCGATTGCCAAGCTGGGCGGCGATACCAGCAAGATCAACCCGCTGGTCCCCGTCCACCTCGTCATCGACCACTCGGTGATGATCGACGAATTCGGCCACCCCAAGGCGTTCGAACAAAATGTCGAGATCGAATATTACCGCAATGGCGAACGCTATGACTTCCTGAAATGGGGTTCGAAATCGCTCGACAATTTCAAGGCGGTTCCCCCGGGCACCGGCATTTGCCACCAGGTCAATCTGGAGCATATCGCGCAGGCAGTGTGGACTTCGCAGGACCAGAGCGGCGCGACCGTTGCTTACCCCGACACCTGCGTCGGCACCGATAGCCACACCACGATGATCAACGGCCTTGGCGTGCTCGGCTGGGGCGTGGGCGGCATCGAGGCAGAGGCCGCGATGCTGGGCCAGCCGGTATCGATGCTGATCCCCGAAGTTGTCGGTTTCAAGCTGACCGGATCGCTGGCCGAAGGCATCACCGCGACCGACCTTGTGCTCACCTGCACCCAGATGCTGCGCGCGCATGGCGTGGTTGGCCGCTTTGTCGAATATTATGGTCCGGGCCTTGCCTCGCTGACCCTCGCCGACCGCGCGACGCTCGCCAATATGGCACCCGAATATGGCGCGACCTGCGGCTTCTTTGGCATCGACGACAAGACGCTCGATTATATGCGCTTGACCGGCCGCAGCGAAGAGGCTGTTGCGCTCGCCGAGGCCTATGCCAAGGAGCAGGGTTTCTGGATCGATCCGTCGGTTGAGCCGATTTTCTCATCGACCCTCGAACTCGACATGTCGACCGTGCAGCCCTCGCTGGCGGGTCCGAAGCGGCCGCAGGACAAGGTTGTGCTGCAGCAGGTCGACGATGTGTTCAATGCGGACCTCGCCGACGTTTACAAACATGACGGCTTCAAGCGCGTGGCCGTAGAAGGCAAATCCCACGATATCGGCGATGGCGACGTTGTGATCGCGGCGATTACCTCGTGCACGAATACGAGCAATCCGGGCGTGCTGGTGGCCGCGGGGCTGGTCGCGAAAAAGGCGAATGAGCGCGGCTTGAAGCCCAAGCCATGGGTGAAGACCTCGCTTGCGCCGGGATCGCAGGTTGTCACCGACTATCTGGTGAAGGCTGGCCTGCAGGAGCATCTCGACGCGGTTGGCTTCAACCTGGTCGGCTATGGCTGCACCACCTGCATCGGCAACTCCGGCCCGCTGGCAGAGCCGATCTCGAAGGCGATCAACGGCAATGATATTGTCGCCGCCAGCGTGATTTCGGGCACCCGCAACTTTGAAGGCCGCGTCTCGCCCGACGTGCGTGCGAACTTCCTCGCTTCACCGCCGCTGGTCGTCGCTTATGCGCTCAAGGGCACGGTGACTGAGGATTTCACCACCACCCCGATCGGCAAAGGTTCCGACGGCGCGGACGTGTACCTCAAGGATATTTGGCCCTCAAATCAGGAGATTAACGACCTGATGACCGCCAATGTCAGCCGCGACATGTTCCTCAGCCGCTACGCAACGGTCTATCAGGGTGACGAACATTGGCAGGCAATCCAGGTCGAGGGGTCGGAAACCTATCAGTGGCGCGCAGGCAGCACTTACGTCGCAAACCCGCCTTATTTCGAAGGCCTCGAAATGACCCCGGCCCCGGTATCCGACATCATCGAAGCCAAGCCGCTCGCGATCCTCGGCGATTCGATCACCACCGACCACATCAGCCCCGCCGGCAGCATCAAGGCAGACAGCCCGGCCGGAAAATGGCTTATGGAACATCAGGTTAGCAAATCCGACTTCAACAGCTACGGCGCCCGCCGCGGCCACCACGAAGTCATGATGCGCGGGACTTTTGCGAATATAAGAATTAAAAATGAAATGGTTCCCGGAATTGAAGGTGGAATGAGTCGCTACGGAGAAGAAGTGCTTCCGATTTATGATGTAGCCATGAAACACAAGGCAGACGGTACTGCACTTGTTGTTATTGGCGGCAAGGAATACGGAACAGGTTCTTCGCGTGACTGGGCCGCTAAGGGAACTAATCTTTTAGGTGTCAAGGCGGTTATTGTTGAGAGCTTCGAGCGTATCCACCGTTCTAATCTTGTCGGCATGGGTGTGCTGCCGTTGCAGTTCAAGGAAGGCGAGAACCGCCAGAGCCTTGGCCTCAATGGCGATTGCAGCTTCACCATCACCGGCGTCGCCAATCTGAAGCCGCGCCAGACGGTAACGGTCAAGGTCACCCGCAAGGATGGCTCTACCTTCAATTTTGACGCGCTTTGCCGCATCGATACCGCTAATGAGCTGGAATATTTCCTCAACGGCGGCATCCTGCATTACGTATTGCGCAAGCTGGCCGCGTAATGCGTCTGACGGTGATGTTAGCGGGGGCAGCGTTGCTGCTCCCGGTCGCGCTGGCGGCACAGGTAACGCTGGACGGCAATCGTTTGGTGCTGCCCGGCAAAGTCAATTTTCCCGCTGGCAAGGCTGTGCCCAATCCTAGCGCCGAAGCCTCAATCGAAGCAGTCGCCAAATATATGGCGGACAAGAAGTACATCACGACCTTGCGCATCGAAGGCCATGTCGCGATGGGCGGTCAGCCGCAGCAGTTGAGTCAGGACCGTGCCATGGCCGTCGCCAAGGCGCTGGTGGCAAAAGGGGTCGACTGCAAAAGGTTGTTCGTGGTGGGCTTTGGCAACAGCAAGCCCGTCACGACGCCCTCGTCCAGCTCTGAAAATACGCGCATCGAATTTGTGAACGCGGCGCTGCGCGGCAAGCCGATTGGTGGCTTGCCAGTCGATGGCGGTGGCTGGGGCGCTGGGGATCCCTGCAAGCCTTAACTTGCAGCGTCCTGTATCCGCACCAGCAACGCCTCAACCTGAACCTGAGCGCCAGCGACGGCGTTAAGCTCTGCCACCACACCATCGAACGGCGCTGTCAGCGTGTGCTCCATCTTCATGGCTTCGAGCGTGAGGAGCTTCTGTCCTTTGGTCACCGCCTGCCCTGCCGTCACATCAACTGCGATGATACGGCCGGGCATGGGGGAGAGGATCGTGCCATCACCAGCAACCCCGCCATGCGCGCCTTCGTGGCGGTCGAGCGTGTAGCGGCGCGCGAAGCCGCCGGTGAAGGCGAGAATTTCGCGTGCGGGCTCAGCAGCATTCACTTCGGAAAGCGACACTTCGTAAACGGTTCCAGCATCATCGCGCAGTCGTGCGACCGCGTGCGGGGCCGCGTTGAGACGGAAACCCAGCGCGCCGCTCCATGGCCCTTCGCCGGGGCTGGCAGCAAGCAACGCGGCCACTTCGGTCAGTTCATCGACCTCGGCCTCAATCGGATGGACCAGCTCGTCGCCATCGCGCCCTATTAGGCCAGTATCGACATCGCCCGAAAGAAACTCCGGATGACGCAGCAGATTGCCCAAGAACCCGGCATTGGTTTTCACCGGCCAGACTTCGGTATCGTCGATCCCGGCCTCCAGCCGCGCGATTGCCTCATCGCGGGTAGTACCATGTGCTATCAGCTTGGCGATCATCGGATCGTAAAAGGGGGAGACTTCGCCGCCTTGCTCCACCCCGGTATCGACACGAAGGCTATCGGGCAGCACCAGATGCTCAAGCTTGCCGATTGAGGGCAGGAAGCCCTTCTCCGGATCCTCGGCATAGAGCCGCGCCTCCATCGCCCAGCCATTGATGGCCAGTTGATCCTGCGTCATCGGCAAGCGCTCACCACTCGCGATGCGTAACTGCCATTCGACAAGATCGACGCCGGTAATCGCCTCGGTCACCGGATGTTCGACCTGCAGGCGGGTGTTCATTTCCATAAACCAGATGCGATCGGCGCGCAGGCCTTCGGACGCATCGGCGATAAACTCGATCGTGCCCGCCCCGACATAATCGACCGCCTTTGCCGCACGAACGGCGGCGGCACAGAGTGCCTCGCGTGTTTCGGCATCCATCCCCGGCGCAGGCGCTTCCTCGATCACCTTCTGGTGGCGGCGTTGCAGTGAGCAATCGCGTTCGAACAGATGGACAATCTGGCCGTGGCTGTCGCCGAACACTTGCACCTCGATATGGCGCGGGCGCTGGATATATTTCTCTATCAGTACATGGTCATTGCCAAACGAAGCGGCAGCCTCACGCCGGCAACTGGCGAGGGCATCGGCAAAATCCTCCGGCCGTTCGACCAGCCGCATCCCCTTGCCACCGCCGCCCGCAACCGCCTTGATCAGCACCGGATAGCCAATGCCATCGGCCTGAATGGCTAGGAAACCTGCATCCTGATTGCTGCCCATATAGCCCGGCGTCACGGGCACACCCGCCTGCTGCATCAACTGCTTGGCCGCATCTTTCAGGCCCATTGCGGTTATGCTGGCAGGATTGGGGCCGACCCATGTTATGCCTGCGCTGATCACGCGCTGCGCAAATTCGGCATTTTCCGAGAGGAAGCCATAGCCGGGATGGATAGCCTCCGCACCGGTGACGCGGGCAACGTCGATCAGCTTCTCGCCCACCAGATAGCTTTCCCGCGCTGCGGAGGCACCGATATGCACGGCATCGTCCGCCATCCGCACATGCAGCGCATTGGCATCGGCATCCGAATAGACCGCGATGGTGCGGATACCCATAGCGCGTGCGGTTCGGATAATCCGGCAGGCGATCTCGCCGCGGTTTGCGATGAGGAGGGATTGGATCATTGGGTTTCCACTGGTGTTTGAGCTAGAATTACGCCCTCAGCGCAACCGGACTCGTCGGGAAAAACTCCCCTTTTGTCAGGCCAAAGCAATTGCAAACGATCCGGTGGATCTTTTGTACCGATGTAACGCGCGAACCAACGTGCATATCCGAAATAGTTGTCAGATATACTGCTTCCATCGACTAGTTTTGCTGGAAAACCTTCAATGACCTCTGTGAGGATCATACCGGCACTCGGTATATTGTTCTTGCTTTTGCACTCATCAATTGCGTCGCTAAGCAGCCCATGTGCGAACTCACTATCCAGCCCGAAACAAATCAACTCGGGCCATCCAAAGGTATGTGGCAAGCCGATTGTGTAGGTAAACCATTCCTCAGGATCGTCGCTATCGACGGCTGGGGCAACGCTGATTGCAAACCAGCCGTGAGCTTCGATCTTTTCGATCATATTCTTGTCGGATTTGTCTAACTTAATCACATCCGGAACACCCCAAAACCGCGATCTTCAACCGGCGCGTTCAATGTCGCCGCCAGCGCAAGCCCGAGCACATCGCGGGTCTGCGCGGGGTCGATCACCCCATCGTCCCACAAACGCGCGGTGGCGTAATAGGGGTTGCCTTCATCCTCATATTTCTGGCGGATCGGGGCCTTGAAGGCTTCGGCTTGTTCAGGGCTCCAGCTTGCGGCATCGCGGTGGACGGTGGCGAGCACGCTGGCTGCTTGTTCGCCGCCCATCACGCTGATCCGCGCATTGGGCCAGCTGAACAGGAAACGGGGCGAATAGGCCCTGCCGCACATGCCATAATTGCCCGCGCCAAAGCTGCCGCCGATCAGCACGGTGATCTTGGGCACGGTCGCGGTGGCGACGGCGGTGACGAGTTTGGCGCCATGCTTGGCGATCCCCTCCGCCTCAAATTTGCCGCCGACCATGAAACCGCTGATATTTTGCAGGAACAGCAGCGGGATTTTGCGTTGCTGTGCGAGTTCGATGAAGTGCGCGCCCTTTTGCGCGCTCTCGCTGAACAGCACGCCATTGTTCGCAAGGATCGCGACCGGCATGCCCCAAATATGGGCAAAGCCGCACACCAGCGTGCTGCCATAGAGCGCCTTGAACTCGTGAAATTCGCTGCCGTCGACGAGCCGCGCAATCACCTCATGCACATCATAAGGCGCGCGGACATCTTCGGGGATGATGCCATAGAGTTCCTGCGGATCATATTTGGGCGGGCGCGGTTCGCGCTTTTCAACCTTGAAACTTTCATTCGCACCCAAATGGCTGACAATATCGCGAACGATGGTCAGTGCATGTTCGTCATTCTCGGCAAGATGATCGACCACGCCTGATTTCTTGGCGTGCAGATCACCCCCGCCCAGATCCTCGGCACTAATCTCCTCCCCTGTCGCAGCCTTCACCAATGGCGGGCCGGCAAGGAAGATCGTGCCCTGCTTCTTCACAATCACCGTCTCGTCCGACATCGCAGGCACATACGCCCCGCCCGCTGTACAGCTGCCCATCACGCAGGCGATCTGTGGAATCGCCTTGGCCGACATATTCGCCTGATTGAAAAAGATGCGCCCGAAATGTTCGCGGTCGGGAAAGACCTCTGCCTGGTGCGGCAGGTTCGCCCCGCCGCTATCGACGAGGTAGATGCAAGGGAGCCGGTTCTCCATCGCGACTTCCTGTGCGCGGAGATGCTTTTTCACAGTCAGCGGATAATAAGTACCACCTTTCACCGTCGCGTCATTGCATACGATCATGCACTCGCGGCCCGATACGCGCCCGATGCCGGTGATTAGGCTCGCCCCATGGACATCGCCTTCATACATGCCGTTGGCGGCGAGTTGGCCTATCTCAAGAAAGGGCGCGCCGGGATCGAGCAATCGCTCTACCCGATCACGCGGCAGCAGCTTTCCGCGCGCCACATGGCGCTCGCGATGCTGCTCTGGTCCGCCGAGCGCAGCCTGCGCGACCTTCGCGCGCAATTCTTCCGGCAAAGCGCGGTTATGCGCAGCA
>NZ_CALMSV010000141.1 GCF_937872355.1 uncultured Sphingorhabdus sp. | reverse complement strand
GGGGATTTTCCGGGGCAGTGGGGCGCATGGCCACCTCTCCCGGTCCTTGAAGGTCGCCACGCCCTCGGCCTTCGGGAGGGGGCGTCTGCGGCAGCGGACACGGGCACCGCAATGGCTACGCTGCGGCTATTTTCCGCCGGGGCTGCGCCCCTTTGCATCGCGAAACAAAATAGTCTTGCTTCGCCATCCTTCGCTGGCGCTCCGGCCGCGCGTTTCCGCGCGGTGCAGACCCGTGCCCGCCGCCGCTGGTCGTCGCCACGAAGGCCGCGAGAGGCGCGGCTCAGGACACGGAGACCATCATGGCAAGCGCCCCAGATCTTCCCCTTGAAGACACTCCCCCCGAACTCGGCTCAACCGCCTATCTCCTTCAGGAAATGCAGCTCTACGGCTATCGCCCCTCTGAAGACGAGACTGATACGCGCCCTGCCCCGGAAGATCGCATCATCGAAGGCGCCGTCGCCGACATCTTCGATGCCCTTGTGTCCACGCTGACCGACACCAGCATTGAACCCGATCTCGAAGACCTGCTCTGGAACGTCGTCAACATCTTCCACCGCGCCGGCGAGCGGGTCGAACGCGATCTCGACGACAATGAACAGGCGCAAAAACGCCTTCAGCGCGAACAGGATGGCAGCGAAGTGCGCTCGGTCGAACTTGAGCGCCAGATCGCCGAGGGAATCTCACTCATCGAACGCCGCGACACGATGGAATTCTTCCGCGAAGCCGCCGCCGATCAATTCCGCATCCACGCCCGCAAGGCTTGGACACCCCGCACCGGATCCCGCGTCAACCGCAAGACCATGACCTCAGCCATCATCGACAGCCGCGACTTCCTCG
Source organism: uncultured Sphingorhabdus sp. (assembly GCF_937872355.1). GTDB lineage: Bacteria > Pseudomonadota > Alphaproteobacteria > Sphingomonadales > Sphingomonadaceae > Sphingorhabdus_B. Next base: position 4,090 of record NZ_CALMSV010000141.1, on the reverse strand, counting down.
ACAAACGCGCAAGAGAGAATGCCCGCGTTCTGCTGCCCGAAGGCACCCGTATCGCTTTCACCGGTGGCCCCGATTGCAACGATCACTCGGCCATCTGGGACGTCCTCGACCGGGTTCATGCGCGTCATGCCGACATGGTCTTGCTCCACGGCGCCACACCAACCGGTGCCGAACGCGCCGCCGCCTGCTGGGCCGATACGCGCCGAGTACCGCAGGTCGCCTTCCGTCCCGACTGGAACCGACACAAGAAGGCCGCGCCTTTTAAGCGCAATGACCGCATGCTTGAAGCATTGCCGGTGGGCCTGGGCGTCTTTCCCGGCACCGGGATTCAGGACAACTTGGCTGACAAGGCGCGCAAGATGGGCATTCCGCTCTGGGACTTCCGCGAGAAGCGTTGAGACCGTTGGCTTCGTCCAGTCCAATTATATGCTAGGATAAGCAGTGTTGGCTGCAGCCCGGCATACGACGTTAGCCACCAAGGGCGCGAGCGGCCAATTGTTCCAGCAAGTGCCGTTCCGATGGAAATGATAGTCTCCTCAGGCGATCATGATAGACGGACGGGATCGAGCGTGGAATATAACGTTGATAGCTCTAGTCAGGATGCAGGAGCTAACGTCGGGGGACTGCAAATTGACTGTCAGTGTTCACAATCCTGATCAATACATGGCGGCTCTACGGACGATTATCGCACAGGGCCGCAAGAGGATCGGGCTGTTAGTTGGCGCTGGAGCTTCTGCTGGCATGGCCAAGCCCGACGGTACTTACCCGCTTATCCCGGCGGTTTCCGGCCCCACCGATTAGGTGCGCACCACCCCTTCACCCACCTATCCACAGCAGTTCGACGGCCTGAAAGGCGAACTCGAGCAGCATGACATTGAGACAATTCTTTCTCGAATTCGCTCACTCAGCAAAGTGATCGGGTCGGCAAAAGTCCACGACCTCGATGGGCCCGGTTTTGCCGCTTTGGGCGAAGCGATCTGCACCGAGATCGGTAAGATCGTGGACGTCCGATTGCCGGAGACTGGATCGGCTTATGCCAATCTTGTGAACTGGATCACGGGCACGATGCGTGACTATCCAATCGAGATTTTCACCACGAACTACGACCTATTGTTCGAAGAAGCGTTTGAGTTCGTGCGGGCGCCGTATTTCGATGGTTTCACGGGCGGTCGCGAACCGTTCTTCGACCCCGTGTCAGTGTCTCGCGGCGACCTCCCCGCGCGATGGACGCGGCTCTGGAAGCTCCATGGCTCGCTCGGCTGGCGTGCAAGTTCTAAGGGAGAAGTGATCCGAACTGGCCAAAGCTCGGCGAGTCACCTCGTGTTCCCCGAACATCTGAAGTACGATCAGACGCAGAAAGCTCCCTACGCCGCGTTGCTCGATCGTCTTCGTGCTTTCTTGCTCACCCCCGATACGCTGCTGGTCTCTATCGGTTTCTCCTTTGCCGACGCCCATATCGCAGCCCGGCTGGATGAAGCGCTGGCAGCGAATCCATCCTCCAGCGTCTTCGCGTTCCAGTACCAGATTCTCGAGGAAGAGGGGCCGGCGTGCGATCTTGCGCGCCGCCTGCCAAACTTCAGCATCTATGCGCGCGACAAGCGAAAGTAAACGGCATTCGTGGCGCATGGAAGGCGCCAGCTGAACTACCAAACAAGGATTGGGGGCCTATAAGGTCGACCTATCTCGACAAGGATGGAAACTTCACGCTCGGAGCAATCGAACCCTTTGCGCGCTTTTTCGCGGCATCGCGTTCGGTTCAAGCATTTCCCACTCCACCCGCGTCGACGGCGACAACGGCGGTAATACCACCGCCAACAGTCGCCGCTGCTTCGGTGGCCTGATGAACGCTCCGACCCTTCTCGGTCATGTCGGATCTGTAGCGGGTGCGACCATCAGCGTGCGCCAGTTCGAGGGCGTGGCCTCGTCGGTCAGGTTGGTAGCTTCGTGCGCACACCTCAAGGGTATCACGACCTCTATGCGATCATATCCGAGGTCGGCGCAAGCGCGACACCAGCAACGCTCACCGATGCACTCGATCGCGGCGAACGATGGATGACCGTTCAACTCGTGGGCGAGATTGTGGAGGCATCGTTCGAACGAGGCATTAGCCAATATCCAAACGTGAACGATGAGGTGCACCTTGTCACTGAGGAGGATTTGGCCAAGATCTACGGCGCGGAGTTTGCCGGACAGGTCGTGGTTGGGCGACTTGCCAACGCCGAGAGTATCCCCGTCCGCCTGGATCTTGACAAGCTGGTCACGCGTCACAGCGCAGTGCTTGGTTCAACCGGGTCGGGCAAATCCACGACCGTCGCCAGCTTGCTGCGATCGATCTCGGCGCCGGGCGGAGCAGGCTTTCCGAGCGCGCGCATCCTTCTGCTCGATATCCACGGTGAATATGGCCGTGCGCTCGGCGACAACGCTGAGATTTTCCGGATCACGCCCGGAGACGGTGAGAAGCAGCTAGTGGTTCCGTACTGGGCGCTGCGGCCCACCGAAATCCTCAACTTCTTGTGCGGGAAAATGGACGATCGTGCGACTACCGCAATCCTCGACAAAATCTTCGCGGCAAAAAGCGCGATAGCACAGGCAGACAATTTGCCGGGCGTCGACCTGAATTCGATGACCGTCGACAGCCCGATCCCGTACAGCTTGCGCAACCTGTGGCTCGAGATGATTGATCCAGAGGTCAAAACCTGGCTCGATCAGGCCAAGACACAGCCGGCTATCGTGCTCCCCGGGGACGCGACTACGCTTCGCCTGCCGACCTACCAGCCGCATACGACGACGAATACGGCACCCTATCAGAACAACATTGGTGTGCTAGGCATCCGCAAGCAACTTGATCGCATGCGGTCACGTATGCTCGATCGTCAGTTCGAGTTCTTGCTCAAGCCCGGCGACTGGGAGCCTGATCTGACCGGTCATGCGGCAAATGACATTCCAGCCCTTCTCGAAAGCTGGATCGGCCACGAGAAGGCGATAACCGTGCTCGATCTGTCGGGCATCCCCAGCGCCGTTCTCCTAGATCTGATTGGTGCGATTCTGTCGATTATCTATGAGGCACTCTTCTGGGGTCGCGAGCGCGAGGAGGGTGGTCGAAAGCGACCACAACTCGTCGTTATGGAAGAGGCGCACCGGTATCTAGGCCGGGAATCCGACAACCCTGCGCGCGAGATGGTCCAGCGAATCGCTAAAGAGGGGCGGAAGTTCGGCATCGGTGCGATGATTGTCAGCCAGCGTCCTTCGGAAATTGACGACACCATTCTCTCCCAGTGTGGCACATTCATCGCGTTGCGCCTCACCAACTCCACTGACCGCAGCAAGGTGCAAGCGGCTTTGCCTGATAATTTGAGCGGTATTGCCGACAGTCTATCGGTTTTACGGACAGGAGAAGCTATTATAACCGGCGAAGCTGCCCGACTGCCAGTGCGCTGCCGCATTACCCTACCACCAAAAGACCGTCGCCCAGACAGCGAAGATCCGCTTGTCGCAGACAGCTGGAAGCGAGCCCGGGGCACTGAAGATTACAATCAGCTTGTCGCAGCATGGCGTGCGCAGGATCCAAAGTGGAAGCCGCCACAGACGGACGAGACCGAGGGAGGAAATTGATGGAACGACAGGCTGTAACGTCGGGCAATTTGGCGGAGGTCGGATATGACCCCGAGCTGGAGACGCTCGAGATCCAATTCAAACACGGTGGCGTTTACCAGTATTTCAACGTGCCTGCCTTCATGAACGAGCGTCTCATGACGGCGGACTCGCTAGGTCGCTTTTTCAACGCGGAGATTAAGGTCATTACCCCGAGGCTAAACTCTAGCACACCGCCTCGAAATGTAGGGGAATCCTCTAGAGTGGGATGACGTTTGATTGAATCGGGAGGGATTCCCCTTGGTCTGATTTTGTGATTCAAGCTGCGGGCTGGGTTTTGGAGGCCAGCGGCGATGACCAGACCCTATTCGATGGATTTGCGTGACCGGGCGATTGCGCGCGTTATGGCCGGTGAGAGCGTTCGGTCGGTGGCGCTGGCATTGAGCATCAGCGCGGCGACTGTGGTGCGCTGGTCGCAACGGTATCGGACCTTGGGCAG
>NZ_CALMSV010000140.1 GCF_937872355.1 uncultured Sphingorhabdus sp. | reverse complement strand
TTGGTGCCGCGCCGGAGGGCATGGATCATAGAAAGTCTCCTTGGGTTTGGGTGGCGGGAATCAGGCGATAGTCGCCGGTGACCGCGTCGAGCCCGTCGACGCGGGCCAATTCGGCGAGACGCCGCCCGGTGCCATCGCGCACCAGCACGGCAATGAGGTTGATGGTCTCGGCGATCAGGGCGCGCGGAACGGTGACGACCGCTTCCTGGATCAACTGCTCCATCCGCCGGAGCGCACCGATCGCACTTCCGGCATGGATCGTCCCGATCCCGCCAGGGTGGCCGGTGCCCCAGGCCTTGAGGAGGTCAAGCGCCTCGGCGCCGCGCACTTCGCCAATCGGAATTCGGTCTGGGCGAAGGCGAAGGCTGGAACGTACCAGATCAGAGAGCGAGGCAACGCCATCCTTGGTCCGCATCGCCACAAGGTTTGGCGCGCGGCATTGGAGCTCGCGGGTATCTTCGATGAGAACGACCCGGTCGGTGGTCTTGGCGACCTCGGCGAGCAGCGCGTTCGTGAGCGTCGTTTTGCCGGTGCCAGTGCCCCCAGCGACAAGAATGTTCAGCCGCTGTGCAACGCCCGAACGAAGCCTGTCCGCTTCAGCTGCGCCCATGATTCCTGCGCTGACGTAGTCCTCGAGCAAAAATACCGCGACGGCGGGCTTGCGGATGGCAAAGGTGGGAGCCGCCACCACCGGTGGCAGGAGGCCTTCGAACCGTTCCCCGCTTTCCGGCAGCTCCGCTGACACGCGCGGTGCATCGCCGTGAACTTCGGCACCCACATGATGGGCAACCAATCGGATGATGCGCTCACCATCGGCTGCAGTCAGGCGTTCACCGCTGTCGGACAGTCCCATGCCCAACCGGTCGACCCACAGGCGTCCGTCCGGATTGAGCATGATCTCGATGACCTGCGGGTCAGCCAGCCAGGTCGCGATCGATACGCCCATCGCCGTGCGCAGCATGCGTGCGCCGCGTGAACGTGCTTCAATTCGGACTGGCTCAGCGCCCATCGGATATCCCGCTTCGGGAGCGGGACAGGATCGTCCGGCTCGACGGGGACGAGTAAGAGACGCAGAAAAGGGGCTAGTTCAACAAGGATTTAGCGTCGTAGTAGTGGGGGATAGAAAAACAGGGAGGGGCGTAGTTCGAAGTGCCGCACTGGTCAGGATGTGAGGATGCCTTCCCTCTCCAATACCTGACGCACATCCTCAAACGCAGCCGAAATCCGTCCCTTCGGAAAGCGGATCTGGCCCAGACCCTGGATGTTGGAGAATTCCTCACATCCATCCTCCAGCATCACGATGCCGCGCGAAAAGCCCAATCGCCCTTGAAACAGGCCGACCTCGTGGATGACGTTCATCCGTGCGCGCATCGCGCCTTCGTTGGTCTCGTCTTCCGCGGTCATGATTACGAAGCCGATCGCTGCGGCTTCGAGCATTTCTGAGAGGCGCGCGATGTTGGTCACGCCCGCGACCGGAACACGGTTGAACTCGTCGGCCGGCAGGTGGAGCCGGTCTTCGACGAAATCCTTCAATTCGCGCCAAAGCGGCGAGCGACCATGACCAATGAAGACATTGGTTCCGATCCGATCGTCGCGTCGTGTCTTCTTGGCCACACGCTCCACATGTGACGCCGCCTGCCGCACAATATCCGCCCCCTGCTGGCCAGCGGTGAACACCGTTGCCATAGCGCCCGCTTCCCCCATCACCTCGAAATGCGCTGGCGTGACGACACCACCGGAAATCGCTTCGGTGTCAGCGGTCATGAACTGACCGCTGGGCTGATACAACAACGTCGCCTCGCGGGGGGAGAAGATCTTCACCTTTTCGAGATCGCTCTTCAGTTTCCCTAGAAAGCTATCATCCCGCTCGGCGAGCATGCTCGACAAGATGGACAGCACGGTCCCTTTAACACGCGCGAAATCGCGCTCTGCGGCATCGACCTGATCGGAGATTGTTTCCAGTTCATAGCCGGCGCGCTGAAATATCGCATTGCGGACCACGCTACGATCATATTGCCCCCATTGCCCGGACGTCCCGCCCGCGAAGCTCATCTCGCGCAGCCCCCATTGGCTATCGAAGCGCGCGCCAGGCTGTGCTCGAAGGTCGCGCTGATACACGCTGGCATGGTAACCCAACCACGAGCCGGAGAACGCTTCGTGGACTTTGTTGCAGGTGTCGATGATGGCTTGGATGGTCCCGCGAATCCCGGGCCCATTGCCCAACGCTGGGATTCTCTCGAATTCGACTGCCGCCGCAAACAACTCGTCCGATTCCAGCAAAAAAGCCTCCTTGAAGCATAGCGGATCTGCCAACGCGAGAGCCGTCCCGAGTCCTATACAGCGTTTATACTCGCCCAATCAAAGGGCGACGGGAACGACATCCTCATGTTCACCCAGTTCGGGTTCTCGCCTGATCCCGGAGTTCGCCGTATCATTTTCTGATTCGGCCCGATCAGCAGCTGACGGCACATCCGGCTTTGGCTGATCAACTGGCGCAGTGGGGGATAGGAAAACAGGGAAGAGCGTAGTTCGAAGCACTTGGACTATGGCCTGTGCGCCACCGGCCCACGCTTGAGGGTGTCAATCGCAGTTCGAACTGTGCGCGTAGGCGGAGATGTAGAAATTCTTGAAACTTTCACCATTAGGAAGTATTGAGAATTTTGTGTCCAGCCTAGCGCAACAGGTATCCGCAAGCGCGCTGCGCGATCGGGTCTTCAATGAACGCCAGCTCAGCGAACTGCTGGGGGGAGGCGATGCGCGGCGTTATGGCCTCGTCAACCGCGCGCTCAAGGACGGGTCACTCATTCGTCTGAAGCGCGGGGTTTATACGCTTGCCAAGGCGCATCGAAGCGCTCCTGTGCATCCCTTCGCGGTGGCGCAAGCTTTGCTTCCCGGGAGCTATATTTCCTTTGAAAGCGCGCTGGCTTACCATGGCTGGATTCCTGAAGCCGTGCTTGTCACTGCCAGCGTGACGCCGGGGCGTAAAACGCTGGAGATCCCGGCCACCGAATTCGGCTCCTTCAAATATCATCCGCTGGCCATTGCCGATTATCGCTTCCTTAGCGGCGTCGAACGGGTGACCTTCGACAAGCTCAGCGCCTTTGTCGCTAGGCCGCTGCGCGCCCTTATGGATCTTGTCGCACTGCGCAAGGTGGAATGGTCTGGCCTTGATTGGCTGACCAGTGGCATGCGGATCGATGACGAGGCGCTTCTGGCATTGACGCAAAAGGACTTTGCCGCAGTGAAGTCGGTCTACAAGCACAAGGCAGTGAACGCCTTCCTTTCCGAGCTTGAAGATGTGGTTCTGACGACAAAGCGGGCTCAAAGCAGGGGATCGCTGCATGATTGACATCATCAAGGAAAAGCTCGGCCGCTATGGCGCCACCAATGCGCTTGAAGAGGAAAACGCGCTCAAGGAGATCCTCCAGGAGATTGCGCTTTACGCGCTGTGGCGCGCCGATTTCTTCGATTGCGCCCTGTTCCAGGGCGGCACCAGCCTGCGCATTCTGCACGGCCTGCCACGCTTTTCCGAGGACTTGGACTTTCTCCTGCGCGTGCCGAATATGGACTTCGACTGGTCCCCTTACCTCGAGGGGATGACCGAGGTGTTCGGCCAGTTCGGGCTGACGCTGGAAGCGCATCCCAAGCCGCGCATGGATACGGCCATTCGCCAGGCGCTGCTCAAGGACGATTCCATCGCCAGCCAGCTCGACCTGTCATTCGCAGGCACCGGCCATCGCAAAGCGATCAAGATCAAGCTGGAAATTGATGTGAACCCGCCCGCAGGATCGGCCGAGGCGACCACCTATCTTGATTTTCCAGCCGACTATGAGGTGCGCCATCAGGATCTGGCATCCAATTTCGCGCTGAAGATCCATGCCTTGCTATGCCGAGGCTTCCTCAAAGGTCGCGACTGGTTCGACTTCTCCTGGTATGTTTCGCGCGGGCTCGAACCCAATTTCGTCCTTTTGCAAAACGCGCTCGTTCAGGCAGGGCCATGGGCCGGTGACGGGTCGCTCCACGTCGATATGTCATGGTTGAAGGCTGCGCTTTCTGGCGCAATCACTCGGATCGAGTGGAAGGAAGCGGCAAAGGATGTCGAGCGCTTCCTGCGTCCCGCCGATCTCAAATCGGTTGATCTGTGGAGTGAGCGCTTTTTCCTCGCCAAGGTCGATAAGCTGGTCGCGGCGTCTGACAGCCAAGCTGTAGCCTAAAGGCCGACATGCCGGGGTATCCGTGGAGCTGCACGCTTGGCTGCCTCCGAAGCAGCAGCCAAAGGTGACACCCTCATTTTGTATTGAGCGTGACCGCCTTTGTTATCAGACTGGCAATGATGTCCGTTTGGGTAACGATGCCTTGCAA
>NZ_CALMSV010000139.1 GCF_937872355.1 uncultured Sphingorhabdus sp. | reverse complement strand
CAGCTATCGATCAGCAGGGTTCTGAGTTTCGCATCCTGTTCGCGCAGCTCATCTCCGGTATTCTTGAGCCGGCGCGATCGGAAGTCGCCATGAAGCTTGACCTCGACGGGCCAGCGCCCTTCGTCGATGGCGTTCCGTCCGAGACTGCCGGTCTCTATCGCCACAGTGGTCAACTGGCCGGTCCCGCCATAAACCTTCGCGCAGCCGTCGGCGACTAGAGGGTCGAAGTTGCTGGTCCAGACTAAACGACAACGCGCACCTTTCATCAGTGTCGCCAACGCAATGTGCCCGTAGGAGGGCTTCGCGCCGCTGATCTTTGCAGCGATGTACGTGCGACGGTCTGCCTCGCTTGGATAGACGGACTCGAAGAGCGCCGCGTACTCGTCGGGCGAACCGAGCGCGGGTAAGCTGCCAAGGTCGTTGATGAACGATTGCAGTTCACGTCGGACGGCCGGATTGGCGAGGTCGGCGACCTGTTTCGGAGAAACGCGGCGCTGGCTGACGTAAAGTTGCTGCTTGAATTCCCAAATCATGTCCCACGCCGTCGGAATGCCGGCGGCCGCCGAAGCGCCAGCCCCGAGCAGCCACATGAGATTTCCGCCGCGCTGCGAGAAGCGACGCGCAAAATCGTCCGTAGCTACGGTGGGATAGATCGAATCGATTATCACGCGAACATTCTAGTTTCACGAACTCGCGGATGCACTGAATCTCGCCTCCCGCTGGGTTGTCGGACCGTACGTGCGGCACTTATGCTGCGCCGCAATAAGCCCCAATTGACGACGTGCCCTCTGAACCCCGAGTTGCCTGAGGGCTGCGTCAGATCGTAAAGCTCTGGCCTGCCAATCGACGGCTGGCCGATTCGGCTTGGCGACGGATAAGTCACGCATGACAATCGAGGACGTCGTTTCCCGGATCGAAAAACTGAACAGCGGCTTGGCGACCTTTTGGGCAGCAAGCAACGGCTGGGCGCCTGTTGAAGCCGCGGGCCTGCTGACCAAGAGCCGCCTCGACTGGCAGGCGTCGCTGTCAAAGACATTGCGTTTGTGGCTACGTGAACCCTCCACTGCGCTGTCGGACGGAGAACTCATTCTCGCCTAGTCGAACCTCGGCAGTCTGCTCGAAGGAACGCTAAAACTCCTCCTGTCGGTGTTTTACATGGACTACAAAGCCGACCTGGACGTGCTCAAGAAGGCAAATGCGTTCGATCACAAAAAGCAAAAGGCTTTCAGTCCTGACGGACTTACGCTCCAGCCTCTGAAGATCTTCGTGAAAGAGCATGACCTCATCGGCGCTGACGGGAATGCCCTCGTTGATCTGGTGCAGGAGCGGCGCAACACCATTCACGCCTTCAAAGACAAGCCCCTGGGTGATGGCGCCGAACTCCAACTGGCTATGCGGGGCTATCTTGTGCTCCTACGGCGTGTCAACGAAAGGCTTCCCTACCCGGACAACGTGTACGCACCGCGCGAAATCTAACCATTTCACGAGCCGCGAAACACCTATTTGTAGTCGAAGTCGTTTGGCCCGATCGCGACCCAGACGAAATCATCGTCGTCGAACGAGAACTCAGCAACCGATGTCGGCTTGCCGTGCTTGTCGACGGTCAGGGTCATACTAAAATTGGCTTCTACATCTATGTTCTTCTCGCCTTCCACCGTGTGGTGCGGCAGCAGTACCTTGTCTTCGCTGTCGTAAGTGGCGGTGTCCCAATCGGGATGGTGGTAGGAGACTTTGACGTCCATCTCGATGCGCCCGACGACGAGAATCTCCTTGCCTGGGCCGATCGTCCGAAATGTCCTGAAGTCGAGAAAGTTCACATTTTCCACGTCCGCTTCGTCGATTTCTGCATCGTCAACATCGCTGACCTGCAATCCCCACTGATTGAGTTCTTCATGAACGACCCCGACGATCGCATCGCGATTGTCATCCACAAAATCGTTGACGTCCGGGGCCGCTTCGATTGTCAGCCCGAGCTTGGCGAAGAGATCCGCGATCGATCTCAGCCCGGTGATATGCTCAGCGTTCTTGATGACCGCCGCAAAGTCCTTGTCGTCCGAGACGATCGTCAGCGGATCGCTTTTCGTGACAGTCGCTTTTAGGGCTTCGAAGATGAAGGCATCTGGAAATTGATCCTTCTTGGCGTCGTCGCCAAACAGGCCGGTCCTGCGCGCGTATGCGTCGAATACGACGGACGGCTTCACACTATCGATCGAAAGCGTCTCCGCTCGCAGCGAGCTGAACATCTGCTCCACCGCAGCATGATACTTCTCGATCAGTCTTTGCTGCAGTTCAACCGGAGAAATCTCCGGGAGTTTAACGGCGAGAATCTCATCAGCCAGGTCGCGGACTCGTCTCCTGGTCAGGTCGCCGATGACCTCGAAATCGTTAGCCCCATGGTTTTTTGCGATCTCTATTTTTGTAAGATCGGTCGTGACAACCTTGATATAGCCGGCGTCTACCAGATCAGCGACCCGCGGGATCAGCGGACCGCCGGGCGGCTTGCCGGCCCGGATCACGACGTTCGCATCAAGGAAAACCCGGCGGGGGCGATCAGCGGCCATTTCAGAAATCCTCGCGAGAACAGCTCTCGCATGTTTGATTCGCGTCGCGGATAAGAATCCGTATCGCCGGTTGTCTCACGCGATCCCAGACGCCTTATTCCAACTTCTCCGCCGGAAGGTTGGCGCTCGCCACCATCTGATCATAGAGCCGACGCTTCAAACGCAACTCCCGAAGGTCCGCTGCCACAGCTTCAGCGAATTTCTTGATCGCCACTGACGCCTCGTCAATTCGGGTCGGCAGATATTCCCGCGCTTTGGTCTCGGCTGCGTCAATCTTCGCCCGGTCGTCGTCGGAGAAATCGTACTCCGGATCGTCAGCGTAGACAGACCCATTGTAGTCTGACATGCACTTGGTGAGCCGCCCGAGAATGTCGATGAGGTTTTGACGGGCGGCTGTTATCTCCGCAGGCCCGAAGTTTCTGTCCTGCCGCCGAATTAAACGGCCGCGGGTGCTGTCGACCGTTTGGTTCATATCCCATACCCAGTGAGGAAGCACCCCATGGTCATCCTCACGTTCATAATAGCCACGCGCCAGGTCTTCGGACAGTTTTTCCAGCGCGGCCAATTCTGGCTTGAGCCAGTTCTCCAGCCGTTTTTCACGATCTGCGTGAACCTGTTGCAAAGCGACAGCGGTCTGCACCGAGGACAGCTTGAGCTGCTTCAGAACAGGCTGGACGCTAAGCCAAGCAACGAAAATCGCGCCAAACATGGCGATCAACGTCTGGTAGCGGGAAAACCACCATTCGAGACAACCACATTGAGCATCCTTGATCTGCTCGCAACCACCATTGAAGGTGGCGCCATAGGCAAACCCCAATACAAGCGCCAGGGTGGCAGCGGCTGCGACAAGGGCGAGCGTATTCCGATGATCCGCCATTCGGGCACCAATCGTTATGCGACCACGATGGCGTGCGTCATTTCTTCGCTACCCTGCTTTGATTTTCAAAGAAAAACGGAAAGAAACTGCGCTGCTGTTTCAAGCGCAGGATGTCGCTGGTCTTGATCATGTTGGCTTTGCGGCGCTCCCCGCCGCCTTGTTCGGTGATAACCTCGAGGTCCGGATTCTCGATGATCGCTGAGTTGATGTCGTGCATGTGAGCCGGGGTCGCGTTGTAGATGCTGGCGTAAAACTCACCGACCGGAATTGCATCGCCGTAATTTGTGATGAACCGCGGAATATCATCGTGAAGCTGCTTTTTTGCTTCCGCCCTTCCCGCCGCATCGAACATGTAGAGCATGCTGTCGGCTTCACTCGGGTCGTAAGACAGCATGTGCAAACCGGACCGGCCAAAATGTGCCTGGGCGCTGCTGTTTTGATGCAGGATATTGTTGTATTCCTGACGCGCACGAACCGAATTTGCGAAGTGGATAAGCCAATAACGCCATCCGTCCGGATTGTGGATGGAAAATGGACTGACGTAGTTCGCGCAGCGCCGAAACGACTCGAACACGATGCGTTCCGCTGCGCCAAGCCAAGCGTCCTTGGTCATCAAACCATCGAGTTGCGATAGATCATCCGGACTGACGCCAAACGGCGCAAGCTGCCTGGCCAGCGCGCCCCGGTCCGTCTGATGCAGGAACGTCAGCAACGTCTGGATGCCGAATGTGTAGAAGATTTCAACCGACGTGAACGACGCGACGATGTCGCCGATCGTGTTGATTTCGACGCTGCCTGTTCCGCATTGATCCAGATTGAAGAGGACGTTGTGATAGCTGCCGCGCTCGAGCAGTTGCTTCACCTCGGGATAGAGTTCGTCGAACTTCTCATTCCGATACTCGACGCGAAGGTGAAGCTTCGGCACGTTCTCCTTGATTTCGGCGATGAGCGAAGCGGCATTCGTTTTCAGCAGCTCGACAGTCTCTTTGTCGAAGTCGTTCAGGATGAGCAGGCATTCGATGTCGAGCGGCGACATCCCCTCGGCCTGACGCTTGATGTTGAATTGCTCCGTCGCGACACGAAGCTCGTTTATAAAGATCAGCGGAGACCCGGGACTGCCGCACTTGTATTGGCCGCCGCCTGCAAAACCATCGACAATGGCAAGACGAAACCGGGACTGTTGAGGAAGCTGGCAGCGCACGGTCAGATATCGCGCGACGTATTCGGCGATGACCTTGTGCTTGCGTCTTGAGTGCTCCTCAAGAACCGCGCCTGCGACCCATGAATACGGCTTTTTCGACATTCGCCTCCGAATGAATCCTGCTATCCAGAGGCGTCATTCTCAGAGCGCGAGCGAAGCCTTCGGCATTTCGTCCCAGACCTGATCGCGATATACGCGCCCATTGGCCTTTTTGGAACGACGCTTGTTGTCTTTCCCCCATGTCCCCCACTGCTTAAAGAAGAACGCGGTGTTGTGCATCGCACACTGATCGAAGATTTCATCGATCCAATCTTCACGGATCGGGCGAGCCGATCTTCCGCTTTCTCCGCCGACGATGGCCCAATGGATGTCGCGAAGATCGACTGACCCTACCGGACCGATCAGCGGCTCAAATGAGATGAAACGGATTGCAGCCGGGATGGTGCGCAAATGATCGATGCGACCCGCGACGTTGGCGCTCTCGACACTGGTGCCGAGCCATACGTTCGGCAGAACTTCGCCGATCTTGGAGCGAACCAGCGCCCCCATCCGCTCCGGACGCTTGGTAAGGATCTGATAGTGATGGTGGGGCGTGGCACGCATGACGGCCCAGACTCTCAGGATGAAGGCGTCCGTCACCCGATCATGAAACAGGTCAGACATCGAGTTAACGAAGATTTTTCGCGGCTTCTTCCAGCGCAGCGGAATGTCCAAGGCGGCCTTGTCTTCACGGACCACGCCGTTCCAAACGGTTCGTTTTCCGCTGCGTCGCGTGAGTCCTTTATATTTCGGAACATTCA
>NZ_CALMSV010000138.1 GCF_937872355.1 uncultured Sphingorhabdus sp. | reverse complement strand
TGATTTTATTGGTGGAGCCGAGGGGAATCGAACCCCTGACCTCTGCAGTGCGATTTGCCTCAGGCATGTTTTTCGATATTTTGGTATGTTCCGCCATGTGTCAATCAAGCGTAGGAAATACATGCATAAATTGACATTTCATCGGCGTCTTGCGACAACCCCCGAACACGTCAAGCGATGCATTTCTGCGTGAACCCTGCGTGAACGGGTGAAAGTCAGAACTGCATGAAAAAGAGGTCAGGGGTGCCTCGTCATGCCCACTCTGAAGGCCAATCACCGGCAGATCCTTGCCGCCAAGCCGGTCGACGGGAAAAAGACGCGCTACCGGATCGAAGGCGTGCCGGGGCTCTGGCTCTACGTCAGCCCGAGCGGAGTTCGCACCTGGTACGCCCGCTACCAGATCGGGTCCGGCAAGACCCGGCGAGAGCGGTGGTACCGGATCGGCGACGCGACCTCGACGCCGCTCGCGACCGCCACAGAGAGGGCCAAATCCGTTGACGTCGAAGTGGACGTGAAAGAGCGAGACCCGCACGGCGGGCGCGAGTTCCGGGGCGCCGACGAGATGACCGTCGGCGATCTCTTCCACGAGTGGCACACGCGCTATGCCACCTTGAAGTTGGCGCGGGCACCAACGGACGAGATCACCTTCCGCTGCCACATCAAGCCGGAATTCGCCAAACGCAAAGTGCGAGAGTTGACGCGCCTCGATCTCGGCCGCTTCCGGGACGTGGTGGCCAAGAAGGCGACCCCGCTCACCTCCAACCGGGTCATGGTTCTCTTGAGCCGCATCTTCAACTGGGGGCTCGATGAAGGCATGCTCGAGTTCAACCCTGTCGCCCGGATGCGCAAGGCTGCCGCCCGCAAGCCGCGCGAGCGCGTTCTCACGCGCGTCAATATCAACGTTTTCTGGAATGCCCTGGACCACATGGAGACGATGACCGTCGAGCACATGGCGCGCGCAGAGAAGGGCCGCATTCTCTCGCCCTCGACTCGCTCCATCCTGCGTCTGCTGCTCCTGACCGGGCAGCGAAGGACCGAGGTCGTGGGCGCTCTCAAATCCGAGCTCGAGCTGCACGGGCCGGAGCCCGTCTGGACCATCCCCGGCGAGCGGACCAAGAATGGCCTTCTGCATCGCGTGCCGTTGTGTCCCAATGCCTGCGAGGAATTCGTCCGGGCAATCGTCGCCGCGCCGGCGAAAAGCCCTTACGTGTTCGCCTCTGCAGACAATCCGCGCGCACACCTCACGCCGCTGTCGATCACGAGAGCCATGGCGAGGCTGGTCAACGAGCTGAAGATCCCGACCGTGTCTCCACACGATCTCAGGCGCACTGTAGGTACAGAGATGGCTCGGCTCGGCATCGCGGTCCACGTCCGCTCGCTCGTGCTCAACCACAGCCCGCAGAGCCGCGGCATCACCGAAGCCGTCTACAACCGCTATGCCTATGACAAGGAGAAGCGCGAAGCCCTGGCCCTGTGGGAGGCCGAGTTGATGCGCCTGATCGGCAGCGCGGCGAGCGCACGCGCTGCCGCCCTTTCGTAGTCAATGTAAGCGATCGATTACATCTGTAGAATGTAAGCGAAAACTTTCATTGTTTGTTTGTAAGCGTTCGCATACAATGCCAGAAGGAAAGCGATCGCTTACAAGGAGTCGATGTGTTCATTCGCCGCCCGAGCGACATCGGTCTGCTGGTCAAGGCAGCCCGCAAAGCGAGGTCCATGAGCCAGGACGACCTTGCCCGGCGGCTCGGCGTCTCACGGCTCTGGATCAACGAGTTCGAGGGCGGCAAACCGACGGCCCGGCTCGATCTCGTGCTGCGTGCGCTTGCCGAACTCGATATCACCTTGACGGCACAGACGGATGGTCCGATCGACGGCGGCGATCTCGTCGAGACGCCGACCGACACCATCGATATCGACGATATCGCAGATACCGGCCTCTCTACTCCGAAGGCCCTCAGGGAGCCTCGCACGCCTGCGGTGACGAAACGGGGGCGCCGATGACGAAGACCCTCATGGTCCTCATCGACGGTGCGGAGATCGGCGAGGTCACCCAGGACAGCCGCGGTAAGTTCCACTTCACCTACGGCGATGCATACCGTAAGGCGCCTAGCGCCATCCCCTTGTCGGTCTCGATGCCGTTGTCCGTCGCCGAGCACGTGGACAAGGCCATCCGCCCCTTCATGTGGGGCTTGCTTCCGGACAACGACGACACCCTGACGAACTGGGGGAAGCGTTTCGGGGTCAGTCCGCGCAATCCCTTCGCCCTGCTCTCGGAAGTCGGTGAGGACTTGCAGGGCGCCATCCAGATGGTCTCGCCCGCGCACGCGGACGCACTCAGGAGGCGTGAAGGCATCACGCCTCTTTCCCGCGAGGTTCTCGCGGAGAGCTTTGCAGCTCTCGTTCGCGATCCCGGTGCGACTCAGTTCACCAAGGGCGGCGGACAGTTTTCTCTGGCTGGAGCGCAGCGGAAGAAAGCGCTATATCGGGTCAACGACAAATGGTACGAGCCGCGCGGACGGACGCCGTCGACCCATATTCTCAAGCCGCCGATCACGGGCCTCGAAGGACAGGTCGAGAACGAGATGTTCTGCCAGCGCCTCGCCCCGCGCTTGTCGCTGCCGGCACCACGAACGTGGGTCGAGGTTTTCGGCGACATCCCGGTCGTCGTCGTCGAGCGCTACGACCGCCGCCGTCTTGCCGGCAAGCGCGTCCTGCCAATCGATAGCCCTGGCGGAGAGGTCCATCGCGTCCACCAGGAGGATTGCTGTCAGGCTCTTATGGTCGATCCGCGCAACAAGTATCAGCGTGATGGCGGCCCCGGGATGCGTCAGGTCATGGAGCTGCTCTCGGGCTCTGGTCGGCCGAGCGAGGACCGGGACCGCTTCATGCGCGCGTGCGCGTACAATTTCGTGATCGCCGGCACCGACGCTCATGGCAAAAATTACGGTCTGCTGCTGGCGGCCGGCGGACGCTATCGCCTCGCCCCCTTGTACGATATCGCGAGCTGGCTTCCCTACTCGAAGAACAAGCGGGAGGACCGCCTCGCCATGAGCGTTGATCGCATGTATTTCTTTCAGGAGATCTTCCCCCGCCATTGGCAGGACGAAGCTCGCAAGTGCGGTTACAGCGCCGACCAGATGATGGCACACATCCGGGATATTCTCGCCCGGCTGCCCGACGAAGCCGCTTCACTCCTCGCGGCCTGCAAGTCCGAAGGTATGAGCGACAAGACGCTCGACGCTCTGACCGACCTGATGGCCCGCCGCGTGCGCGACCTGGCAGGAAAGTACGGCTCCGAGCCGATGACGCGAGAGCAGGACCGCCTGCCGGGTCTTTGAACACAGGTCGTTCCATGGACCTTGATACTCTGCCTACCCCGCAGCAGTGCAAAGTCGAGAACTTCGGCCCGCGGCTCCACCAAGACTTTGAGTAAGCATTTTTTCTATAAAATATGCCCTCGCCGAAGTGGCACCCCTCAATCTTCCCCACATTTCTCTTGCGATAGAGTGAGACGTCACGATGTCGCATGAGCCTGCAGATGGCGTGCGATCTCAGCCGGCCAAAACACAGCGCGCGACGCTCATGGCCGAATTTAGATCGAAGAGTTGGACCACCGACGCGCTCGCCCTGATCGCAATTCGCCGGCGATCCGCGCGGATCGGGCTCGAAACACGTCGCGCGTGGCATTCCGGCGGCATGCGCCGCTGCAAGCGCATGCTATACGAAACGGCTACCGCCTGATCCGATTGAGCGATGTGAATCCGGGGGAATGATGGGTTTGCATGCATTTCTCGGACAGGTGCGGTGTCTCGGCGGCGTACTGCTGGCCGCGACGCTCCTCACCGGTTGTGCCGTCGGCGTGGCGCGCAATGCGGTGCCGCTGGCACTCGTCGACAAGGCCGACGTTGCGGGCCTGGACGGCATACGCGGGTGGGGCGACGTCGCGCCGCGTGATGCCGCCGCGATCCCGCACGCGCGGCTGCCCGGAATGGGGCGTTTTGCAGTGGCGCCTACGCGCGAAAGTGGCCGCCCCATCGTCAACATGCTGGCGCTCTCAGGCGGCGGCGCTGATGGTGCGTTTGGTGCCGGCCTACTCGTTGGATGGTCCGACGCCGGCACGCGCCCGCGTTTCGAGGTTGTTACTGGCGTCAGCGCGGGCGCGCTCATCGCTCCTTTCGCCTTTCTGGGCCGGGAACATGACCGGCAGCTGCGTGAGATGTTCACGCTCTACGCGACGGAAGACCTGCTCCGAAAGCAGGTCGTGACCGGGCTGTTTGGTGGAACGGCGCTCGCCGACAGTGCACCGCTCGCCGAACTCATCGCCAAGTACGTCGACCAGCGCATGTTCAGGGCGATCGCGCGCGAGTACAGGCAGGGCCGGATGCTGTTGATCGGCACTACCAATCTCGATGCGCAGCGCCCGGTGATCTGGAATATGGGCGAGATCGCCGCGCGCGGCACGCCTGAGGCACTGGCATTGTTCCACAAGGTCGTCCTCGCATCAGCCTCGATCCCTGGCGTGTTCCCGCCGGTTCACATCGAGGTTGTAGCCGGCGGCCATCGTTTCGAAGAAATGCATGTCGATGGTGGTCCGACGCGCCAAGTCTTTCTGGTGCCGACCCAACTGCCACTGACCGACTTCGACCGCTTTTATGAAGCACCGCCGCTGCGGCGCATCTACGTCATCCGGAATGCCAAGCTCGGGCCGGCGTATGAACCCGCGAAGGCCACCACGATTGCAATTGGTGGACGTACGCTGAGCACGCTCATCTTGAACCAGAGCCAGGGCGATCTCGCCCGCATCTATCAGACCGCGTCGCGCGCGAACGCCGAATTCAACCTCGCCGGAATTCCGCCGGATTTCAACGAGCCCTCGAAAGAAGCATTCGACCGCGACTACATGCAGGCGCTTTTCCAGCGGGCCAGGGCGCTTGCGCGGAGCGGGTACCCTTGGCAAAAGGGCGCGCCGAAATTTTGATTGAGCGGACGCCACGCGCAATCGTCCATCACGCGGCACTATCGCACGATGGGCTGCTCCGCAGCAGGGACACTCGTGGACGAGACTGGTGGATAAAACACAATGTCAGGTTCGCAGATTTGGGTCGCCATCTGAAGCGTTTTCCATGGCGGCGAGTTTACTCCGTAGCACCTCCAGCTGTCGGTGATACTCCTCGGCGTTGCCATAGGCGACGAAGTCGGCATAGTGGGCGTGCGGAGCGATCAATCGCCGCGCGTGCTTGATGGGACACCAATACTGCTCGGTGCGTGCCGCGATCTCCCGCACGTAGGCGAACAGGCCGTTGGCATAGGAGCAATAGGCGCAATTCAGCTTCTCGAGCGCGTTGAGATAGGCGAGGTTCTGCCGATCGAAGACGATGTAGTCACGGCGCCGGACCTTGGAGATGCCGTAAACGGGAAAGCAAGTGGCCTGGTAGAGCGTCACGAACAGATCCAGGATGACGATTGGGACGATGACGGCATAGATGAATGGTGCCGTCACAACCACCATAAGCCGCGCGCCGCGGACGTAGTCGAGCAGCCTGATCTTAAGCTCGCGATGACGCTTGAGGATGTGCTCCTCAAAGACGACCCGATCCCGCTCGATACGCAGCCGCAGCTCGGCGCGTGCCCGCTCGAATGCCGCATCGAGCTCGGTTTCAAGGCTGCGCATGCGGGCGAGGATGGCCCTCACCTCGGAGTTTCCCGACGGCTCGGCAGAACCTTCTGGAGGGGTTGGTGCGCTCATGATCGATGGTCCTTGCTCATCCACATCCGCAGGAGGTCGACGAGCATGACGGCCGGCAGTGCGAGCAGCGCTGCGCTCATTGCGCGCTCGCTGGTCGAGGCGCTTCGGGGCTACGAGCAGGGTTTTGTGGCAGAAACTCGATCGCTGGTGCATGGCGGATTGGCTGAGGATAGAGGCGAATCAGATTTAGGATCGATGCCGGAATGCCGATCTTGACATTGAGGCCCATGAGCTTCGCTTCTTCGGCCGTCAGCGCATAGTCGTGTGTCCATTGACCGCCTGCGAGCTTGTCGACAAGGCTTGCTGCCTGCTCTGCTGGCATCCTATCGCCGATGAGCTCAACGGCGCCCGCCTTGACCTGGCGCAGAGCCTTTTCACCCATGTTGGCTAGCACCAGCGTCAAGTCACTGATCTCCGCAATTGGCTTCTCTTTCTTCACCTCCACAAGGCTCGCGGCTGGCAGACCGGAAATCTGCGGATCGATCGGGCCGAGCACCGAGAAATTATCCATGATGATCTCGTCGGCCGCCAGCGCAATCAGCGTGCCCCCCGACATCGCATAGACCGGCACATGCACGGTGACTCTTGACGGATGAGCCTTGACGGCGCGCGCGATCTGCATCGCGGCCAGCACCATCCCGCCTGGCGTATGCAGAATGAGGTCGATGGGCGTGCCGGCCGGAGTTTCCTGGATCGCTGGAATGATCTGCTGGGCATCCTCGAGATCGATCATGCGGCTCGTCCGAAAGCCCAACAGGTTCTGCGTCTCCTGACGATGGATCATCGTTATGACGCGCGACCCCCGCTCCTTTTCGATCGCTGCTATCTGATTGGCTCTCCTCGCCGCCAGCAGCCGTCCTTGAATAACCGGCTGAAGCGCAGAAGCGACGAATATGAGCGCAATGATAATGCTGAGCAATTCCATGGTTACACCGCCTACGGACTACATGCATATGTATTGTGATGACTGTGGCCGACCGTCAACTATACGGCGCGTCCAACCAGCGCGCCGATGATCGCGGTCGCTGCCATGGCGACCGCGCCCCAGAACGTAACGCGAAGCGTTGGCTTCAAGATGCTCGATCCACCGAGGCGCGCCCCAATGGCACCAAGTGCCGCAAGCCCGATCAAACAAGCGATTGATACGATCCACGTTAGCCCGCGCGTCGGCGCCAGCAATGCGACCACCAATGGGAATGCCGCACCTGCGGCAAACGTCGAGGCCGACGTAAACGCAGCCTGCACGGGACGTGCGGTCACATGCGGCGCCAGACCAAGCTCGTCACGAGCATGCGTTGAGAACGCATCTTTCGCCATCATCTGCTGTGCCACTTTTCGAGCCAGGTCAGCCTCGACGCCGCGATCGACGTAGATCTGCGCGAGCTCAGCCAACTCTGCCTCGGGTTGCTCCGCAAGCTCTCGCCTCTCGCGCGCAAGATCGGCATTTTCGGTATCGGCCTGAGAACTCACTGACACGTACTCGCCCGCAGCCATGGACATGGCGCCCGCCACCACTGCTGCTACTCCGGCTACCAAGACCTCGTTGCGTGACGGCGAGGCAGCCGCGACGCCAACGATCAGGCTGGCCGTAGAGATGAGGCCATCGTTGGCACCCAGGACAGCAGCACGGAGCCAGCCGACACGATCAATCAGATGGGTTTCGCGGTGAGGAGGCCGCATTTCGTATCCTTTGTCGCAGCGTTGCTGTCTAATGGTGCAGTTTCTGAAGGTCTGAGCGGGGCTCTCTCTTGAGTGAGATACGGCTCTCTTGAGGTCATCGTGCGCGACCGCCCAGCCACATCTGGATAACGCCGACAACGAGCAGGGCCGGCAGTGCGAGCAGCGCCACGATGGCCAGGGTCAGGGCCGCGCCGATCCAAAAGAAGACGAGGACGGCGAATACCAACCACGCCGCAAGAAAGACTACAGTGCCAACCAGCCAGGCGCGCCAGCCGGTGATGACTGTGGTCTTGCCATTGCGTGTGATGACGATCATGGGGTCACTCCTTCCGCGAGAGCCAGCCGACGCGTGGCACGCGCGATCACCAACTCCTCGTCAGTTGGGATGACCAGCACGTCGACCCGTGAGGTGGCGGCGCTGATGCGGGCTGCGCCCCGGCTGTTGGCCGCGGCATCGATGTCGACGCCCATCCAGCCGAAGTGCTCGCAGATGCGGCGCCGCATGAACGCCGAGTGCTCGCCGATGCCGGCCGTGAACACGAGCACGTCGAGTCCGCCGAGGATGGCAACGAGCCCACCGAGCTCGCGGGCGGCGCGGTAGACGAAAAGATCGAGCGCTTCGGCAGCAGGTGGATCATTGCTGTCCTCGAGGTCGCGGACGTCCGCGCTGATCCCGGACACGCCGAGCAACCCCGACTTGTTATAGAGCAGGTTGGCAACCTCGTTTGGTGTCATGCCCTTCTGCTGCAACAGGTGTAGGACCACCCCGGGATCAAGCGCGCCGGAGCGCGTGCCCATCATGAGACCGTCCAGCGCCGTGAACCCCATCGTGCTGGCCACGCTCCGCCGATTCCTCATCGCACACATGCTGGCGCCGTTGCCGAGATGGGCGACGATCACGCGGCCATCGGCGCGCGGGCCGGCATGCTCCGGCAGGACGCTGGCGATGTATTCGTAGGACAGACCGTGGAAGCCGTACCGGAGCACACCCTCGTCGGTCAGCTCGCGCGGCAGCGCGAACATCTGGGCGAGGCGCGGCTGCGTGCGGTGGAACTGGGTATCGAAGCATGCCACCTGCGGCAGCTGGCCCCAGGCCTTTGTAACGGCACGGATGGTCGCGAGGTTGTGTGGCTCGTGCAGCGGCGCGAGGCTCACCAATTGATCGAGCTCGGCCATGACGGCGTCATCGACGCGGACGGGATCATTGAACCTGGCGCCACCGTGGACAACGCGATGGCCGGCGGCCGTGATCGTCACGTCCGGCAGACGCGTTCGCAGCATGTCCAGCAACCAAGCCGTCAAATTGTCGTGTGTAGCGGGTTGCGGAAGCGCGGGGGCTTCGGTCAGCCGCACGGCTGTTGTCCCCTTCGGGGTGAAGCGCGGCGTCGATCCGATGCCATCGATCGCGCCGCGACAAAGAACCTCCAGGCGCTCGGTCTCGTAGAGCGCGAACTTGATGCTCGACGAGCCCGCATTGAGTATCAAGACGGCGCTGGTCATTGCGCACCTCGCGTCCTGTGATGGACAACGAGCTGCGCCAGCGCGCATGAAGCCTGCCGCGCCAGTGCGCCGTCTGCACGACTGGTCAGCATGATCGGCACGCGGCCGCCCATGACGATGCCAGCGGCGTCGGCGCCTGCGAGGTAGATCAGCTGCTTGGCGATCATATTGCCGGCTTCGAGATCTGGTGCGACCAGAATGTCGGCATCTCCTGCAACCGCGGAGACGATCCCTTTGGTCCTGGCCGCCTCCTTCGACACGGCGTTGTCGAACGCGAGCGGGCCATCGATCAGGCCACCGGTGATCTGTCCGCGTTCGGCCATCTTGCACAGAGCGGCAGCCTCCACAGTCGAGTTGATCTTGGGGTAGACGGTCTCGAGGGCCGAGAGGATCGCGACCTTCGGCTCGGCCATGCCGAGGGCGTGGGCGAGATCGATGGCGTTTTGCACGATGTCGCGCTTGGTCTCGAGATCAGGGTAGATGTTGATCGCAGCGTCCGTGATCAGGAGCGGCTTGGGGTAGTGCGGCACGTCAAGCGCAAAGACGTGGCTCATGCGTCGCTCGGTCCTGAGGCCCGTATCGGTCTTGACGACGGCGCCCATCAGCTCATCGGTGTGCAGCGCACCCTTCATCAGCGCCTCGACGCGGCCCTCGCGAGCCAATTCGACGGCACGCGCTGCAGCTGCATGGCTGTGCGGTGTATCGATGACCTCGATATCTTGCAGGCTGCGTTTAACAGCGTCAGCCGCCTTGCGAATCTTGGCTTGCGGGCCGACTAGAACGGGCACGATCAGCCGGTCGGCCGCCGCATCGAGTGCGCCGACGAGCGAGACCTCGTCGCACGGGTGCACGACCGCGGTTCGGATCGGCTGGCACTTATGCGCGGCCTCGATCAACTGGCGATAGCGGGCCCCGCGTTCATGCAGATGGACCTCGGGAAGAACAGCGCGTGGCCGGCGCACCTTCTGTGTCGGGGCGATCACCAGCGCCTCGCCCTTGATCACCGTCTCTCCGGCCTGGTTGGTGCACACGCAATCGAGCACGACCTGCTTCTTGTCGGGAATTTTCTCGCGCACCGTGACGCGGACGGTGACGGTGTCGCCGAGACCGACCGGGCGGCGAAAGCTGAGTGACTGGTCGAGATAGATGGTGCCTGGACCGGGCAGCTCGGTGCCGAGCACGGCCGAGATCAGAGCGCCGCCCCACATGCCGTGTGCGATGACCTTGTGGAAGAGATCGGACTTGGCGAACTCCTCGTCGACGTGGGCCGGATTGACGTCGCCAGACATTACCGCAAACAGCTCGATGTCCTGCTGCCGGAGCGTACGCGTGATCGCTGCTGTGTCGCCGACCTTCAGCTCGTCGAACGTCTTGTTCTCGATGTACTGCATCACGTCTGCCCTGCCTTGCGGCCGGTGTCCGCTCTGGCGGCGGCAGCCGCCTTCTCACCCTCGATCTCCTCGGCGATGACCTCGAGATCGCGGAAGGCGTCTCCCCCACTCAATTCGTCGGCCACATGGGCGATAGGCTTGTCGTTGATCGTGAGATCGCCTTCGCCCCATGGCATGGTGTCGATCTCGAGCTGGTCGTCTCCATCCGTTGCCGTGAAACGCTGTACGGTTGCGCCCTTGCCTGCTGGCAGCGAGAGGTCGGGTGTCCAATCCAGTTTCTTAGTGGTCATTGCAGGGTTCCTGTGCAAGCGACGTTGGAATCGATGAAGTCGAATCTCACGACATCACGTGATGGCCGGCATCGACGTAGGCGATGTTGCCAGTGACGTTGCGGGCCAAGGCACTGACGAGGCCGGCGGCGATAGCGCCGACGTCGTCGATCGACACGAGTTGCCGTGCCGGGGAGCGGACGCGGGCTTCGTCGATCAAATTATCGAAATGATCGATGCCGGAGGCTGCGCGTGTCTTAAGCGGACCTGGCGAGAGGGCGTTGACGCGGATGCCCTTGGGTCCAAGCTCGGCAGCGAGGTAGCGAACCGTTCCCTCCAGCGCGGCCTTGACCGGTCCCATGATGTTGTAGTGATCGACCACCTTCTCTGCGCCGTAGTAGCTGACCGTCAGAATGCAGCCGCCTTCGCGCATCAGCGGCTCGGCGAGGCGTGCCATGCGGATGAACGAATGAACCGAGACGTCCATGGCGCGCGAAAAACCGGAACGCGAGCAGTCGGTCACCCGGCCATGAAGGTCCTCCTTGGGGCAGTAGGCGATCGAATGCAGGAGGAAATCGAGGCGCCCCCACGTCTGCTGGATCTTTTCAAATGCGGCCTCGAGCTGCCCATCCTTTTCCACGTCGACAGGCAGCAGCAACCGGGCGTTCACGTTCTTCGCCACGGGTTCGACGAACGGTTTCGCCTTTTCGTTGAGATAGGTCAGCGCCAGGTCGGCGCCGGCGGCATGGAACGCGGTCGCGCAACCCGAGGCGATCGAGTGCGGATTGGCGACACCGGCGACCAAGCCGACCTTGCCGGACAGAAGCCTGCTCGGGATTGACATCAGAAATTCTCCTTTGAGCCTGCGCCCCGCCGCCGACTCAGCGTTGGAAGACATGGGTGCCGGGCGCATCGCCTAGGCAAGCGTAACCTTTCCCGGGCGCGCCCATTGATGGTGGCCGCGCACGTTTGGCCGACGAGCGTGCATCCAGCCAACCGCTCCATTCGATCCACCAAGATCCCATCTTCTGCGTGGCTGCCGCGCTCCACTCATCCGGATCAAGGCAGACGTCGTCAGCCTTTTTCAATGTCACGCGGAAGCGGCGATTGGGCCGGTCCGGCTCGCTGACGATACCGGCGTTGTGACCGCCGCTCGTCAGCACGAAGGTGACGTCGGTATCGCTCAGATAGTGGATCTTGTAGACGGACCGCCAGGGCGCGACGTGGTCGCGCTCGGTGCCGACGACGAACATTGGCGCACGGATGTTCTGAATGGCCGCCGAGCGACCGTCGACCATGAAACGGCCCGCAGCCAGCTCGTTGTCGAGATAGAGTCGCTGCAGATACTCGGAATGCATCTTGTAAGGCATGCGCGTCGAGTCCGCGTTCCACGCAATGAGATCGAACATCGGTGAGCGCTCGCCCATCAGATAGTCGTGGACGAGACGCGACCAGATCAGGTCGTTCGTGCGCAGGAGCTGAAAGCTGCCGCCCATCTGGTCACCCGTCAGATAGCCGCGGTTCCACATCATGCTTTCGAGGACGTGCAGCTGACTGTGATCGATGAACAGCGCGAGCTCGCCTGGCTCGGTGAAATCGGTCTGAGCGGCGAGAAGAGTCAGGGAGGCGAGACGCTGATCGTCTGCCCGGGCCATCGCGGCAGCGACAATCGACATCAGTGTGCCGCCGAGGCAGTAACCGGTGGCATGCACCTTCTGATCGGGCACGATGGCGTTGACGCAGTCGAGCGCCGCCATGACCCCTGAGCGCCGGTAGTCGTCCATCGTGAGATCGCGGTCATCGGCGGTCGGATTGCGCCACGAGATGCAAAACACGGTGTAGCCCTGGTTGACCAGGTAGCGCACCAGCGAGTTCCCCGGCGACAAGTCGAGGATGTAGTATTTCATGATCCACGCCGGCACGATGAGGATCGGCTCGGCATGCACGGTCTCGGTCGTCGGCTCGTACTGGATCAGCTGCATCAGGGGATTGCGGTAGACGGCTTTTCCCGGCGTGACCGCGACGTCGCCGGCGGCGGCGAAGCGCTCGGGGCCCACCCGCGCCTGACCGGTCGCCAGCCTGCCGACGTCCTCCAACCAATTCTGATAACCCTGGATGAAGTTCGCTCCGCCCGTCTTCAAGGTCCGTTCGATCACCTCTGGATTGGCGAACGGATTGTTCGACGGCGAGAACATGTCGAGCAGCTGGCGCGCGGTGAAGGAGACCACATCCTCGTGATGGGGCGCGACGCCCGGAACCTCACGTGTTGCGTTATGCCACCATTGCTGACCAAGCAGGAAGGCCTGCGCCCAGAAGCAGAAGGGTGGCTTTTGCCAGGCCTTGGCCGTGAACCGGCTGTCGCCGGGCAGCGGCTCGATGCAGGGCGGCGCATGCGTGCCCGTGCTCGCAGACAGAAGGTGGGCGCCGAACCGGCCCGCCTTTTCACTGCCCTTCCAGACAAGCTCCATACGCTTACCTGGCGCCACCGCGAGATGGATCGACCAGTCCATGAAGGCGAGCGCCAGCGCAGCCGGGGACAGGCCGCCCGTCGCCTGCGCAGTGAGCGCCTCGCGCATACGGTCGATGGAGCGGAACGCCTCGAGGCCCAGGCTTTCTTCCGGCTGCGGCGGAGGCTTGGGGGCCCGGGCGGTTGCCGGCTCGAGGCCCATTGGCCGCGATATCGCCGGCACGGCGGGCGCAGCTGGCCTTTTTCCAGGCTTTGTCACGACTGCTGTCTTGGCGGTGTCCATCTGCTTATCCTTTATTCATGCGGGGCTGCACGGTATCGCGCTCACCCTCGGCCAAAAGCGCAATTGCCTCTTCGAGGATGGCCTCGAGTGGACCACCCTCGCGTTCGGTCATCGGTTCGATCCGAAGCACGTTGCGGAGAATGTCGACGCCGACCAGCAAAGCTACGATCACGGACGTTCTCCGGTTGTCGGAATGCCCGAGCTTGGTGGCAAGCGGATCGATCACCTCCTTGCGGATGAAGTCGCGCAGAACCGGCGCGGCCGCCGGACTCATGAGCGATCGCACAATAACCTCGAACGGAGCGACCTCGTCGGATGTCCGTGGTCCTCGGTTGAACGCGCGCCTGGTCATTGCAGACGCGAGGTCGACCCGGTTGTCCTGCAGGAATCGGCGTGTCTGGAACAAGGACGTGATCGTCTCTGCGAACAGCCGCTCCTTCGAGCCGTAGCAGCGATGCACGTATGCGACATCGACGCCAACATCGGCGGCAATATCGCGCAGCCCCACCTCCTCGTATGAGGCCTTTGAGAACCGGAGGATGGCAGCTTGCAGGATCAGCTCCCGCGTCGATGCTTTTGGCTTGCTCGTCTTCTTGCGCATGGCTCCGTCACAAAGTTCGATGTTCCCATTCGCAACTTCTATGCTACGGCTGGTCAACAGTCGTTGACTTGGATCAAGGCTGTGATAGACGGTAGGGACTCCAAAGTCAACGGCCGTTGACTTAAATCAAGGCGCGGCGGGAAGGGGCCCCGTAGGAGCGCGCTAGAAGCCCAATTGCCGGAAAAGGACCTGTCATGGCCAAACCCTTCCAGTCCTCTCTCGAAAGCGCGCGGGCGTTTGCCAAGGGCAAGGAGCGCTGGCTGCTCGTCGCGCTGGCCGTGGCCCTGGCGGGCGGCGTGCTCGCCTGGCAGCGGCTCGCCAGCAGCGCGCTGCCCGCCGGTATCGCGAGCGGCAACGGCCGCATCGAAGCCGTCGATATCGACATCGCCACCAAGACGGCGGGACGCCTGAAGGAGATCCTCGTCGGCGAGGGCGAATTCGTTCGTGCCGGCCAGGTGCTGGCCAGTATGGATATTCTGGTGCTCGAGGCGCAGAAGAGGGAGGCCGAGGCGCAGCTGAAGCGGGCCGTGATCGGGGTTGAGAGCGCCAAGGCCCAGGTCGTGCAACGCAAGGCCGAGCATCAGGCCGCTGTCGCCGTCGTGGCGCAGCGCAAGGCGGAGCAAGCCGCCAATGTCAGCCGGTTCGCGCGATCGGATGAGCTTGCCTCGAAGCAGATCACGTCCCAGCAGGTGCTCGATGACAACCGCGCCAAGATGGAGAGCGGCAAGGCTGCGATCCTGGCCGCCGAGGCGCAGGTGGCGGCTGCACAAGCCGCCATCAGCGCCGCCGAGTCGGCAGTCATCAACGCCGAGGCCGCGATCGAGGCTGCGAAGGCCACCATCGAACGGTTGCAGGCCGACATCGACGACAGCACGCTGAAATCCCCACGCGACGGCCGCGTGCAGTATCGGGTCGCGCAGCCTGGCGAGGTGCTGGCCGCGGGGGGACGGGTGCTCAATCTCGTCGACCTCGGCGAGGTCCATATGACGTTCTTCCTGCCGACAGCTCAGGCCGGCAGGCTGGCGATCGGCAGCGAGGTCCGGTCGTGGATGTCGGCCAGGATGGCGACCCCGTCGG
>NZ_CALMSV010000137.1 GCF_937872355.1 uncultured Sphingorhabdus sp. | reverse complement strand
GATACGGTCGGCGAGCTTGACCGCCTCGTCGATGTCGCCGTCGGCGAGCGAAGAGATGAAGGCGCGGTCGAGCAGTTCGTTGTTCTTGGGATCGGTGCGCAGCGCCGAGCGGTAGAACGCTGCGGCGGCACCTGCGTCGCGCTCCACGCTGGCGTGGCGCGCGGCCAGATAGCTGCCCGCCGTCGTCATCGACTTCAGGTCACTCTTGGTCGGAAACTGCGCCGCGCTGTCGGCCGGGTGATCGGGGGTCTGCGCCAGGACGTGTCCGGGCAGCGCCAGCGCGGAGGCGGTGAGCACGGCAGTCGCCCAGCGATGGAAACGGGTGGAAAGCATCACGACCTGCCTGGCTCCAGGATTTTGCGGGTATACGGCAATCGGCAAGGGCAGCCCCGACCCAGCGGCCTCTAAGGCCCGCGACAATGCCGCTTTTGGCGTTGAACCGCAAGGAAAAGGGCTGACGAATCAAGTGGCATATCGTCCGGCCGCCGCCGATTCAGCCGACTTGGCCTGCAAACCCTCGCACTATGGCGGTATCGTGACCGGATACCGCCGCTGCCTCACGCCAAGGGGGGTACATCGCCTCGTAGTTCGGCCCACCGCCGCCTTCCGGCGGAACCCAGGTAATGTTGCCGTTGGGGTCCTTCACGTCACAGGTTTTGCAGTGGACGCAATTCTGCGCGTTGATCTGGAAGCGCGGCCCCGACGACTCCTCGACCCATTCGTAAACGCCGGCCGGGCAGTAGCGATTCGAGGGACCGGCAAAGACGTCATGCTCCGAGGACTTCTGCAGGTTCATGTCGGCGACCTTGAGGTGCACCGGCTGGTCCTCTTCATGGTTTGTATTGGACAGGAACACCGAGGACAGCTTGTCGAAGGAAATCTTGCCGTCGGGCTTAGGATAGGCGATCGGCTGATGCTGTTTCGCCGGATCGAGCGTCTTGCGGTCCGGCTTGGCATGCGAAAGCGTTCCGAACAGTGAGAAGCCGAACAGCGTATTCGTCCACATGTCGATGCCGCCAAGCCCGACGCCGACGATGGTGCCGAACTTCGACCACAGCGGCTTGGCGTTGCGGACCTTGTAAAGATCCTTGCCGACGGCGGAATCGCGCCAGGCGTTTTCGTACTCGGCGATCTCGTCACCGGCCCGACCGGCTCCGAGCGCTGCGGCTACATGCTCGGCGGCGAGCATGCCGGTACCCATTGCGTTATGCACGCCCTTGATGCGCGGCACGTTGACGAACCCCGCGGCGCAGCCGACCAGCGCGCCGCCGGGGAATGTCAGTCGCGGCACGGACTGATAGCCGCCTTCGGTGATGGCGCGCGCGCCATAGGCGAGCCGCTTGCCGCCTTCGAATACGCTACGGATGGAAGGATGGGTCTTGAAGCGCTGGAATTCGTCGAATGGCGACAGATAGGGATCGTCGTAGTTGAGATGCAC
>NZ_CALMSV010000136.1 GCF_937872355.1 uncultured Sphingorhabdus sp. | reverse complement strand
ATCCGCTCTCGTCGAGTTTGTCGAA
This sequence comes from uncultured Sphingorhabdus sp., assembly GCF_937872355.1. Lineage (GTDB taxonomy): Bacteria > Pseudomonadota > Alphaproteobacteria > Sphingomonadales > Sphingomonadaceae > Sphingorhabdus_B. The sequence continues at coordinate 9,960 of NZ_CALMSV010000136.1, read as the reverse complement.
TCCAAAGCCTTGCCGGGAACCGGTGTGCAGGCCGATGCGTTATGGCGAGGTCTCGCCGATATTCTGGCACACTTCGTTCCCGTCAACCGTGCGTTGCTTGCCAAGCGCGATGAGATTCAGACAAAGCTTGATGCGTGGCACAAGGCCAATCCTGGCCCGATTGCCGACATGGCGGCTTATAAGGCCGTTCTGACTGAAATCGGTTATCTGGTCCCTGAGCCGACCGGATTCAAAATCGGCACGCAGAATGTCGATGCCGAAATCGCGACCATGGCCGGACCACAGCTCGTGGTGCCCGCGCTCAACGACCGCTTTGTTCTGAACGCCGCCAATGCGCGCTGGGGCAGCCTTTATGATGCGCTCTATGGCACCGATGTTCTCGATGCGCCTGCCGCGCGCCCCGGCGGTTATGATACCGAACGCGGCGATGCGGTGATCGCCTATGCGCGCAAATTCCTTGATCAAGCTGTTCCCTTGGCCAGTGGCAGCTGGGCAGATTGGGATGGCGGCGATCTGCAGCTTGCCGACCCGGCCATCCCGATCATCCGTCGCGGTGATGATATCCTGCTGCGCAACAACGGGCTCGGCATCGAGATCGTCGTCGATCGCAATCATCCCGTCGGCAAGACCGACAAGGCAGGCATCGCCGATGTCATCCTTGAAGCCGCGCTCACCACGATTATCGATCTTGAGGATTCGGTTGCTGCAGTCGACGCCGAAGACAAGGTGAAGGGCTATACCAACTGGCTCGGCCTGATGCGCGGAGACCTGACCGCCAGCTTTGAAAAGGGCGGCACTACCATGACTCGCGCGCTCGACGACGACCGCGAATGGGATGAGGAACTGCTCCACGGCCGTTCGGTGATGTTCGTCCGCAATGTCGGCCATTTGATGACCAACCCTGCAGTGCGCCTGCCCGATGGTAGTGAGGCACCCGAGGGCATACTCGACGCAGTCTTCACCTCGCTGTGTGCGATGCACGATCTGCTCGCCCTCGGCAAATATCGCAACAGCCGCGCGGGCAGCATCTATATCGTCAAGCCCAAGCAGCACGGGCCTGAAGAATGCGCCTTCACCAACGACCTGTTCGATGCGGTCGAAGATCTACTCGGGCTTGACCGGCACACGATCAAGGTTGGCGTGATGGACGAGGAACGCCGCACCAGCGCGAACCTTTCGGCTTGCATCTATGCCGTCAAAGACCGCATCGTCTTCATCAACACCGGCTTCCTTGATCGCACCGGCGACGAGATGCACAGCGCGATGCAGGCTGGCCCAATGATCCGCAAGGCGGACATGAAATCGAGCGCTTGGATCCAAGCCTATGAAGCGCGCAACGTGCAGATCGGCCTTGCCGCCGGACTGTCGGGCAAGGCGCAGATCGGCAAGGGCATGTGGGCCGCACCCGACATGATGAAGGATATGATGGCGCAAAAAATCGGCCATCCCAAATCGGGCGCGAACACCGCATGGGTCCCCTCACCGACCGCCGCAACGCTGCATGCGATGCATTACCATATGGTTGATGTGTTCGAAGTGCAGAAGGAATTGGCGAGCAAGGAAACGCCTGCGCTCGACGCACTGCTCACCATTCCCGCGGCGCCACGCGGCCACAACTGGTCTGCCGAGGAAGTGCAACAGGAACTGGAGAACAACGCGCAAGGCATACTCGGCTATGTCGTGCGTTGGATCGACCAGGGCATTGGCTGTTCGAAAGTGCCCGACATCCACGATATCGGTCTGATGGAAGACCGCGCCACGCTGCGCATTTCTTCCCAGCATATCGCCAACTGGCTGCTTCACGGCGTCTGCACCCCAGAACAGGTCGACGCCGCCTTCGCTAAAATGGCAGCCAAGGTTGACGCGCAGAATGCCGGCGATGCGCTTTACGAAAAGCTGGAAAGCAACAGCATTGCGCTCAAAGCCGCCCGGGCCTTGGTCTATGAAGGCGTTGCGCAGCCCAGCGGTTATACCGAGCCGTTGCTACACAAATTCAGGCTGGAGAAGAAGTCGACGGCATAATTTCTCCCCTCCCGCTTGCGGGAGGGGAATGAAAACTACCGTACTGCCTTTTCCAACCCTTTCGCTTTCCACTCCATCGCGTTGCGAATGCGGCGTTCGATCGACGGATGCGAATAGAATATGGCTTCCTCAATCGCTGAAGGACGTGGATAGCGATTTTCAGCGGTTTTGATTAGGGCACCTGCAAGTGCGTCGGGCAAATTTACGGTGCGCAGCGAATAATCATCGGCTTCGCTCTCGCCCATTCTAATCACACCATTCAACGGCTGCGCGAAAAGAAATAGCAGCGACATGGTGAACATGATGATCGGTAATCCTTCAGGGTCACCAATTTGCGCTTTGCTGCCGAATATTGAAGCGACACGATCATACATCAGGTTGGTGAGAAAGAAGCCGACTATCGCCATACCGGAAAAAAGGAATACGAAACGCCAGACATGGCCGAGAACATAATGGCCAATTTCATGACCTGTCACCGCTTTGACTTCATCTAGCGAAGCCTGCTTTAGTGCGACGTCAGAAATAGCTATGCGACCGGTACCAAACACACCCGATACATTGGCCGTGAAGTTGTTCGATTGGCGCGAGCCATCAAACATCAATATCTTGTCTTCGGCTATGCCTGCCTCGGCACCCATCTCTACAAGAGCGATCCTGACAGGGCCTTCCGGAACAGGTTTATAATTGTTGAAAAGCGGTTCGATCAGCACAGGCGACAGCAGGATGGTCACCGCGATGGCAAAAGCTCCAAGCCCACCCGACCACAACCACCATTTCTTTCCGGTACGCCGGATGAGCGCGTAAACGCCAAGAAAAAACAACCCGCCGAAGATGCTGAACAGCATCGTACCCATCGCATCTTGTACCAGGAAATCCGCCAAAGGCTGGCTTGTTCTGCCATAGCTTTTCTCACGAAAATAGTCTTCGTACAGCGTCCACGGTAGAGTGAGCAAAGCCGAGCTTAGAAAATAGACCATCGCGATCAGCCATGTCCGGAATGCCCGGCCGCGCTTTTCAAACCGGACTGCCACGCGGTCGAGTATGCGCGAACGCACTATGATCAATGCTACGACCGCGGAAACCGCAAGACCCCAAAGCAGCATCCAGTGCCCACCTGAAGTATAATTCGCAGCTTTTTGCAGCGCCTCCGGTCCCAGAGCGTCGATGTAGCGTGCGGTTTCCGCTGCGGGATTGAATGCCATGCTGATCCTCCTGTTACTGTATTACCTATATCATACAGTTGCAACCGCAAGTGCTTGCCTCGCACCAGTACAAGTGGTTTATTCGCGCTTATGTGGAGGGTGATCATCCTGTACGGATTGGCGCTGGCAGGCGGGGCATTGTTGCTCGAATGGCTCGATTACAAACATATGGTGCGTGCCTGGTCCACAGAGCTATATATCAGTATCGTCGCGGTAATGTTCATCGCGCTGGGTATCTGGGTCGGCAACCGGCTGACCCCGCAGCCGCGCGGCCCAGCATTCGAACGCAACGATGCGGCGATCCGGTCGCTTGGGATTAGCGAGCGAGAGTGCGAGGTGCTTGATCTGCTCGCATCGGGCGCGGCCAACAAGGTGATTGCGCGGCGGCTGGGTATATCCCCCAATACCGTCAAGACGCATGTCGCGCGGCTGTTCGAGAAACTGGAAGCCGCCAACCGGACCGAGGCGATCCACAAGGCGCGGACGCTGGATATATTGCCGTGAAAATGGGCGAAATGCCCCAAATCACCCTTATGGGCGATAGATTGACGCGGTGTGGCGGCTTAGCCCCGATCCGTCCAGATTGAAGGAGATACATCCTGGGACGGATCCTTGCAGTCTACGGCACGATTGGCGGGCTTGTACTCGCGAGCAGTTTTCTTGTCGGTTGGCTGATGGGTGCGGAGATTGACGATCATAATGTGTTCGTCGGCTACTCGATCATGCTGGTCGCACTCAGCATGGTGTTTGTTGGCGTGAAAAAATATCGCGACACCGTACTCGGCGGCGTTATCCGCTTCTGGCCCGCCGCAGGCGTGGGACTCGGCATCGCAGCGGTTGCGTCGCTGTTCTATGTGATCGGTTGGGAAATCTACATGTACGCCACCGACTACAGTTTCATGCGTGCCTATGTTGACAGCAGCATTGCCGCTAAGCAGGCGGCGGGCGTTCCGGCGGCGGAGGTTGCGAAATTTGCTGCCGAAATGAAGGCTTTTGAGGCCCAATATGCCGACCCGCTCTTCCGCATGGTAATAACGCTGACAGAGATTGCGCCGGTCGGTTTGTTGGTCGCTATCCTGTCGGCAGCTCTCCTCCGCAAGAGCAGCTTCATGCCGGCAAAGGCAAACAACTAAGCTTTACTTGCCGACCGATCCCTTCCGGTGCACATGCTGTGCATCGGAGGGAATACTATGCGCGAACTGACAATCCGGTCGATCATCCTTGGCGGCCTTATTACGCTGATTTTCACAGCAGCCAACGTCTATCTGGGGCTGAAAGCGGGGTTGACCTTTGCAACTTCTATTCCTGCAGCGGTGATTTCGATGGCAATATTGCGGATGTTGCCGGGCGGAACGATCCTTGAAAACAACATCGTCCAGACCATCGCAAGTGCTGCGGGAACATTGTCGGCGATCATATTCGTTCTACCAGGCCTGGTGATCCTCGGCTATTGGCAGGGCTTTCCCTTTTGGACCACAGCCGCCGTTTGTGCGACCGGTGGAATATTGGGCGTGATGTTTTCGGTGCCGCTGCGCCGGGCATTGGTGACGGGGTCGGACCTTCCTTATCCTGAAGGCAAAGCTGCGGCCGAGGTGCTGATCGTCGGCTCGTCAGAGGGCGTGGGGTCGGAGGATAACCGAAAGGGCCTTGGCCTGATGGTCATGACGTCGCTGGCTTCTGCCGCCATGTCGCTGCTCGCGGCCATGAAGCTGGCAGCGGGCGAGATCGCGCATTTCTTCAAAATCGGCGCGGGCGTGACCGGGGTCACTTCGTCGCTCGGCCTGGCATTTATTGGTGTGGGCCATCTGGTTGGGCTATCGGTCGGCATTGCTATGGCGCTGGGTGTCGCGATCAGCTGGTTATGGCTCGTTCCCTGGTTCAGCCAGGGCATTGCAGGCGACGATCTTGCGGCCATCGCCACCGATGTATTCCGCAACAACGCGCGGATCATCGGTGCGGGCGCGATGGGTGTCGCCGCAATCTGGACCTTACTGAAGATTGTGGGTCCGATTGTACAGGGGCTTAAAGGTGCGCTGGCAGCCTCTGCGACGCGAGCCGAGGGCGGCGAGCTGGCGCTGGCTGACCGCGATATTCCGATCAAACTTGTGGCCGCGATCAGCATTCTGATGCTTTTCCCCATCGCAGTGCTGCTATGGCAATTTCTGGGCGCAACGCCGCTTGCGGGAATATCGACCGGTCTCGTGGCCATGACATTGGTCTACGTCGTCATCGTCGGCGTCGTCATCGCATCGGTCTGCGGCTATATGGCGGGGCTGATTGGGGCATCCAATTCACCGGTATCGGGCGTAGGTATCCTCGCAGTCGTCGTGGTATCGTTACTGCTGCTCTTTTTCTTTGGCCGCGGCGAAACGCCCGAACAGACCAATGCGCTGATCGCTTATGCGCTGTTTGCGACTGCGATCGTATTCAGCATTGCGACCATTTCCAACGATAATCTGCAGGACCTCAAAACCGGCCAGATCGTCGGTGCAACACCTTGGCGCCAACAGGTTGCGCTAATAATCGGCGTGCTTTTTGGCAGCGTGGCGATACCGCCAGTATTGGGGCTGTTAAACGGGGCGTTCGGCTTTACCGGCGCACCGGGTGCAGGCGAAAATGCGCTAGCTGCTCCCCAAGCGATGCTGATTTCGACGCTCGGAAAGGGCGTCTTGGGAGGCGACCTTGACTGGAACCTGCTCGGTCTCGGCGCGCTGATCGGGGTTGCAGTGATCATTGTCGATGAAATCCTGATACGCACTGCTAAGAAACGGCTTCATCCGCTTGCCGTCGGCATGGGGATTTACCTGCCAATGGCGCTGACTTTTATGATCGTAGTCGGAACGGCGCTCGGCCATTTTTACGACAAATGGGCAGAGAAACAGCGTGATGCCGAGACCGCCAAGCGCATGGGTGTGCTAGGCGCGACCGGGCTAATCGTTGGTGAAAGCCTGTTCGGCGTGCTCTACGCCGGGATCGTTGCTGGCAGCGGCAGCGATGCGCCATTGGCGGTGGTTGGTGAAGGAGTCGAGACAAAAGCCATGTTTGGCGGCGCCGTGGGGTTCATCGCCATGGTCTGGTGGATCTACAGGCGAATGAAACAAATTGCATCTTAGAGATTGGCGTCAATAAACCGCTCGGCGTCGAGCGCGGCCATGCAGCCTGTGCCTGCGCTCGTCACCGCCTGGCGGTAGATATGGTCCATCACATCGCCGCAGGCGAAAACGCCGGGGACGCTGGTTTCGGTGGCCTGCCCCTCGGCCCCGCCACGCACCTTGATATAGCCGCCTGCCATATCGAGATGGCCTTCGAAAATGCCGGTATTGGGCTTGTGGCCGATGGCGATGAAGACGCCGTGCAGTTCAATATCTTCGGTGCCGCTGCCATCAGTTGCGGCGATCCGCATGCCAGTGACACCCATCGCATCGCCCAGCACTTCATCGAGTGTGTGGTTCCATTTGATCGTCACCTTTCCCTCTTTCTCGCGGGCAAAAAGGCGGTCCTGTAGGATCTTTTCGGCTTTCAGCTTATCGCGACGGTGCACCAAGGTCACATGGCTGGCGATATTGGCTAGGTAGAGCGCTTCCTCCACCGCAGTATTGCCACCGCCGATGACTGCCACAGGCTTGTTGCGATAGAAGAAGCCATCACAAGTCGCGCAGGCTGAAACGCCCTTGCCCATGAAGGCGGTCTCGCTCGGCAGCCCCAGATATTGCGCGCTCGCCCCTGTCGCGATGATCACGGCGTCGGCGGTGTAATCTCCTGCGCCTCCGGTGAGCACGAAGGGTCGCTTCGAAAAATCGACCTTTTCGATATAGTCATTCTCGATCCGCGTGCCGAAGCGTTCGGCATGCTTCTTCATCCGCTCCATCAGCTCGGGGCCCATCACACCGGCATCGTCACCCGGCCAGTTGTCGACCTCGGTCGTGGTCATCAACTGCCCGCCAACTTCAACCCCGGTGATGATCATCGGCGAAAGGTTCGCACGCGCGGCATAGACTGCGGCGGTATAGCCGGCCGGGCCGGAGCCGATGATGATGACGGGGGCGTGGCGATCGTTCGACATATAGAGAATCCTGCTGCTATTCGCAGCGGACATAGGGAGCGCTTTCGCCAAGGCCAAGGCCGGAGGCGAAACTATCCACAAAAAGAGGCTTCCCTTAACGTAAGGGCGCTTTTATCAGGCCCGCGAAACAGTTTCGAACAGGGGAGTCCCGCATGCCCAAGATTACCGTCATTTCTCGCAATGGATCAGCGCGCGATGTAGAGGCCGAAAATGGCCTGTCGCTGATGGAGGTGATCCGCGACAATGGCTTTGACGAGCTGCTCGCGCTGTGCGGCGGCTGCTGCAGCTGCGCGACCTGTCACGTTTTCGTTGACAGCGCCTTTGCCGACAAGGTTCCGGCGATGAGCGAAGACGAAAACGACTTGCTCGATTCGACCGACAGCCGCAACGAAAGCTCGCGCCTGTCGTGCCAGATCCAGATGAACGACAGCCTCGAAGGCCTCGTCGTCACCATCGCGCCGGAAGATTGATTTTCCCTTTTTTGTCGTCGTCCCGAACTTGTTTCGGGACAACGAATTGCCGTCGCGTGTTATCCTGAAACAAGTTCAGGATGACGATGGTTGAGCAATTAAGCCACCGTCACCAGCCCGATGACCGCGCCGGTCATCGCGGAGGCGAAGTTTCCGGCAAGCCAGCTTTTCATCCCCAACGCCGCGGCTTCCCCCCGGCGTCCGGGGCAAAGCGTGCCGATGGTGGATACCAGCAGGCCGATACTTGCCAGATTGGCGACGCCGCACAGCGCATAAGTGACGATCAACTGGCTGCGTGGGCCGAGTTCGCCCGCTGGTAGCGCCGCTAGATCGAGATAGGCGACATATTCGTTTAGGATCGCCTTGGTGCCCATCAGCGCGCCGGCGGTTGGCGCTTCGCTCCACGGCACGCCGATTGACCACATCAGCGGCGCGAACAGCCAGCCGAACATGCGGCGCAGCGTCAGCTCCTCACCACCCACCAATGGCAGCACGCTGAGCATCTGGTCAACGAGCGCGACCAGCGCAAAGACGACGATGATCACGCCGATTACCGCGAGGAACAACTGTACCCCGTCCATCGTGCCACGAATGATCGCGTCGATGCTGCTATCATATTTGAGGCTGGTGTCATCCGGGTCGGTCGCGGTCTTGCCATCGCCCGGCACCATCAACCGCGCGATCAGCACCGCAGCGGGCAGCGAGATCAGCGAAGCGGAGATCATGTGCCCGACCGCATCGGGCACGGTCATGGACAGCGTGGTCGCGTACAGGATCAGAATCGCACCCGATATCGTCGACATCGTGAGAACCATCACCATGAACAATTCGCTGCGGCTCATCCGCTCGAAATAAGCGCGCAGCACGAGCGGCGCCTCGACCACACCGAGGAAGATATTAGCTCCCCCGCCGAGACCGACCACACCGCTGACGCCGAGCGTCCGCTGCAACGCCCAGCTAAGGCCGCGCACAATCCATGACAGGATTTTCCAGTGCCACAGCAAGGCCGAGATTGCCGAAAAGACGATCACCAGCGGCAATATCTGGAAAGCGATGATCAGTGGTGGCTGCGCGCCCTCGGCCACTGGAAACGGCAAAGGCGCGCCGCCCAGATAGCCGAACATATAGCTCGAGCCGACCAGCGTCGCTTTCTCGATCGCCTGCACCGCATGGTTGGCGGCGTTGATCGCATCCCAGACAATCGGCACACGCACGATCAGCAGCGCGAGCACAAGTTGCAGCAGCAACGCCCCGCCAATCCAGCGCCAGCCGGGAAGCTGTTTCCGATTTTCGGAAAATGCCCATGCCAGCAGAACGATCAGGGCAACACCAATCAGCCCCTGCAACTGCGCGAAAATCGCCAAGCGCCTAGCCGCGCATTGCCGAAGTCATCGCCTCGGCCGTCACCGGATAGCCATGGCCTTCGGGAATGCAGATGTGCGGCACGCCGTTACGTTCCTCGACATAAGTCAACATCAATTGCACCGGATGCGCTGCGGCATGCGCTGCGGTGTCCGCAAAGCTATCGAACTGTGCGAGCCGTTCCAGATTGCGCAGCGTCGGGAAGATCGCTTTCACTTCCTTATTCGCAACCTTTTCGAGCACGCCCGCTGCGCTGTCCCAGAACAGCATCCGGTTTTCAGTATTATCTACCACCGCCGGCAGATGCGCGTCGCCCGCATCGATCAGATAGAAGCGCGTATCGAACACGCGGGTTTCCAGATTGGGCGGGCGCCAGCGTGCCCATGGCACCAGCTGGTTCAGCTGCGGCGTCCAGCCATTATCGTCGCAGATTTCCTTTAAGCTGGCCCCGTCGAACAGCGCGGCGCGCGCTTCGGCGCAATCGGCGGCATCAACAACGCCGTCCAGCGCAAGAGCAAGACCAGCCTCCTCAATCGTTTCACGGATCACGGCCAGCCGGGCTGCCGCCTCGTGAAGGTCCAATCCGTGGTCAAGTATGCCAGCATAAGCGCGGTCATGATCGTCGACCTTACCGCCCGGAAAAACAACCATGCCTCCCGCAAAAGCCATCGACTTCACCCGCTCTACCATCAGGATCAACGGCGGGCCGCCCTCCGGATTGTTGCGGAAAATGACCATGGTGGCGGCGGGGGTCGCGGGCGGCCTGGCTTCGCCGGGGGCGGGGGGGGTCAATATTTCTTCGGACCTCCCCGCCCAAGCAGCCAGAATGGAACCCGCCGGC
>NZ_CALMSV010000135.1 GCF_937872355.1 uncultured Sphingorhabdus sp. | reverse complement strand
GTCACGCGACGAGGCCGCGACGCGCAGGCGGTTCATGCCGGCACCCGTGCCCGCCGGGATCAGGCGGCCGACGATGACGTTCTCCTTGAGGCCGGTCAGCGTATCGACCTTGCCCTGCACCGAAGCCTCGGTGAGCACGCGGGTCGTTTCCTGGAAGGACGCTGCCGAGATGAAGCTGCGGGTTTGCAGCGACGCCTTGGTGATGCCGAGCAGGACAGGGTTGCCTTCGGCGAAGGCCTGGCCCGGCTGCAGCTTGGCGTTGATCGCGTCCATTTCTTCGCGGTCGACCTGTTCGCCGGCCAGCAAAGTGGTGTCACCGCCATTGGTGATCTCAACCTTCTGCAGCATCTGGCGAACGATCACCTCGATGTGCTTGTCGTTGATTTTCACGCCCTGCAATCGATAGACTTCCTGGATTTCGGCGACCAGATATTCGGCCAAGGCTTCCACGCCCAACACTTCGAGGATGTCGTGCGGGTTTGGCGAACCGGCAATCAGGTTGTCGCCCTTACGGACGAAATCGCCTTCCTGCACGTCGAGCACCTTCGATTTCGGGATCAGATATTCAATCCGATCACCTTCCTCGGGAACAATCGCGATTTTGCGCTTCGCCTTATAGTCGCGGACGAATTCGATCCGGCCCGAAATTTTGGCGATGATCGCATTGTCCTTGGGAACGCGCGCTTCGAACAGTTCGGCAACGCGCGGCAGACCGCCGGTGATGTCGCGGGTCTTGGCCGATTCGCGGGTCACACGAGCGAGAACGTCGCCCGCTTCTACCTTCGTACCGTCTTCAACCGACAGCATCGTACCGACGCTCAGCAGATAGCGCGCAGCTTCGCCGCTATCGTCATCAAGCAGGGTCAGGCGGGGACGCAGGTCTTCCTTTTTGCCGCGAGCCGCACCGCGATATTCGATCACGACGCGTTGGGCGATGCCGGTGGCATCGTCGGTCTGTTCGATCAGGGTCTTGCCGTCGAGCAGATCCTGGAACTTCACGATACCCGGCTTTTCGGTGATGACCGGCATGGTGAACGGATCCCATTCAGCGAGGCGGTCACCCGCTTTCACCTTGGCTCCGTCTTCAAATGCCAGCGTCGCGCCGAAGGGCAGACGGTGCATTTCGAGTTCACGGCCTTCCTTGTCCGACAGGATCAGTTCACCGTTGCGCGCCATGGCGATACGGCGACCGCGCTTGTCAACCAGCGTTGGCAGATCGCGATAGGTGACAACGCCATCGACCGAAGCGTCGAGGTTCGACGTTTCGTTCAGCTGTGCTGCACCACCGATGTGGAAGGTACGCATGGTCAGCTGCGTGCCCGGTTCACCGATCGACTGCGCGGCGATAACGCCGACAGCTTCACCGATATTGACCGGGGTACCGCGAGCCAGATCGCGACCATAGCAGGTTCCGCAGACGCCAACCTTCGATTCGCAAACCAGCGGGCTGCGGATCTTGAGGGCTTGCAGGCCGATTTCCTCAATCTGGGTGATCGCGGCTTCGTCAAGCAAGCTGCCGGTCGGGATGGCAACCTTGCCATCGGGGCCGACAATGTCTTCTGCCGTGGTGCGGCCAAGCACGCGTTCGCCGAGCGAAGCGATGGTTGAACCACCCTGCACGATGGCGCGCATTTCGAGCGCGCGTTCGGTGCCGCAGTCGATTTCGACGATGGTGCAATCCTGCGATACGTCGACAAGACGACGGGTCAGGTAACCGGAGTTTGCCGTCTTCAGCGCGGTGTCAGCGAGGCCCTTACGGGCACCGTGGGTCGAGTTGAAATATTCAAGAACGGTCAGGCCTTCCTTGAAGTTCGAGATGATCGGGGTTTCGATGATCTCGCCCGACGGCTTGGCCATCAGGCCGCGCATCCCGCCCAGCTGCTTCATCTGCGCCGGCGAACCACGAGCGCCCGAGTGGGCCATCATGTAGATCGAGTTGATCGGCGCTTCACGGCCATGCTCGTCCTTCGGTGTCGCTTTCAGTTTGTCCATCATGGCGTTCGCCACCTGGTCACCGCAACGGCTCCAGGCGTCGATCACCTTGTTGTACTTTTCCTGCTGGGTGATCAGACCGTCCTGATATTGCTGTTCGAAGTCTGCAACGATCGCTTTGGTTTCATTGACCAGACCATCCTTTTCGTGCGGGATGATCATGTCGTCCTTGCCAAAGCTGATGCCGGCCTTGAAGGCGTGGCGGAAACCGAGGCCCATGATCGCGTCAGCGAAGAGGACGGTGTCCTTCTGGCCGGTGTGACGATAGACTTGGTCGATAACGTCGCCGATTTCCTTCTTGGTGAGCAGGCGGTTGACCACGTCGAAGGGCACGGTGTGCGATTTCGGCAGGCATTCACCGATCAGCATGCGGCCCGGGGTGGTCTGGTAACGCACCATGCGTTCGACTTTGTCTTCACCGGTCTGCGGAACGCGGCTGGTGATCTTCGAGTGCAGGGTAACGGCACCGACTTCGAGCGCCTGGTGGACTTCGGCCATGTCCGAAAGGATCATACCTTCGCCCGGCTCGCCTTCGCGGTCCATCGACAGATAATAGAGGCCAAGCACCATATCCTGCGAAGGAACGATGATCGGTTTACCATTGGCGGGCGAAAGGATGTTGTTGGTCGACATCATCAGCACGCGCGCTTCAAGCTGGGCTTCAAGGCTCAGCGGCACGTGGACGGCCATCTGGTCACCGTCAAAGTCGGCGTTGAAGGCTGAGCAAACGAGTGGGTGAAGCTGGATCGCCTTGCCCTCGATGAGGACGGGTTCGAACGCCTGGATACCCAAACGGTGCAGCGTCGGCGCGCGGTTCAGCAGAACCGGATGCTCGCGGATCACCTCGTCAAGGATGTCCCAGACTTCTTTGCGTTCCTTTTCCACCCACTTCTTCGCCTGCTTCAGGGTCATCGAAAGACCCTTGGCGTCGAGGCGCGAGTAAATGAACGGCTTGAACAGCTCGAGCGCCATCTTCTTCGGCAGACCGCACTGGTGCAGCTTGAGTTCCGGACCGGTCACGATGACCGAACGGCCCGAATAGTCGACGCGCTTACCGAGCAGGTTCTGACGGAAGCGGCCCTGCTTGCCCTTGAGCATGTCAGACAGCGACTTCAGCGGACGCTTGTTGGCACCGGTGATGGTGCGGCCGCGACGGCCATTGTCGAACAGTGCGTCGACGGCTTCCTGCAGCATGCGCTTTTCGTTGCGGACGATGATGTCCGGCGCGCGCAATTCAATCAGGCGCTTCAAGCGGTTGTTACGGTTGATCACGCGACGATAGAGATCGTTCAGATCCGAAGTCGCGAAACGGCCGCCATCCAGCGGAACCAGCGGGCGCAGTTCGGGCGGAATGACGGGGATGACGTCTAGGATCATCCATTCGGGGCGGTTGCCCGAATCGATGAAGCTTTCGACGACCTTCAGGCGCTTGATGATCTTCTTGGGCTTCAGCTCCGACTTGGTCGTTGCCAGTTCTTCCATCAGATCGACCCGTTCCTGTTCGAGGTCGAGGTCCATCAGCATCTGCTTGACCGCTTCGGCACCGATGCCGGCGGTGAAGGCGTCTTCGCCATATTCGTCCTGGGCTGCGAGCAGTTCGTCTTCGGTCAGAAGCTGGAACTTCTCAAGCGCGGTCAGGCCGGGTTCGGTGACGATATAATGCTCGAAATAGAGGACGCGTTCGAGCTGCTTCAACTGCATGTCGAGCAGCAAGCCGATGCGCGACGGCAGCGACTTCAGGAACCAGATATGCGCGACCGGAGCGGCGAGCTCGATATGGCCCATGCGCTCACGGCGCACCTTGGTTACGGTTACTTCGACGCCGCACTTTTCGCAGACGACGCCCTTATATTTCATACGCTTATACTTACCGCACAGGCACTCATAGTCCTTTACGGGGCCGAAGATGCGGGCGCAGAACAGGCCGTCACGCTCAGGCTTGAAAGTGCGGTAGTTGATCGTTTCCGGCTTCTTGATTTCGCCGAAAGACCAGCTGCGGATTTTCTCCGGCGACGCGATGCCAATCTGGATCTGGTCGAAGGTTTCCGGCTTGGCGAGCGGATTGCTGAATTTGGTAAGATCGTTCATCTTTGTGTCCTCATGGAGCAGAAAGGCTCCGAAATTTCATCCATAGGGCGGGAAAGGGGCGGCATTTCTGCCGCCCGGCTTTCTTATTCCGCAGCCTCCGGCAGATCGTCTTCTTCGGCATCGTTGATCGACTTCAGGTCGACATTGAGACCGAGCGAGCGCATTTCCTTGACGAGAACGTTGAAGCTCTCCGGAATGCCGGCTTCGAAGGTATCGTCGCCCTTGACGATCGCTTCGTACACCTTGGTGCGGCCGACCACGTCGTCCGATTTCACCGTCAGCATTTCCTGCAGCGTATAGGCTGCGCCATAGGCCTGAAGCGCCCAGACCTCCATTTCCCCGAAGCGCTGGCCACCAAACTGCGCCTTACCGCCCAGCGGCTGCTGGGTGACGAGGCTGTAGGGACCGATCGAACGGGCGTGGATCTTGTCGTCGACCAAGTGGTGCAGTTTGAGCATATACATGTAGCCCACGGTCACCTTGCGGTCGAACTTGTCACCGGTACGGCCATCATAAAGGTCGCTCTGCCCCGAAACGTCGAAACCGGCGCGTGCCAGCATGTCGGCAACGTCCTGCTCCTTCGCTCCGTCGAACACCGGCGTGCCCATCGGTACGCCTGCGGTCAGATTTCCGGCCAGCTCGATGATGTCGCTATCCGAGCGACCCTTGATCTCTGCGGTGTAATTGTCACCATAGATATCGACCAGACGGTCACGGATGGCTTCGGGTGGCGCACCAGCTTCGGGGTTCGGATTGGCAGCGCGCCAATCTTCAAGTGCCGTCTGGATCTGCTTGCCAAGACCACGGGCAGCCCAGCCAAGGTGCGTTTCGAAGATCTGCCCGACATTCATGCGCGAAGGCACGCCGAGCGGGTTCAGCACGAAATCGACCGGCGTACCGTCGGCGAGGAAAGGCATGTCTTCCTGCGGCAGGATGCGGCTGATAATACCCTTGTTACCATGGCGGCCGGCCATCTTGTCGCCCGGCTGCAGCTTGCGCTTGATGGCGACAAAAACCTTGACCATTTTGAGCACGCCCGGGGCGAGTTCGTCGCCGCGTTCGAGCTTTTCCTTGCGATCCTCGAACTTCTCCTGAATCGCCTTGGCGGTCTCGTCATACTGCGCCTTCACCGCTTCAAGGTCTGACTGGACCTTGTCGTCGGTAACCGCAATCTTCCACCATTCGTGACGTTCGACTTCGGCAAGATTTTCTTCCGAAATCTTTTCGCCCTTCTTGATGCCCTTGGGGCTGGCGGCAGCAGTCTGGCCGACCAGCATGTCCTTCAGACGGTTGTAGGTTGCGCGGTTGAGGATCGAGCGTTCGTCTTCGCGGTCCTTCGCAAGGCGTTCGATTTCCTCGCGTTCGATGGCCATCGCGCGCTCGTCCTTGTCGATGCCGTGGCGGTTGAAGACGCGCACTTCAACGATGGTACCCGAAACGCCCGGCGGCAGGCGGAGCGAGGTGTCGCGCACATCGCTGGCTTTTTCACCAAAGATCGCGCGCAGCAGCTTTTCTTCCGGGGTCATCGGCGATTCACCCTTGGGAGTGATTTTGCCGACGAGGATGTCGCCCGGATGCACTTCTGCACCGATATAGACGATGCCCGCTTCGTCGAGGTTGCGCAGAGCTTCCTCACCCACATTGGGGATGTCGCGGGTAATATCTTCGGGCCCAAGCTTGGTGTCGCGGGCCATGACTTCGAATTCCTCGATATGGATCGAAGTGAACACGTCGTCCTTCACGATGCGTTCCGAAATCAGGATCGAGTCTTCGTAGTTATAGCCGTTCCAGGGCATGAAGGCGACGAGCGCGTTCTTGCCGAGAGCGAGTTCACCCAGTTCGGTCGACGGGCCGTCGGCGATGATATCGCCTGCCTCGATCGCGTCACCCACTTTCACCAGAGGCTTCTGGTTGATGCAGGTTGACTGGTTCGAACGCTGATATTTCTGCAGCGTGTAGATGTCGACGCCCGACTGGCCGGCTTCGACTTCGCCGGTGACGCGGACAACGATACGCGTCGCGTCGACCTGATCGACAATACCGGTGCGGCGGGCCGAAATTGCAGCGCCCGAATCGCGCGCCACGGTGGCTTCCATACCGGTACCGACAAACGGTGCCTCTGCACGCAGCAGTGGCACAGCCTGACGTTGCATGTTCGATCCCATCAGCGCGCGGTTGGCGTCGTCATTTTCCAGGAAGGGAATGAGCGATGCTGCAACCGAAACCAGCTGCTTGGGGCTGACGTCCATCAAGGTGATCTGGCCGCGAGGTGCCATCAGGAATTCACCGGCTTCACGCGCCGAGATCAGTTCCTCGACAAAGCTGCCATCGGCGGTCAGCTCTGCGTTTGCCTGCGCGATCGTGTGCTTGGCTTCTTCCATTGCCGACAGATAGACGACCTCTTCGGTCACCTTGCCGTCGACAATCTTGCGATACGGCGTTTCAATGAAGCCATATTTATTGACCCGGCTGAATGACGCCAGCGAGTTGATCAGACCGATGTTCGGGCCTTCCGGCGTTTCAATCGGGCAGATACGGCCATAGTGCGTCGGGTGAACGTCGCGGACTTCGAAGCCTGCGCGCTCGCGGGTCAGACCACCCGGCCCAAGTGCCGAAACGCGGCGCTTGTGGGTGACTTCCGACAGCGGATTGGTCTGGTCCATAAACTGCGACAGCTGCGACGAACCAAAGAATTCGCGCACGGCTGCTACTGCCGGCTTGGCGTTGATCAGGTCGTTCGGCATCACTGTCGAAACGTCGACCGAGCTCATGCGTTCCTTGACCGCGCGTTCCATACGCAGCAGGCCGACGCGATACTGGTTTTCGAGCAATTCGCCGACCGAACGGACACGGCGATTGCCGAGATTGTCGATATCGTCGATTTCGCCCTTGCCGTCCTTGAGGTTGACCAGTTCCTTGACCACCGCGAGGATATCTTCGGTGCGCAGCGTGGTCAGCGTGTCTTCGGCATCAAGGCCAAGGCGCATGTTGAGCTTCACGCGACCAACCGCCGACAGGTCGTACCGGTCAGGGTCGAAGAACAGGCCAGCGAACAGTGCCTCTGCAGTTTCGCGGGTCGGCGGTTCGCCGGGGCGCATGACGCGGTAGATCGCATCGAGACCCATGTCGCGATTCTCGGCCTTGTCAGCCTTGAGCGTGTTGCGCATCCAGGCGCCGGTGATGACATGATCGATGTCGAGCAGCTCGAGGCTGTCGATGCCGGCTTTGTCGAGTGCTTCAAGGTTTTCAGCGGTGATTTCGTCGCCTGCTTCGACATAGATGCGACCGGTCTTGTCGTCGACAAGATCGAACGCCGAATAGCGGCCGAAGATTTCCTCGGTCGGGATCAACAGCTCTTCAAGACCGTCCTTGACCGCCTTGTTGGCCGCGCGCGGCGTGATCTTCTGCCCTGCGGGGAAGATCACCTCGCCCGACTTGGCATCGACAATGTCAAAGCTCGGCTTCGACGCGCGCCATTGTTCGGCGTTGAACGGAATCTTCCAGCCACCCTTGGCGCGAGCAAAGGTCACGCGGTCATAGAAATGGTTGAGGATTTCTTCGCTGTTGAGGCCGAGTGAATAGAGCAAGGTCGTGACCGGCAGCTTGCGCTTGCGGTCGATACGGACGTTGACGATGTCCTTCGCGTCGAACTCAAAATCGAGCCATGAACCGCGATATGGAATGACGCGTGCAGCGAACAGATATTTGCCCGACGAGTGGGTCTTGCCACGGTCATGGTCGAACAGCACGCCCGGCGAACGGTGCATCTGCGAAACGATGACGCGCTCGGTGCCGTTGATGAAGAAGGTGCCATTGCCCGTCATCAGGGGCATTTCGCCCATATAGACGTCCTGCTCCTTGATATCGAGAACCGAACGCGCTTCGGTATCGGGGTCGACTTCAAAGACGATCAGGCGGAGCGTGACCTTCATCTGTGCCGAGTAAGTGATCCCGCGCTGGCGGCACTCCTCAACGTCATATTTCGGATCTTCGAGTTCGTAATTGACGAAGTCGAGCTCGCAGGTTCCGGCGAAGTCGCGGATCGGGAAGACGCTGCGCAGAGTCTTTTCGAGACCAGACACATAGCCGATCGACGGATCGCTACGCAGGAACTGTTCATAGCTCTCGCGCTGAACCTCGATCAGGTTCGGCATATCGATCACTTCGTGGATGTTGCCGAAAATCTTGCGAATGCGCTTGGAGCGCGACAGGGCGGTGGATGCGCCCAGCGATGCGGAAACCGCTGCTTTAGCCATGGAGTTGCTCAGCCTCGTCTATATCAAAACATTGAGCGCAATTTCCGACAACGAAAAGGCCGCATGGCATCGCCCCCGGATTCGGGATGCAACCAGCAGCCTTAGCGCGTCAGAAAACCTTATCTTTCAATTCGTTGGAGGCAATGCGCGTTTTGCCCCGATCCCGAAAGATAGGGTGGATAAGAAACCTTATAGGGTTTTGGCCGGTTGGGGTCAAGCCGAAGGGGCGCTTTTGACAAGCAGTTGCTCCATGGCTTCCGCCGCTTTCCTCGCAGCTCGTTTCAGGTTTGCGCTGAAATCGCCCGCGCTATCGCCGTCTGCACCGTCGGTTTCCGCTTTTATGGCAGCCCAAGGCAGGCCGAGGACTTCGGCAGCTTGAGCGACGGCGGCAACTTCCATGTCTACGAGGTGGGTGCCCAACCGCTCGGCAAGTGCCTCTGCTGTGTCCGTGCATTCGAGAAATAGGTCGCCGCTGGCGATGCTAGCGTGCGGAAGTCCCAATCCGGGGTCGGACATTGCTGTAAAGGCGTGGTCGCGTGCCGCACCCATCGGCCAGTCGCCCGCGCGATAATGGGTGAAGCCTGATGACTGCTGTGCGCCATAATCGTGCTGGATGGCCCTTTCGATCCAGAAGCAATCCCCTGATATCGGGCCGATCCGCCCGCACGTTCCGGTCATCGCGACGAGTGCGGCTTCGGCGTCGGCATACCGCCCGACCGCCAGCGCGGCATTGACCTTGCCAAGGCCGCAGGTGACAATAGTGATCCGGACTCCACCCGTTTCGACCACACGGACCTGTACCGGCTCGCCTTCGATGACACGACCCTGACCGGGGAGGAAGGCATCCGCTTCTTCGGGCAGCGCTGCGAGGAGGAGAACCTGCTTCAATGTCCGTCAAAGCCGATGAGGGCGGTCGGCTCTACGCCTGCCTGGCGAAGCTTTTCCGCTCCGCCAAGCTCGGGCAGGTCGACAATGAACAGCGCCTGCTCGACTACGCCGCCCGCCTGCCGGATCAATTCGATACCTGCCAGTGCAGTACCGCCTGTGGCGATCAGGTCATCGACCAGCACTACTTTCTGCCCCGGCAGCACTTGGCCAGTGTGCAGCTCAATTCGGTCGGTGCCATATTCAAGGGCGTAGTCGATGCCGATCTTCTCACCCGGAAGCTTTCCGGGTTTGCGCAGCATCAGCTTACCGAGCCCCAGCGCATAGCTCAGCCCCGCCGCGACAATAAACCCCCGTGCTTCAATGCCAGCGATCAGTCGCGTATCGGGCGAGACCATCGCGGCCATCCGGTCGATGGTTTGCCGGAAACCCTGCCCGTCGAGCAACAGCGTGGAGACATCGCGAAACAATATGCCCGGTTTGGGATAATCGGGAATGGTGCGGATGAGCGCGGCGAGATCGGCATTTTTGGTCATGGTCGCTAAATGCCGTGCCCATTTTGAAAGCGCAAAGAAAAAGGGCGGCCCATTTCTGGACCGCCCTCTCATTTCCCCCGTCGGGGAAAAGTCGATTACTTAAGGTCGACGGTGCCGCCAGCGGCAACGATCTTCGCCTTGATTTCTTCGGCTTCAGCCTTCGACACGCCTTCCTTGATCGCCTTCGGAGCCGACTCAACAAGAGCCTTGGCTTCGGTCAGGCCGAGCGCGGTGATGGCGCGGACTTCCTTGATGACAGCGATCTTGTTGCCGCCGTCGCCGGTCAGGATGACGTCGAATTCGGTCTGCTCTTCAGCAGCCGGAGCAGCAGCGCCGCCAGCAGCAGGTGCTGCAACAGCAACAGCAGCAGCAGCCGAAACGCCCCACTTTTCTTCCAGAGCCTTGGCAAGGTCAGCAGCTTCCAGAACGGTCAGCTTGCTCAGTTCTTCTACCAGCTTTTCAATATCAGCCATTTCAATAACACTCCAATTTCTATGCAATTCTACCCGCGCGATCGCTCGCCGCGCAGTGATGTGAAAAAATTATGCGGCTTCCTTGGCGGCGTATGCGCCAAAAACCCGTGCCAGCTGTCCAGCAGGCGCCGAGATAACCTGCACAACCTTGGTAGCCGGGGCCTGGACAAGGCCGATCAGCTTGGCGCGCAGTTCATCGAGCGACGGCATGGAAGCCAGTGCCTTGACACCTTCAACATCGAGGACGGTCGAGCCCATCGCACCGCCGACAATTTCAAGCTTGTCGTTGGTCTTGGCGAATTCGACGGCAACCTTGGCGGCGGCCACCGGATCACCCGATGTGGCAATCGCAGTCGGGCCGGTCAGCAGATCGCTGAGCGGGCTGTACTGCGTGTCGTTCAATGCGATTTTGGCAAGGCGGTTCTTGGCGACCTTGTAGCCGGCACCCGCGTCACGCATCTTCAAACGAAGGTCGGTCGACTGTGCGACGGTCAGGCCCAGATTACGGGTGACCACGACAACCGCGGCTTCGTTAAAGGTTGCATTCAGCGCAGCAACCGCTTCGGTCTTTTCAGAACGGTTCATGCATTACTCCAATCACAGGATTGGCTTTTGAAGGCCAACCCAACACGAAATCGCGCAACGCCCTGATGGGCGATCCGCATACATAGTCCGTGGGGAAGGTTCATAGCTGCGAACAGCCGGGGACACGCGAGGCGTGCCTTGAATGAGTCTATCCCCGTCTAGGCTGGAAATTAAGACCGGCAAATTCCGGTCACCAACTGTCTCGGACGGTGACATGGAGGGCGAACCCTCCGGTCGGGGGCGGCCATTAGCAGCTATGCGGCGAGAGTCAAGCGTTGCGCCGAAAAGGCGCGACCGGGCGGGGGGCATCGTTGCCCGATCGCGCGGTGTGGGAGCAGCCTTCTTGCGACCCGAAGGACCGGCTCCCGAACCATAAATCAGTTCAACCTGATGCTCAGCGAAAGCCCGCCCGCAAAACCGGTGCTGTTGTTGTTCAGACCTGTGCTGCCAAACACTGACATGTTAAAGCCTTTGGCAAGGCGGAAACTTGCCCAGCCCGTCACTTCGCTCGATGCCTTGTTTCCGGCTATGGAAGATTGCTGCCAGTCGTAATCCGCGCCAAGAGTGACGCCATTGCCGGCGCGCACGCTTGCCCCTGCTCCGGCACCCCAGGTGTCGCGAACAGGAACGGCGGTAGAGTTGCCAGCAAATTTGCGCCGACCATGTACGTATAGCGTAGTTGGGCCGAACTCCTTCACTAGGTCGAGGGCAGCTGTCACATCGACTTTGCCCGTCCCAAGCCGTTTCGACTTTGAAGCTGTCGGCACTTTGACTTTACCAGTGGCATCGATGAAGAAATCATTGCCGAGATCGAACGAATATGTACCGGCGATCACAACATCACCGAAACCGCTGCGGCGTGTACTGACCGGAACACCGCCGCTGTCGTCAACTTCAACATCACCGGAACCGCTTGAACCGGATCCGGAATTGGCACTGCCTGGGCCGCTATTGTCGGTGCGGCCTCCGCCTCCACCACTGTCACGGCCTTCAGGTGTCTGGATTAGTGAACCAGGGCCGTCGATGCGTACATAGGGCACCGATACCCGGATACTGAAATTGTCCTTGCTATATTTCAGGCTGACAGGGGTCGAAACGACTTTGGTTGCAGTCACTTCGCCATAGTCACCTTTGGAATAGTTGATGCCGGTCGAAAAGCGCAGGACGCCTTTGACGCTTTCACCCGTCGGACTTTGATTTTGGGCGAAGGCCGGCTGGCTGGCGATCGCCGCCAGAATAGTGCAAGCACCTGCTGCACATCTTGATAGCTTTTTCATGTTGTTTCCCCGGAACTTGGAGCACCAGACTTTCCCGTCGTGGCGCACTCGTCAATAAAAAATGGCAATGGGTTCCGGGAAGGAGCGACCTTCCCGGAACCGCCAGCAATCCGGTTAGCCCAGATCGTCGGCGCCGCGACCGCCACGGTCATCGCCCGGGGCGTCGTCACCGCCGCGCCCGCGACCTCTTCCACGACCCTGTCCCTGACCGCGATCTTCCGCAGCGCGTACACGATCACCGCCATGATCATCATTGGCATCATGATCAGCCGGATCATCCGCTCCACGACCACCGCGATCGCCACCCTTGTCGTCATTAACGTCATGGTCAGCCGGATCGTCAGCTCCACGGCCGCGCTCGCGAAGGCCACCCTTGTCGTCGTTGATGTCATGGTCGGCAGGATCATCAGCACCGCGCCCTTGGCGGACATCGCCAGGCGCGTCGTCGCAGCCGCGGCATTGGCGGACATGGCCCGCCGGGTCATCGGCACCACGGCGCGCCATTGCGCTTCCAGCCGTCAGCGTTGCGGCACAGATGGCGGCGGTTGCTACGCCCAGTTTCCAGATAGTAGTCATCTTGTTTCTCCCGAATGGTCCCGGCGGGGGTTGCCGGTTTTTCCACAACGAGAGCGGGCGACGATTATTCCGCGCGTAGCTCCAAAAAAACTCCTAATTCTTCCAACCAGATGAAATTGCTTTATTTTCTTTTTCTTTATCAAGCGGGTCGGACGCGTTCAGCCGATCCATTTCAGCATTCAAAGATTTCGGATCATTACCTGCAGCAGTTCGGATTTCCCCGTTCGTGCTGATTTCGGGGCCACGCACAGTTTGCGCCTCAACCGTCCATCCGTCAGACGAACGGCAGGCAATGCCGCCTCCTATCTGTTCCCCGGAAAATTCACGGCAATATCGCCCATCGCCGGCGCGGAAGGATAATACCGGGCCTACTTCGCCCTTTTCCCTCAAGTTCAAAGTCTGACCAGATGGCAGTGTTTCCATCGCAATTTGAAATTGCCTGTCGCCAGCCACATCCTGATCGTCAGGCTGGAACAAAATCAACGCAACCGCAATAGATGCGGCGATCGCGCTGCCAGCAATGCCATAACGACCCCACGACCAACGATTGTCATTCGCTGCCAGAGGAATGGGAGTTCCGTGTGGAACCGGCTCACCCAATCCCAGCTTTTCAAGCATGGCTGGATTAATGCCATTGGAATCAAGCGGGAAAGCAGTGTGCAGCAGGCTATCATTCGACCGCCACCGTTGAACGTCTGCTGCGAGTGCGCTGTCTGCCCGCATTTCCGCTTCAAACGCAACCAACGCCTCGCCGTCCAAACTCCCGTCAAGATAAGCTGCGATAAGTTCTGCCCGGTCAACCATTGCCCTGTCCTTCGCCATGCAATGCGCGGTCGATTGATTGACGCGCGCGCGCTAATCGGCTCATCACGGTACCGATAGGTATATCGAGGATCTCGGCTGCTTCCTTGTAAGACCGACCGTCAAGCACCACGAGGGCCATTAAGGCGCGTTGCTCGTCGGGTAGCAAAGCCATCGCCGACCTGGCCTTTTCCAGATCAGACCGTTCTTCGACAATAGCGCGCCCATCTTCGCCAACAAGCGCAACCGCCTCGTCAATATCGACCGACACCCCGCGCCGGGCCTGTGCCCGAACTTCATCAATGTGGATATTTTGCGCGATCCGGAACATCCAGCTTTCGAGGCTGCTGCCCGGTTGCCACTGGTCGATCCGCGCCAACGCCCTTTCGACTGTTGCTTGCATCAAATCATCGCCCCTATCTTCGTTGCGCGCCAGCACCGCACAGAAACGGCGAAGGCGCGGCAGAAATGCCACGACGCGCACCCTGACGCTTTCCCTATTTGCGTTTCCGGAGTGCATCCTGTCCGAAGCCCTAACGTATCGAGGCGGATTTTATTCCGTGTTCGAAACCCCAAAAATCTATCTGCATGGATAGACTGGATTTTATTTCTCCGGACAGGCGGAATAATTGTCAAGGCCGGGCGTTGTCGGGGCATGACACAATATATTGCCAAACGCTGCCAAAAGCATGAAACTTTCGAGATGCCTCAATCGTCACGAATACCGTCAACACTGGCCGCAATCTTCGCGGCAGCCCTTGTCGTAGGGCCCGCCCAGTTGAATGCCTTCGACCGGGAAGACCGCGCCGACAAGGCTATGGAAGCGTCGATCCGGGCTGCCGAGCGGGCCTCTCGTGACAGCGCCCGTGCCAGCGAAGATGCAGCCCGTGCTGCTGAGCGAACCAGAATCGATGAAATCAAGGCCAGTGAAGATGCCCAGCGAGCCAAGGTTCGCGCCGCCGAAGACCTCTCCAAAGCCGAAGCCGACGCCCAGGAACAGGCGATCAAGGATGCGGCGGATGCAGAAGAGCAGGCCGCTAAAGACGCAGCCGACGCCGCTGAAGAGGCCGCCAAAGCGGCTGAGGAGGCCGCAAAGGACGCTGCCGATGCTGCAGAGGATGCGGCAAAGGCGGCGGAAGATGCAATGGAGGATAGCCACGGATCGTCGGAATCGATGCGCGATCTTGCCAGCAACGAAAGCCCCGAATTCGATCAAAAAGGATTTCCGGTTCGCAAGGGCGAAATTGTCGGGATTGACGTTGATGACAGTTCAATGGCGCTTGCGGTCAATGCTGGCTTTACGGTCATCGAACGCGCCCAGCTACCTGGCCTAGGCAGCGAAGTGATCCGATTTGCATCACCCAAGGACATGGAATCAAAAGCAGCCCTTGAGCTGATTCGTGCTACAGATTCGCGGGGTAGCTACGATCTTTCGCATTATTATGGACTGTTATTCAGCCCGCAGGGGGGTGTCTCGACCAAGGGCAGTAGCAGCATCAGGGCGAAGCAGGGCTCATTGAAAATTGGCATGATCGACACGGGCGTCGCTGGTCACAAGTCTCTTGCAAAAGTCGCGTTGCAAACGCGGGATTTCAGCGGCGGAGAAAAGGCGGTACCAACCGAACACGGAACCGCCATCGCCTCATTGCTTGCGAGCGAAGGCACCGCGACAATCGTTGCTGCCAACATTTTTCAGGGAAACGGCGGAAAGCCCTACACATCCGCTGATGCCATTGTGCGTGCGCTTGACTGGATGGTGCAACAGCAAGTGCCGGTTATCAACATCAGCCTGGCCGGTCCGCGTAATCGCATTCTCGATACCTTGGTCCGCAAGGCAAGCGGCCTTGGCCATGTTATCGTAGCCGCTGCTGGTAATGGCGGCCCAACAGCCCCGCCGGCCTATCCAGCTGCTCTGCCTGATGTCGTGGCGGTCACTGCAGTCGACAAGGATTTGCGGATTTATCGTTATGCCAACCAGGGACGGTATGTTCGTGTCGCCGCACTGGGAGTCGACGTCTCTGCGGCGGCGCCGGGAGGCAAAACTGCGCGGCAGAGCGGTACGTCATTTGCGACACCCCATGTCGCAGCATGGATGGCCCGCTGTACGGGTGGCAAAAGCCCCTCCTCACGGATCAAATGCCTCAAACGGCTGGAAAATGAAGCGCGCGATCTGGGCGAACCCGGCCGAGATGCCGTTTACGGCTTCGGCTTTGTTTCCTGAGCCAGACTAAAGAGATGACAGCGCCAGCCCGAAAACAGCGCAAATCGCCAAGGTGCGGATGATTCCCCATTTGAAACCGAACAGAATGGTTGCTGCCGCGATACCAATGGCGAGTGCCTTCACATCCAATGAGGTCCTATCGGGCCACCAGATTGAACCGATGCCGATATCGGCTTGAACCACTTTGTGGAATAGAACATGCAGGGAGAACCAGAGCGAGAGGTTGGCAATCACCCCGACCACTGCCGCCGTAATCGCCGCAAGGCTGCCCTGCAGCCAGGCGATGCTGCGCATCCGTTCCATCAATGGCGCGAGCGCGAAGATCCAAAGGAAGCAGGGGGCGAAGGTGACCCAGGTGGTGAGGCCCGCCGCGAGCAGAGCGGCTGTCTACGCATCAAACGGCTCGGGCGCGCGGAAGCCTGCGAGGAAGCCGACAAACTGCGTGACGAGGATCAGTGGCCCCGGCGTGGTTTCGGAAAGGCCCAATCCGTCGGCCATCTCGCCCGCATTCAGCCAGCCAAAGCCGGTCACAGCCGCCTGCGCCATATAGGCGAGCACCGCATAGGCGCCGCCAAAGGTGACGATCGCTAGTTGGGAAAAGAAGCTGCCGACTTTCCAAAGGACATGGTCTTGCCCCAGCGTCAGCAGGATGGCGATCATAGGTGCCGCCCAGATAATGCCCCATGTCAGTACGGTCTTGATGATGTGCGCCAGCCAATGGCCGGTCGGCGCGTTGGTTGGGGCAGCCACCGGCTTCAGCGCAAAAAGCTCCGGGGCTTTCCGCGCGACGATAGCGCCGATGATCGCGGCAGCCAGTATCAGCAGCGGAAATGGAATGTGCAGCGCGAACAGCGCAAAAAAGGCCGCAAGCGCGAGTGCCCGTTTGGCGGGAGTGGTCAAAGCCTTGCCGCCTATCCGCAACAGCGCCTGCACGACAATGGCGAGCACAGCGGCCTTAACGCCAAAGAAGAGCCCTTGCAGCCAACTGACTTCCATCGCGAGCACGTAAAGCGCCGACAGCCCGAGCATCACCAGCGCGCCGGGGATAACAAACAACAGTCCAGCAATCAGGCCGCCCAGCGTGCCGTGCAGCCGCCAACCGATCCAAGCCGCAAGTTGCTGCGCCTCGGGCCCTGGCAGCAGATGGCACAGGTTCAATGCCTGTAGATATTCGTCTTCGGAAACCCACTGCTTCCGGTCGACCACTTCGTCGTGCATCAGCGCGATCTGGCCGGCGGGCCCGCCAAAACTGATCAGGCCAATTTTGCCGAACAGGCGCGTCAGTTCGCCGAGACTAGGAGTGGGCCGCATCCAGTTCGAGTAGCGCATTGGCCTGCTGCATGGCCAGCTTTTCCGCTTCGGCGGCGGCACGCGATGCGATCACGCCTTCGGCCTTGTCGGCCATTTCGGTCCAGGTATCGCGCGCCACCAAGTGGCGCTCGCGGACATTGGCGAGGGTAGCCTGATCGGCATCGCGTGAGGCCTGCGCGGCACGCTCGCGATAGAATTCAACGGTAGCCATGGGAGCGGCTCCTTTCTGGTTCAGCGGCGCATGTTGCGTGGGCCGGGGCCTACGCCGGGGGTGCGCTCGCGGAAAATGATGCGCCCTTTGGAGAGGTCATAGGGTGTCATCTCGACATGGACGCGGTCGCCCACGACGGAGCGGATGCGGAATTTCCGCATCTTCCCCGCCGTGTAAGCGATTATCCGGTGCTCGTTTTCCAGCACGACGCCAAAGCGGCCATCGGGCAGGATTTCATCGATTACACCTTCGAGCGTCAGAAGCTCTTCTTTGGCCAAACTTAGTCAGCCGCCGAAAGGTTGACGGCGGCTTTCTTGCCGTCGCGTCCAGCTTCGACTTCATAGTTGAGGCGCTGGTCCTTATCGAGCGTCGACATGCCGGCTGCCATCACGGCAGTGATGTGGACGAAGCTGTCATCGCCGCCGCCATCGGGCGCAATAAAGCCATAGCCTTTTTCGGTGTTGAAGAATTTTACGGTGCCTGTGGTCATTAGTCGTTCCTTTCACGAAACTATTGCCCGCGCGGCAACAGCGCCGCACGGGGAAGCCAGGGTCGTGTGAGAAAAGACGTTGCGCGTGCCAGACCTGTCCGTTGGACTTGGCCCGAATTGCACCTCAAATTTCCGTCGCGTTCGACGATAGCATCCTGTGTATAACATAAGTGGTGCAATATGGCAAACGGCCTTGCGGCACGGCGCTCTCTACTCCATAAGTAGAGAATGCTCTCGCAAAAGACCCGCTACACCATCCGCGCGCTGATGCATCTGGCGGACAAGTACCAGCAGGGGCTGGTGCCACTGACGGATATTGCCGAGGCGCAGAATATCCCCGCCAAATTCCTGACCGTGATATTGTCGGAAATGAGCCGCGCGGGTCTGGTCGTGTCGCAGCGCGGGCGGGATGGCGGCTATGAACTGGCGCTGCCACCTGTTGATATCAGCTATGGCGATATCATCCGCATCAGCCGTGGTTCGCTCGCGCTCGTCCCCTGCGCCAGCCGTTTCGCGCATGAAAAATGCAAGAACTGCCTTGAGGAAAGCAATTGCCGGATGCGCGCACTGATGCTCAAGGTGCGTGACGAGACCGCAGCGGTGCTCGACCGGATCAGCCTTGCCGACCCGATCGATATGGGCGTGATGGCCGAGGGCTGAGGGTAGCTTCGCTCGCTTCATAACCCACCCCAGCAAAGCCCCGCTTTACCGCACCCAAGCCTTACTCCCATTGTCTAGCGCAATGGTTGACATAACATCGCCGCTGTTCTGCCGCGATTCGGTGCGGCGTTTTGGGAGCGGTGTGCGATGTTCGACTTTCTCTGGTCCATCGATTGGAACGCGCTGCTGCCCTTTATCGCCATCGGCTTTGCCGCGCAGCTGGTCGATGGCGCGCTGGGGATGGCCTTTGGCGTGATCTGTTCGACCTTGCTGGTCAGCGTGATGGGGGTGGCGCCCGCGCGGGCCTCCGCCGGGGTGCATCTCGTCGAGATGTTTACCACCGGCGCCTCGGGGATCAGCCATGTGCTCCACAAAAATGTCGATTGGAAACTGTTCGCGCGAATTGCGGTGCCGGGGGTGATTGGCGGCGCGCTTGGCGCCTATGTGCTGTCGAATATCCATGCAGAGGTCGCGCGGCCGCTGGTGATGCTCTACCTCACCTGTCTCGGTTTCTACCTGCTCTATAAAGCGCTCACATACCCGCAAATGCCCAAGGCCAAGGATGCGAAAGTCACGGTGCCGCTGGGGCTGATCGGCGGTTTCCTTGATGCCTCGGGCGGGGGCGGCTGGGGGCCGGTGGTGACATCAAACCTCCTCATCCAGGGCACCGATCCGCGCAAGACCGTGGGCACGGTGAATACGGCGGAATTCTTTTTGACCTTCACCGTTTCGGCGATGTTCCTTTTCACGATCGGGATTGAGGCCTTCACGCAAGTCACTGGTGGCTTGCTCGTCGGCGGGCTGCTTGCCGCGCCGTTAGGGGGGTACATCGCCAAGCGCGTTCCGCCCAAGACCTTGTTGTTGATGGTGGGCGTGGTGCTGACCGCGACCAGCCTGTTCAGCCTGTATAAGGCGTTGAGTTAGCATCGATTCAATTCGTCATTCCCGCGAAGGCGGGAATCCATCACCTGCTGATAAAATTTCTAACACCGGTGATGGACCCCCGCCTTCGCGGGGGTGACGAAGCATTACTTTAAAGCGCGGCTTGCATTCGCATTCCCAATAGGCTTTCACTCCTCCCCAAGGGGAAGGGGACGGGATGCCGCTGGCTTATACCGGATATGACTGGGCGGTGCTCGGGGGCTATGTTGCGTTGCTCGCGCTCGCGGCCTGGTGGTCGACGCGCAATCCGGCGAAGGCGGAGGATTATTTCCTTGCGGGCCACCATGCGCCCGCCTGGTTGGTCGCAATTTCCGCGCTGTCGACGATGCAGTCTGCCGCGACCTTTCTCGGCGCGCCCGACAACAGTTATCGCGGCGACTGGAGTTACCTCACCAGCAATTTCGCGGCGATCATCGCGGCGGTCTTCGTCGCCCGGCTGCTGATCCCGCGTTATTATGCGCTGGGCGTGACCACGGTGTACGAGCTGCTCGAGGTGCGGTTCGACCGGACCGCGCGGCGCGCGGCGGCGGGGATGTATCTGGTCGGGCGAATATTGGCGAGCGGGGCGCGGCTCTATCTAGCGGCGATTGCGGTTTCGATGATCATCTTTCTGGATGTCGAGCCGCAGCATATCTTGATCGCCTCTGCGGTGCTGGTGGTATTCGGTATTGTCTTCACTTTGTTCGGCGGGCTGAATGCGGTGATCTGGAGCGATCTGGTGCAGGTGGTGCTTTATGTCGGCGGCGCGCTGATCGTCTTTGGGCTGCTCTGGAACCGCATCCCTGCACCAGCGGCGGAGATTTGGGAGGGGCTGCGCCAAGCGCCCGGGGGTGTCGACAAATTGCGGCTGTTCGACTGGTCGCTCGATTGGTCAAAGCCGTTTACCGTCTGGGCGATCCTGACCGGGCTGGTGCTGCTCAATATCGGCAATGCCGGGCTCGATCAGGATACCAGCCAGCGCTTTCTGGCGTGCGAAGATGCCAAGGCGGGCAACCGTGCGCTCTATCTGTCGATGTGGATGACGATCCCGGTGGTGGCGTTGTTCATGGCCATCGGTTCGTTGCTCCACATCTTCTACGAACGGCCCGAGCTGATGGGTGCGAGTGCCAGCGCGATGCAGGGCTTTTCGGGGGAAAAGATCACCATCTTCATGTCGTTCATCCTCTCCGAAATTCCGCCAGGGGTGCGCGGGCTGATCACCGTCGGCGTGATTGCGGCGGCGGCGATCAATTCGGGGCTGATCTCTATGTCCGCGGTGCTGGTGAGCGATTTCTACCGGCCGTGGAAGGAACGCCATGGCGCACAGGTGGGGGAGCATCATTATGTCAACGCCGGGCGCGGGGCGATGCTGCTGCTCGCACTCGCCTTGTTCGCAATGTCGATCCTATGCTTCTACTGGCAGCGTTATACCGACATGCCCTTGCTCGAATTCGTGCTCGGCGTGATGGCCTTTGCCTATTCGGGGCTATTGGGCGTCTATGCGACGGTGCTGTTCACCAAGCGCGGATCAACCGCATCGGTGATCGCGGCGCTGGCGGTGGGCTTTGCCGCGATCCTGCTGCAACAGCATTATATCGTCGATAGCTTTGGTCTGCCCCCCGCGATGAAGGGCCTCGCCTTCCCCTGGCAGCTGTGCATAGGGGCGGGGCTGGCGTTTCTGGTGTGCCTTGCCGGGAAACCCCTGTTCAGCGATAGATGAGGTAACGTGCGCGGATTGTGTTGAACTCGATGAGCTCCGCTTGCCAACCCGCCTCGATTGTTTCGACTGTCTCGCCCGCGATTATGCCTTTACGCACCGTGTCGGTCCCGGCAAGCTGGTCGAAAAATGACGGGGTACCTTCGCGGAACCGGAAATGCTCCGGATACAGATCGTGCACGGCCTTCACCAAGGCGATTCCTGTCCGTACAGACATGAAAGTCCTGCGGTCAGTAGGGATCACCCAAACTCCATTGCAAACCTGCCCCGCAAATTTGGAAAAAGTCGGTGCGAAGGATATTTGTTTGAATGCAACGCCGGGCAGCCCGGCTGCGTTCATCCGCTCGGCGAGCTCTGCTCCGTCAATGAAGGGCGCGCCAATATATTCAAATGGCTTCTCGCTGCCGCGCCCTTCGGAAATATTGGTGCCCTCTAATAGCGCGGTGCCCGAATAGACCGCTGCTGTCTTTGGCGTCGGCATATTAGGCGACGGTGGCACCCAGGGCAAATCCCAGGCGAAATAGGGGAGCATGTCGCGCCGCCAACCCCGCACTGGGATGACGCGGAGTTTTGTGCGCAACCTTTCTTCACCAACAAACATCCGCGCAAGTTCGCCCAATGTCATGCCGTGACGCACTGGCATGGCAAAGCTGCCGACAAAGGATCTAAATGGAGGCTCCAGCACCGGCCCCTCGACCTTGACTCCGTCTTGCGGATTGGGGCGGTCCAGAATGATGACCTCGACGCCCGATTTTTCCGCCGCGCGCAACATGAAGAGGAGCGTCGTCGAGTAAGTGTAAAACCGCGAGCCAACATCCTGCAAATCGACCAGCACCACATCTATCCCTGCCAGCATTTCAGGGGTGGGCACCTTTGTCTCGCCATAAAGGCTGTGGATCGGCAATCCGGTTTGCGTATCAACGCCAGAGGCAACCCTTTCCCCCGCCTGCGCCGTACCACGCACCCCATGTTCGGGACTGAACAGCGCGGCAAGCTCCACACTCTCCTGTGCCCGCAACAGGTCGATGCTGCTCACGCCTCGGCGATCGACGCCGGTTTGGTTGGTCAGCAGCGCGATACGCTTGCCCTGCAGCAGCGCCATCCGCTCGGCCAGCAGCACTTCGATGCCGGGTGTGATGTGCTTGATGGCAACATACGCCACATTTGCCGGCTTGGCCGGCTCGGCGTTGGTAGTCGGTGGAGATGCAACCAAGGATGCAAATAGTAGGGCAGGCAGATACCGCATGGTGCAAAGCTATGGGACAAAGCTCTGCCTGGCAAAGCAAAAGGGCCAGGGTTGCCCCCGGCCCTTCCATAATTTGCCTTTGGCTTGGCTTAGGCGCCAGCGACGTCCGCTACGTCGACCTTCAGGCCGGGGCCCATTGTCGAGCTGATCGCGATCTTGCGGACATATTTGCCCTTCGATCCCGACGGCTTCGCCTTGATCACAGCGTCAACCAGTGCGTCGAAATTCGAGCGCAGGTCAGCGTCGGAGAAGCTCTTCTTGCCGATGCCGCTGTGGATGATGCCCTGCTTTTCAACGCGGAACTCAACCTGACCGGCCTTTGCGGCTGTTACAGCAGCGGCAACGTCCATGGTCACAGTGCCCAGCTTCGGGTTCGGCATCAGGCCCTTGGGACCGAGCGTCTTACCCAGGCGACCAACAATACCCATCATGTCGGGCGTTGCGATCACGCGGTCGTAATCGAGGTTACCGGCCAGCATGTCTTCCATCAGGTCTTCGGCACCGACCTTGTCAGCACCAGCGGCGGTCGCGGCTTCGGCCTTGTCACCGCGAGCGAACACGGCAACCTTCATGTCCTTGCCCGTACCGGCCGGAAGCGAGACCATGCCACGGACCATCTGGTCAGCGTGGCGCGGGTCAACGCCGAGGTTCAGCGCGACTTCGATGGTTTCGTCAAACTTGGCGGTGGCCAGTTCCTTGATGGTCTTCAGCGCTTCATCAACGCCATAGAGCTTTTCTGCGTCAAGCGCGGCGAGGGTCTTTGCCTTCTTGGTCAGCTTTGCCATGATCTTAGCCCTCCACCACTTCGAGGCCCATGGCCGTAGCCGAGCCTGCAATGATCTTGACCGCAGCGTCCATATCGTTCGCGTTCAGATCCTTCATCTTCAAGGTAGCAACTTCTTCGAGCTGCTTGCGCGTGATCTTGCCCGCGGTCACCTTGCCGGGTTCCTTCGAACCGGATTTCAGGCCGAGGACCTTCTTTATGAGGAAGGTTGCCGGCGGCGATTTGGTCGCGAACGTGAAGCTCTTGTCCGAAAATACGGTGATCTTGGTCGGAATCGGCGTACCCTTTTCAAGGTCACCGGTCGCGGCGTTGAACGCCTTGCAGAATTCCATGATGTTCACACCACGCTGACCGAGCGCAGGGCCGATCGGCGGGGAGGGGGTTGCAGCGCCCGCGGGCACCTGCAGGCTGATATAGCCGTCAATCTTCTTGGCCATGAGAGGCCTCCTTTCATTCTTTCTCCGCCAAAGCCTGTGAAGGCGATGGAGGATCAAATTAAGCGGTCAAACAGACAGCCGAAGCCATCCTCCCGCGCGGGAATCACTTGCTTGGAGGCAAGCGAAGGCGGGCCATTAGGTGAACGACGCAACAAAATCAAGCGTTCTGGGGTGCAGACGGCCGGATATCGCCGCAAAACAGCACGGACCACGCCGGGCTTTGACGGTGAACTTAATATGCACCGGTACCGCTGCACGGCTCCAGAGACGCCCGGCTTTGGGATAGAGGCCTGCCCCGGACGGCAAACGTTATTTGTTTTAGGAGGTAAAATGTCTGTTTCAATAAATGACCTCATCGAAGAATCTTTGAACCACCGTGCTGTTCAGCACCCCTATCTGCGGGCACTCGATACGGGCGATTTGCCGGATACAGGCTGGGCGTTGCGTGATTTTGCCGATCATTATTATGGCTATTCGCTGCATTTTCCGCGTTACCTGACCACAGTCATCTCAAAACTGGAAAATCCTGTTCATCGTAACATTCTGCTTCAGAACCTGACCGAGGAGTCCGGGCACTATGAAGAAGAGGAATATGCCGAACTCGCGGCGGTTGGCGTCGACCGGTCTTGGATTGAGGGTGTCCCACATCCGCAATTATTCCTCAGGTTCCGACAGGCCAACGGTTTGACCGCACCCTATGCGGCGGAAGCCGAAGCGATCGAGCTGGTTTGCTGGCGTGAATCCTTTCTGGCGACGCTCACACACGGATCGGCCGCCGAAGCGTTAGGGGCTTTGGGGCTTGGCACCGAGAATATCGTGAGCACCATATACCAGCCTTTTGTGAAGGCGTTGGCGCGTACCGATCTGCATCCGCGCGACACGGTGTTCTTTCCGCTGCATACGGCGGTCGATGATCACCATCAGGAAGCACTCGAAGAGATTTCGCTGGCTTTCGCGGCCACGCCGCAGGGCAAATCCGATTTGCGCCGTGGCATGATCAAAGCCTTGTCGTTGCGCTCCTCCTTTTGGGACTGGTTATACGAACGCGCACTGACATGTGCGGAGCGGACCGAAGCAGCGCTCTCCTATTGAGTCTGGCCGCATCTTTACCGACATTATGGGATTTCCGATATGAATGCAGAATTGCTTGCGCTTTTGGGCGCTATCGAGGCGCGCCAGCCACTGGCAAAGGAACGGGCGATTGCGGATTTTGGCGCGGATCCAACGCGCAGCCATCGCGAACTTTACCGCAATCGCAATGCAAAACTGGGCATCGACTTTACAGTCGACGTGCTCGATTTTCCGGGCGCACAGGCCTTTGACGTGCGCGTCGTGCGGATAGCCGCCGGATGCAATAATGAATTGCACAAGCATGCCCATGAATCGCTATTCTATGTGATTAGCGGTGAAGGAGAGGTGCGGATCGCCGACGCAAGTCTTCGGGTTAGCCAGGGCGAAGTGGCATTTGTTCCCCGTTGGGCGTTTCATCAGTCGCGGAATCTGTCGGAAACAGAGGAGCTGGTTATTCTGGCGGTTACAGACTTTGGGCTAACAAAGGCAGTTCTGGGTGACTATGACAAGCGAACCAGACTGGCTGTCCGAGGTGCCGACGTTCAAGAGCATGGCTAGCCGCGCTGTCTTCTGAAACCGCCCTGCATCATTACGATTTCGTCAAGGACCCAACGGATTTAAGTTGAATTCTGTCGTTTCGGTCAAGCAGGCGGTTTGTAGCGCAACAGCCCTTCCTGCACGACTGAAGCGATTAGGGTGCCATCGCGGGTATAGATATATCCATGATTGATGCCCCGGCTGTTGCCGGTCCAGCCGCTGTCCATCACATAGACGAACCAGTCGTCGACGCGCACATCGTTGTGGAACCACATCGCATGGTCGAGGCTGGTCGAGAATAGCCCGGGCGTGGTCCAGTTGAGGCCGTGGGGCAGCATTGCTGATGACAGCAGGCCCATGTCCGAGGCAAAAGACAGGAAGGCGCGGTTCAGCAATGGATCGTCGCCAATCGAGCCGCGCAGGCGAAACCACTGGTAATGCTGCGTCGCCTTTTCCTTGGGGGCAGGGCGAAAACTGCGCATCTCAAAAGGACGCGGTCGCGCCATTTGATGCAGCAACCGATCATCCATTTTCGGGCTCACCGCGATGAAATCGGTAAAGTCCCAACATTCCTCGGGCGGCAGCAGATCAGGCATCGGCACCTGATGCGCGAGGCCCGGATCGGGCGTCTGGAAAGAAGCGGTCAGGTTGAAGATAACCTTACCTTCCTGACGCACCACCACGCGCCGGTTGGAAAAGCTGCGACCGTCGAAATCGCGGTGTACGCGGAAATGCAGCGGAGCCGTTTCCTGTCCGCCACGCAGGAAATAGGCGTGCAGCGAGTGGATCTGCTTGTCGGGCTCAACCGTGCGGGCGGCAGCCATCAGCGATTGTGCTACAACCTGCCCGCCAAAAATCCGTGCCCGGCTGGAGCTGGGAAGCGCGGGGAAGGCAAACTCGTCTGGCGCTTCGTCGGGCAACAGATCGAACAGGCGGCTGACGCTGGCCACCATCTCTTCTGCCGGAACCGAATCGAAAAGCGCCCGGGCCTGCTTGATGCGTCGTGTCGTCTCGGGGGATGGTTGTGGTTGAGTCATTGCGTATGGGATCTTCTGCTCGGGCCAGATTTTGGCTGGGGTCTGAAGCCCGCATCATCAATTCGCCCTATTCTAAAACCTGGCGACCAGAATTGACCCTCTTGGCAAATTTGCAGCAAATAGCAAGGGGCGGGCCGCTATTGGCAGCCCGCCCCAAATCATGATCTGAAACTGGATCAACGAACGCCGATTACATCCGGATTTCCATCGGGATCGCCGATAACGTTTCCGCCGTTGCGTACTGCACCCTGAAGGAGCAGGCCAGCAAGGTGTGGGGTCGCCATCGACGTGCCGCTGATGGTGTTATACCCACCGCTGAGCCAGGTCGATTTGATCGAGCTGCCCGGCTCGGCATAATCAATCGGCGGGTTTCCAAAGTTGGAATAGGTCGCCCAGCGATCATTTACCGCGAATGCCGAAACCGTGAAGATATTGTTTCCGTTGGCGCGCGCAGGCGAGTGGTTGTTTGCATTGTCACTCTCGTTGCCAGCGGCAAGTGCAAAGCGCACACCGCCTGCGGCTGCGGCAACTACTGCGGCGTCGAGCGCAGTGCTGACACCGCCGCCAAGGCTCATATTGGCAACGTCACCCGGACGACCGTTCTGCGCGACATAATCCACGCCAGCGATCACGCCGGAATTCGAGCCTGATCCGCGACGGTCGAGAACGCGAACTGCGACGACGGGCGCGCCGGGGGCTACTCCAATGACGCCGATATTATTATCCCGCGCGGCTATTGTTCCTGCGACATGGGTGCCGTGACCATTCTGGTCCTGCGGCGTCGTGTTGCCGCCCAGGAAGGTACGGCTACGGGTCAAATCGACATTAAGGTCAGGGTGGGTCAGGTCGATGCCAGAATCGATAACCCATGCGGTTGCAAAGTTACCAGCAGCACCGCCGCCAACACGTGCGATGCCCCAGGGGGTTTCCTGTGCAGGTTGCGTGCCGCCGCCCGGCTTGCCTGCCATCCCGCGAACCTGGCCGGCCGTCATCACTTGATCCTGCTCGCAATATGCGATCTTGGGATTGTTGGCCTTCATATTCTCAACCGCCTGCGGTGCCATATTGGCAGCGAACCCGCGCAGAGCAACGCTGTAAACATGCTTGATCTGGCCGCCATGTGCCTGCACTGAACGATTGGCCTCAGCTTGCGCGTTACCGCGCGAAACTTCCTTGTTGAAGACGCAGATATAGCTGCCCGGAATCTTGTCTCCGGCAACCTGTGCTTGGACTGGCGTGGCCAGGGCCAGCACCGGTAAAAGCGAAATTGCACCCCAAATCTTCATTTTCATAAAATCATTCTCCCCAGCATTGAAGTCCGCTTGCTGCAATCGAAGCGGAAATCGAGGTAGAGATTACTAACCCGAGCCGGGCTGTCGAGTATGAAAATGACGCCCGCAAATTATTTTACACAAGTTGTTTGCAATAAGGTTACTTGCCTGTGAAACATGATTCGCAAGTAAAGGAAAACATACCCTTTTTCAGTTTGGCATATTCTCGGTTGTTCCAATTATATCCTGCGCCTGCTCGGGTTGAAAACGGCGATGGCGCACAATGTGCGGCGTGATCACGATGTAAAGCTCGGTCTTGCTGCGGGTTGAGCGTTCGAGTTTGAACAGATTCCCAACCAGCGGGATATCGCCCAGCAACGGCACCTTGGATTTGTTGGTGATGACGTTTTCCTGTGTCAGTCCACCGACGACAAAGGTTTCACCGTCACGGACAGATGCTGAGGTCTCGGCCTCGCGCTGGCTGATTGTCGGATAGCCTTGCGAGAAGCCGGTCACCGACGAAACCACGCCATAGATTTGCGACGTGACGAAACCATCGGCCGATACGCGGGGAGCAATCTGCAGGGTAACGCCAACATTCACATATTGCACTTGTTGCGATACGCCGTTGACGCCCGAAAGTGTGATCGCCGTCAGGATCGGTAGCGCATCGCCAGTGATGATTTTTGCGGTCGAGCCACTTTGGGCGGCAATTCTTGGACGCGAGACGATACGTCCTTCGCCGCGTTCGACCTGTGCATAAATGGCGGCCTGCAACGCGCCAGAGGGCAAGACGTCGTTAGGATCGACACCAAAGGGCAGGAAGGATCCGGTCTGCAATGTGCCGACTGCCAGTTGTCCTGCATTATTGTTCAGATCGATGCCCAGATTCTTGGCGCCCTGTTCGGTCAGTTCGACAAACTGGGTTTCCAGGATCACGCTATCGACGGGTACGTCGATCATCGCAATCTGCTCCTTGATACGGGCGATTTTTTCTGACGAGCCAGTGACCCATATCGCGTTCAGCCGCCGGTCGATCGCTATGCCATTACCAAAGGATTGGCCGAGCGGTTTTTGGGCTTCCTGCTGCTGTTGCGGCGGGTTGAAATAATTGCCCTGGCTGTTGCTGCCAGGCGATCCAAAGCCCGGCTCGCGACGGATGAAGACATTATTGGGTTCGGCCGTCGCGCCTTCTACCAGCAGCCCGATAATCTCGCTGACATCGGCATATTTGAGCGGGATGAGTTCATAGCTGTCGCCTTCACTCGCACCTTGTGCAGCGCTAAGGTCGCTGGCCTTGTAGACGGCCTCATTCTGCGATCCGATTGGACGCGTGCCGGTTGCTTCCTCGACGGACACACGTTCGACACGAATCTGCAATGCCTTGTTACCTGCAGGCTGCACCGAAACGCTTGCCGGACCGCCGGTTTCGAAACGGAGAACCAAGCTGCCTGCGGTCGTTTCAAACCGGGCCGAACGCACCAGCCCCCGGTAACGGTGGAACTCGGCCACGCGTGGCGCCCGCAACGTTGCACGCATGGCAACCGCAGGGCGGCTGGGGTCGGTGTTCAGCGGGGAAGCCTGCGGCTCCTGCGGCGAAAAGCGGAGGATGAACGAAGTCTGGTCGGCATCTTCGGTGACCAGTTGCAACTCTTCGACAACCGACGGTGTTTGTGCCGACGCGGGCGTCAGTATAGCACAGCACAGCGCCAGCAGAAGCAACACTTGCTGCAGGATGCCGAATCTTTGTGGAGTCACCGCGAGCACATCCCCTCCTTCCAAGATATGCACTTTGACTGCAACCTGCCTTTTATAACTTCGTCCGAGTCCTGTCTTCGGAGGCGCTACGAACCAAGTCTAAAGCGAGTCATTTCATCAATTCGACTTCTTCGAAATCGAGTTCGACAGGTGTTGCACGGCCAAAGATCGAGACCGAAACCTTGACGCGGTTCTTGTCGAAATCCAGTTCCTCGACCACGCCGTTGAAGCTGGCGAACGGTCCGCTCATCACCTTCACCTGATCGCCGATTTCGTAATCGACTGCGACGCGCTTCTTCGGCGCGGCGGCCAGTTCTTCCTTGGTGTTGAGGATGCGTGCTGCTTCGGCTTCGCTGATCGGCTGCGGCTTGTTGTTCGCGCCGAGGAAGCCGGTCACCTTGGGAGTGTTCTTGACGAGGTGATAGACATCGTCATTCAT
Source organism: uncultured Sphingorhabdus sp. (assembly GCF_937872355.1). Taxonomy (GTDB): domain Bacteria; phylum Pseudomonadota; class Alphaproteobacteria; order Sphingomonadales; family Sphingomonadaceae; genus Sphingorhabdus_B. The sequence continues at coordinate 25,268 of NZ_CALMSV010000135.1, read as the reverse complement.
GTTCAGCTTCGCCAGCACATAGCCGGGGAAGAATTTGCGCTCGGCCTTCACCTTCTTGCCACGGCGAACTTCGGTAACCTGCTCCGTAGGCACTTCAACCGATTCGACGAGCGCGGAAAGGCCCTTGCGTTCCGCTTCAGCGAGGATCTGGTCGCGAACCTTGTTTTCGAAACCCGAATAAGCGTGGATGATGTACCAGCGTGCCATGTTGTCTGTCTTTCGGCCTGAACGTTCGTGGAATTATTGCGCGAAGCTCAACAGGCCTTTTACGACCATGTTGAAAAAGGCGTCGACGCCCAGGAAGAAGACGGCAAGAATGATCGTCATAATCAGCACCATGATCGCGGTCTGTGTGGTTTCCGCACGGGTCGGCCACACGACCTTGCCGATTTCGGCACGCACCTGACGAATGAATTCACCGGGGCTGGTTTTTGCCATTTTGCTTGCTTCCTGTAATCGCGCCCACCGGATAGCCGCCATCGCTCTCGGTTTCAGGCCGGGAGCGATATAGGTTCCGATTTCGGAAAGACTAGGCCTTTAGCGCCGATTTCGCGGAGTCGCAAGCGTGAAGCTGATGTAGCCCGGGGCAAGTGAGAACGGAACGCACAACTGCACTTATTATGTCACCAAAGTGTCGCCGAAACATCGTCAAGCTTTCACAATGCGCGGTTAGCGGCGCCCCATCACTAACGCTGAATGGGGCAAAGACATGCAATTCAATCATCATCAAACCGGTCGCGCTTTCCGTATTCGTAACCTGCTTCTGGCGGGCGCTGCATTGCTGGCATCGCCTGCAATGGCACAGGAAGAGGTCGCTCCGGTCGATGAAGGCGGTGAAGGCATCCAGACCGCGCGCGAGATCGTGGTGCAGGGGCAGATTGGTTATCGCAACCGTGACGATGCAGCTGAACCAATCCTTGTTTATGATGAACAATATTTCCAGCGCTTCGAACCGCTGACCGCTGGCGATGCGCTCAAGCGCGTGCCTTCGGTCACCTTCCTGTCGGATGTGATCGAAAGCGATGGAGCGCGCTTGCGCGGGCTTGAGCCGGGCTATACGCAGATACTGATAAACGGCGAAAAGGTGCCGGGTTCGAACGCCGACCGTTCCTTCTTCCTCGACCGCATTCCCGCCGAACTCATTAAGCAGGTTGAGATCGTTCGCTCCTCATCGGCGCGCCGAACCGGCGATGCCGTTGCCGGTACACTCAACATCGTCTTGCGTGACGGCTATCAGCTGGATGGCGGCTATGTGCGCGGGGGTGCGCTGTTCTTTGACGATGGCGAGGTGAAACCCAGCGTCGGAGCGGTATTTGGCGGTGCCCTCGGCCCGGGCCGTATCCTGCTCGGTGCCAATGTGCAGGGGCGGTACAATCCGAAGCTCAAATCAAGCTTCCGCTATTCGGATTCGCCAGAAAATAACCCCGATTACGCCACCGACGATTTCGACAATCGTGAAGACCAGACCGATACCCGCGACGGCACCGATTATACCTTCAACGCATCCTATGACATTGATGGCGAAACCACCGATTTCGAACTGGCGGGCTATTATGTCAAAACCGATCGAACCGAAACCGAACGTTCCTTCGAATATAACCACCCGACCAACATCAATGGCTCGGTACGCGGGACGCCCGCCGGCAACCTTTTGACCGACAATGCCAATGTGAACGACATTGAGCAGGAAAGTTTCAGCCTTTCGGGCAAGCTGGCGCATCGATGGTCGCTCGGCGAAACCAAGTTCAAGGTCGGCTATTCACGTTTTGACGATGCGCAGGACGAGACAGAATATGAGATCGATTTCGACCGGACGACGCCGCGCTTCACCGGCGATGTCACCGCGCGCCGGATCACCGACAAGGAACTGTCGTTCAACCTCGAACATGCCTTTGACCTTTCAGACGACGTCAAACTGATTGTCGGTGGGTTCGTGCAAAACAAGGATCGCGACACGAGCATCGCTGAAGACCGGAACCGCTTCAACCTGACCACAGCCGCCCATATATGGAATCAGCAGGCAGCCAATCCGACGCAATTTGCAACGGTTCCTGATCCGCTTTTGTCGCCCCCCGGCGGCCTCAACATCATAGAGGAAGACCGGCGCGATCTGTATGCCGAAATCGAAGGCAAATCGGGCAACCTGACTTTCCTTGCCGGGGTACGCTATGAAAGCACCGATTTTTCAGTGGACGATCTGACGGTTGCACCTGCGCTTGCCGAGCAGTCCAATGACTATTCCTTCCTGTTGCCTTCGGCGTCGCTGAAGATTGACCTTCAAAATGGCGGCCGGATCACTGCATCAGTCGCGCGTACCAACCGTCGTCCGCGGCTTGATTTCCTCTCGCCTGCCCTGCTGGAGGCAGAACTGGGCGACAATGACCTGCTCGGCAATCCGGCGCTGCGCCCTGAAACTGCATGGGGTGGTGATCTGGGCTATGAGCATCGTATCGGCCGTACCGGCGTGGTGGGCGTCAACCTGTTCTACCGCAAGGTCAGCGATCTCATCGAACTCGCCAACACCGGAACCGAGGGTTCGGAAGGCCCCGGAACTTTTGTGCTGCAGCCGCAAAACACCGGTGACGGCAAGGTTTACGGCATCGAATTCGACCTTTCGACCAACCTTGGTTTCATCGGCCTCGAAAACACCGGCATCTTCGGCAACTTCTCGCTGCTCGACAGCGAAATCACCGACTTTGAAGGCAAGCGCCGCTTCAATGGCCAATCTAAATATGTCTACAATTTCGGCTTCATCCAGGATCTGCCGAAATTGGGGGCTGCTTTCGGCGCCACCTATCGCAAGCAAGGCGGGGCGTTCGACCGAATTGTGGGTGAAGAGATTTTCACCTCTTATGGTGCAGACCTCGAACTGTTCGTCGAAAAGCGGTTTGGTGAAAGCTTCACTATCCGTGCGGTCGGATCGAACCTGCTGAACGGCAAAAAGCGTGAGCGCTTCAACAAATTCACCACCATTGCCGATCAGCTTGCCCGCGATTTTGACGAATATGAGCTGGAGGCCGAGGAAGCGGGTCCGGTGTTCCAGGTCATGGCGCGGTTGGCATTCTGATGGTGCGCGCCCTGACAATTCTCGCAGCGGCGTCTCTGGCTGTACCGGCCATCGCCCAGGATGAGGTGGAAATCCCGGTTGAACAGTTGATTGCAAAGGCGCTGCCGGCCAAATCGGTGCAGGCGCGGGCGGAAACCACGCCCGTTGGCACGGCCGATGACGCGGCGGATGATCCGGCAATCTGGCGGCACCCGAGCGACCCGGCGAAAAGCCTTGTGGTCGGCACCGACAAGAAGGCTGGCATCCATGTGTTCGACATGACCGGCAAGGCGGTCTCGTTCACCCCCTCGCCGCGCCTCAATAATGTCGACCTGCGCGCCAATGTGCTGGTCAATGGAAAACCTTCGGTGCTCGTCGTCGCCAGCGACCGGCGTGATGAGGGCAATGCCGCAGCGGCGCTGTTCACGCTGGACACCGCTGCGCAGAAGCTGATCCCGATCGGCAGCCTGCCGGTTGGTCCCGGCGAGGCCTATGGCATGTGCCTTTGGCAGCGCAAAAGTAACGGTCAGGTCTATGCTTTCCTTTTCCTCAAGGATGGCCGCATCGATCAGGTCGAACTCGACCTTCGCGGAGCACAGCCGACCGGCAAGGTCGTGCGCAGCATGAAGCTGGGCACCCAATCGGAAGGCTGCGTCGTCGATGATCGCACCGGCCTGCTCTATGTGGCCGAAGAGGATGTCGGCCTGTGGCGTTTCGATGCCCGGCCCAATGGTTCGAAAAAGCCCAAACGGCTTGGCCGCACCGATGGCAAGAGGCTGGTCGCCGATGCCGAAGGACTGGCCATTGCGCCGTCAGGCAAAAGTGGCGGCTATCTGATCGCGTCGAGCCAGGGCGACTATGCCTATACGCTCTACCGCCTAAAGGACGGTCGCTATCTCGGTCGCTTCCGCATTAGCGATGGCATGGTCGACGGTGTTCAGGAAACCGACGGGCTGGAACTGGTTCTGGGCGATTTTGGACCAGATTATCCGGGCGGCCTGTTTGTCGTGCAGGATGGCGATAACGCCCCTGAGACGCAGAACTTCAAATATGTCGCATGGGCAGACGTGCTGAAAGCGCTCAAGCTCAAATAGGCTTCGCGCTCAGTGCGGTAGCCGCCTTGCGGGGTGCATGCCGTCGACATAGCCCATGAAAGGCGGATGGATCGAATAGCCGATCAGTTCACGCGCGCGCTCGGGCAAGGTCACGGCAATTTCGGGCGGGACGGCGAGGCTCATATTCTCCAGCGTGCGTGTCCAGCCGGGGCAATATTGCGGCGTGACGATGAGCCGCGGCTTGTTCGACCGGTTCGCGCCGCCGCGATGCCATAACGTGCCCTTTGCGATCATCAGCGAGCCTGATGGCATTACCGCTTTGACGGCATCGGGCCGCGCGCCGGGGTCGTCATCCTGGCTCTTTTCGGTTCGATCTTTGAATGTCGAGAAGGTGTTGCCGCCTTCTATTTGCTGCTCGGGCCAGAGGTGGCTGCCTGGAAGGATTTCTGTCGCGCCATTTTCCTCCGTGGTCTCATCGATCGTCCAGAAAGCACTGAGCCCCAGCGACTCCCGCGGGCGTGGCAGGCGGAAATGGCTGTCGTCATAATGCCAGGGCTGCACCGTTTCGCCCGGATGGATGTTGATCGCAAGGCAGGCGGAGAGCAGGCACTCGCGGCCCAATTCGGCCTCAGCAAAGGCCAGCACAAGCGGGTGGATGGCGAGGTCGGCAAAGAGCGGCGATTTGGCCAGCATCGCATAGACGCGGTTGGTCTTCAGCCCCTCGAAATCATTGCGGCCAGCTATGTTCTGTTCGAGGTGCGGCGCAAGTTCTGCCCGCAGGGCGGCAACTTTTTCCGCGCTCAGCACAGACGGGAATATCAGAAAGCCGTCGTGATCATATTGTGCGCGCAGCGTCGCAAAGCGTGCCGGATCGGCGATCGACTCTTGCCAATTCTCTCTCTCCATGACCGCAGCCTAACCCGACACGGCCCTGTGGGGAAGTGGCAACTGACGCACTTGCGCCCAGGGCTGGCGGACAAGGAACAGCGCGACCAAGGCAGCCATACCCCAGGCCACAATTGGCAAGCCCGCCCAGATATTGCGCACCACCTCTCCATGTTCATGCGGGCGGGTGGCATCGAAACCGAAATAGCCGAGCAGCGAATAAGAAAGGGTGAGTGCCAATGCATTGCCCAGTTTCTGCATCAAATTGCCGGTGGCGAAGATGAATGCCGTGCGGTCACGTCCGCAAATCTGCGCATCGACAGGGGCATAATCCGCAATCATCCCGAAAATGAAGATCAAACCCATGAAGGCGCCGCCAAGGGTGATCGTGAAGGCGGCGGATGGCAGCAATTGTCCGGCGAGAGGTAACTGCATGCCACCGATCAGCAGGAGGACGAGCGTTACGCACATCAATATCATCCCCTTGGGCTTGCCCAATTTGCGGGCTGCATAAACCCAAAGCGGCGTCGTAATCGCACCGCCGACAAAGGTGAGGAACAACAGTAGCGAGCCATATTGATCGAGCCGGAGATAGGCTTCAGCAAAGAAGATATAGGTCGCCGCCATCGCGCCAAAGGCAAAGGCGTTGAGAAAGTGCACGGCCATGATCAGCAGCAGCGAGGGCGATTGCAGGGACAGCTTGAGTTCCCTGCGCCAACCAAAACCGGGTTCGATGACCACGGGCCGGCAAGGCACCTTTTGGTTTGCGATCAACGCCAGCGGCATCGCGATCAGAACGAGGCTGACATAGGCAATGATGCGTCCTTGCAGGCTGATATCAGGCAGCAGATATTGGGCCAGCGCAGGCGCGGCGAAGGCAATGACCAATACGAGCTTCGCACTATATTCGCGTGCGCCAAACAGCCGGGCGCTCACTTCTGACCTGCCATTGGACAACGCCGATCCCCAGGCGAGGTGGGCTACGTCGAACAGGCTATAGCAGGAATAATAAAGTAACAGCAGCGGCAGCAGCGCCCAGAAATCGAGCCGGTCGCCAACCGTCACCAGAAGCGCAAGGAGAAGCATCAGTGGCAGGGCAGCCATCGCCATCCAACGGCGGTGCGGGGCGTCGCCTTTTGATTTCCTATCAATCATCGTTCCGATCAGCGGATCGACCACGCCGTCCCACAAGGTGCTAATCGAAAACATCAGGCCTACCAGCGCCACAGCCACGACCCCGCCTTCGCTGATATAGGGTGGCAGATAGATAGACAGCGGCAGGCCCATGATGGCAATCGGGCCGACGCTGGCGGAATAATAGATGGCGGTCTTGCGGCTAATGTCCGCGCTGCTGCTGTCGGTGGTCAAGCCGCTGCCGTCTTGCACGCCATTCTCCTCCCACAGCGTTGTTTACAGCTGTGTGAATAGGCTTTGGCCGCGGTTCAAGCGAAAAATGGTGCCAAAAGAGAAATGGCAGGAGTTGGGGGACTCGAACCCACGACCCTCGGTTTTGGAGACCGATGCTCTACCAACTGAGCTAAACTCCTGCGCTCCGCCGAAGCGAAGACCAGCGCCCTTAAAGCGATTCCGCGCCAGATGCAATCATCAGATGCGGGCACAATGCACCGGAATGCAAAAGGGCAGGCCTGCGGGTGCAAGCCTGCCCTTTCGAAATTGTTTTGGGTTCAGAATTTGTAGCCGAGTTCCAGGCCCCAGATGCGCGGTTCGTTGACGAAACCGGTCAGGTTGTTGAAATCGATGCCGCCCACGGCCGAGACATCGTTGGTGATGTTGCGGACAAAGGCTGCGATATCCAGCGCATCGGTGCGGTAGCCAACGCGCAGACCGCCTTCGAGCATATGATCGTCGTTAAACTCTTCCGAGGTGTAGAGGAAGAAGTTGACCTTCGAACGATAGGCCCAGTCGGTGAAGGCATAAAGCTCGCCATTGCCCATCGGAACGCCATAACCGGCGGTCCAGTTGGCAGACCATTTCGGGGCCTGGGGAAGCTGGTTGCCGTCGATCGAGTAAATGCCCGGGCTGCCTGCACGCACCGGATCGGTGACGGTGCAGCCGCCACCACAGCCGGTGATGAAGGCGTTGGGATCGTCAATCTTGGCGCGGTTGTAGCTGAGGCCAGCGGTCAGCACGAGATTGTCGACCGGGCGCGTTTCGAATTCGGCTTCGAAGCCATAACCATCGACATTGTCGGCGTTGATCAGCTTGGCTGCGTTGCTGGCGCCGCCAACCGCAGTCAACTGCGCATCGTTCAGGTCATATTTGAACACCGACAGGTTGAAGCGCGAACGTCCACCCAGATTGGCCTTCACGCCGCCTTCGAACGACAGGATGGTTTCCGAATCGGCGGTGCTGATCGCGTCCTGAACAGTGGTGAAGACAAACAACGCGCGCCCCTGGATCGAGGGTGCGCGATAGCCCTTGGCGACGCGGGCATAGAGGTTGATGTCATCGCTCGCTTCGTAGGTCGCGCTGAGATCCCAAGTCAGATTGTCATCCTTGACGCGGGCAAAGCCGGTACCGATTGCACCAAAGAAGCCGCCACGGCCAACTTCCAGACGACGCTTGTCGTTGTTGTAGCGGGCACCTGCGGTGATCGAGAATTGCTCGCTCAACGGATAGGTCAGGCTGCCGAATACGCCCCAGGCCTTCGAATTCTGCTGCTGCAGTGCGGTAACGCTAGGGACAGTGCCTGTTGGCGTGTCATAGTTATACGATGCGATTGCGAGGTCTTCGTTGAAGTAGAAGACACCAGCCTGCCAGGTCAGCCCTTCATCATTGTTCGATGCAAGGCGAACTTCCTGGGTCAGCTGGTCGAGATCGGGAACATCGTCCTGCGAGTTGGCGCTGAACGGAATGAAGCCGGGGCCAGCGGGGGTGCCGCCATCAATATCGCCGCGGCTGGTATATTTGCCGCTCCACCAGGATGTGACCGAGGTCAGCGTTGCTGGACCAAGATCCCATTCAAAGGTGCTGGCAACTTCGTACAACTTCATGCGTTGGAAGTTGAGGCCGTCGGTCTGCACTTCGCCGCGATCAAAATCGGCAGCGGCGCTGGCAAGGCCGCGCAGGTCATTGCTGCCGGGGACGAACATATTGGCTCGGAATACGCGGGCGGTACCGTTGAAATCGCGATACTGGCCTTTGACGCGCAGGCTGGTGGTTTCGGTCGGTTCGAACTGGATCTGGCCGCGGATCGCAAAGTCCTTATAGCCTTCAAGGTCGTTGTCGGCAGGGGTCGAGATATTGTCGACCCAGTCGCTGCGGCGCTGATACATGGCTGAAACGCGGGCGGAAACCTGCTCGCTCAACTGTCCGCCAATGCCGGTTTCAAGCGACAGCGAGTTGAAGCGGCCAAAGCTGCCCTTGGCGTAATTGGCACCTTCCGCATCGGGGCGAACGCTTTCAAACTTCACGATACCGGCGGGGGTGTTGCGGCCGAAAAGCGTACCTTGTGGCCCACGGAGGACTTCGACGCGCGACACGTCAAAAACTGGGAAGCCCTTCAGGATCGGGTTTTCAAGGACAACATCGTCATAAACGAGGCTGACCGGCTGCGAAGCGTTGAGGTCGAAATCGGTGTTGCCAAGGCCGCGGATATAGAAACGCGGGAAGGTGCGACCGAACGAGCTTTCGATGTTCAGGCTGGGAACGCGGCCGGCAAAGGCGCGGATATCGCCGCCGCCCGAATTGATTGCAGCGAGCTTGTCGCCCGAAACAACGTCGACCGAAAGCGGAACGTCCTGCAGATTTTCTTCGCGGCGCTGCGCGGTGACGACGATTTCGCCAAGGCCTTCATCGGCGGCAGCTTCGGTCTGCGCGAATGCCGGGGTGGCGAAACTGGTGGTGGCGATGGCAATGGCCACAAAAGACGATGCAAAGGTGCGCATGATGCTACTGCTCCCTGAAATTGCAGATGAGAGATGAAAGAGGAGGGTATTCCGGTCCCTGTTACAACTGGGCCGTGCCATTAGAACCAAATGCCGCAAGGTCAAGGAAATCCGCCGCTTTTGCGGCAGATTCCCTGCGCTATGTTGCATCCATGTTACAGTAGGAAAATGCCCGTCTAGAAGCTCATTTCACCGTAAACGCGGGAGATATCTCCACCCCATTCGTGCGTGTATTTGTCGAGCAGCACTTCGGCGGGTGTCTTGCCGCTGGCGACGACCTCACGCAGCGGATCCAGGAAGCCGCTTTCATTGTCGCCGCCGCTATTGTGGCGGTTGCGTGCGGTGAGCCCAGCGGATGCGATCTCGACGATGCGTCCGGCAATGTCGCGCAGCTTTCCGCCGCCGCCAATCGGCGCATTAAGGCCCATTTTTGGGACTGAAGAGCGGAGCAGTTCGCGTTCCTCCATCGTCCAATGTTTGACCTCATCCCATGCCGCATCAAGCGCCGACTGGTCGTAGAGTAGCCCGACCCAAAAAGCCGGCAGCGCGCAAATCTTGCTCCACGGGCCACCATCGGCTCCGCGCATTTCGAGGAAGCTCTTGAGCCGCACTTCGGGGAAGGCGGTCGACATATGGTCTTCCCAGTCAGACGCTGTTGGCTTCTCGCCGGGCAGCACCGACAGTTCGCCCTTCAGGAAATCGCGGAAGCTGTGCCCCGCTGCATCGATATATTTGCCGTCGCGATAGACAAAGTACATTGGCACATCGAGCATGTAATCGGCATAACGTTCATAGCCGAAACCGTCTTCGAACACGAAGGGCAGCATGCCGGTGCGTGCCGGATCGGTATCTGACCAGATATGGCTGCGATAGGAGAGAAAGCCGTTGGGCTTGCCTTCGAGGAACGGTGAGTTGGCGAACAGTGCCGTTGCCAGCGGCTGCAGCGCCAGCGAGGTGCGGAACTTGTGCGCCATATCGGTTTCACTCGAATAATCGAGATTGACCTGGATGGTGCAGGTGCGCAGCATCATGTCGAGGCCCATCGATCCCACCCGCGGCATGTGGCGGAGCATGATTTCGTAGCGCCCCTTGGGCATGATGGGCAGATCCGAACGCTTCTTGTCGGGCCATAGGCCAAGCCCCAAAAAGGCCTTTCCGGTCTTGTCGCCGATAGCTTTCACCTGTTGCAGGTGGCGACCGGTTTCGGCGCAGGTCTGGTGCAGGTTTTCAAGCGGTGCGCCGGATAGTTCCAACTGGCCAGCCGGTTCGAGGCTAACCGCGCCGTCCGCGCCTTTGAGCGCGATCACATTGTCGCCCTCATATACCGGCTCCCAGCCAAACTCTGTCAGCGCCATCAACAGGTCGCGAATGCCGCCTGGCTCGTCATAGGAAGGCGCATGATGATCGCCGGTGCAATAGACGAATTTCTCATGCTCGGTGCCAATGCGCCAGCGGTCCTTGGGCTTTTCACCCTTGGCCATTGCGGCGATCAGCTGATCGCGATCTTCGATTACAGGATCGTTGCGATTCGAAACTGTTTTTGTGCTCATGGCGAGGCTTTACGAGGCGCAACAAGGCTTTGCCAGCATTTTCGACGCTGGCCGAACGGGGTTCGGTGGCTAGTTTACCGTTGCATTGAAAACCAGCGCAAAACTTGAAGCGTTCAACAGCGCAGCCCGGCTAACGGTTACGGTTCCTGACGAAAAAGACGCGCCAATCGGATCGGTTTCATCGGCGCCGCTCGCATCGTCATCCTCTGCAGTCGTTGCGGTGCCGCAGCTAGATCCTGATAACATCGATCCGGCGACATAGGCCATGTTTGCCGGAATCGCGTCCGTCGCCGAAATATTGGTGGCGGTTCCAGGGCCAGCGTTGGAAATGGTGATGCAATAGCGCATTATCGCACCCGGTATCGCTTTCGGGTTCGATCCACTGATCCCATCGGAGACGACCGAGCTGATCTTGGTTACGCCAATGCTCGCCGGGGCGGCCGTCAGGAACAGATCCGACTGGAAGAACGTGCCTGAGTCCGCGTTCAGGCTATCGCAGATTTCGAGCCGCCACGTACCCGCAGCTTCCTGGCCATTGAATGCCGACAGCGCCTGAAACGGGCGGAAGGTCCTCTGATAGGGCGGAACAACTGTGGCCGCAGTAGCGGTATCATTGTTCGCTGTATGATTGGAAATGGGGGTGGCGGCTGCATCGTCGAACAACACATTCACATTGTTGCGCGTAGCACCGATATTGTTGATAAGCTGCACGCGTGTTCCCGCTGGCGATTGCAGGTAGAATTGCAGATCGCCGCGATAGGTGTGTGACATCAGCACACCAATGTTAACGTCGGCGACGGTGTAAATCTCGCTGACTGTGAAGTTGCGGACCAACGGATTGGTGCATGGGGTTGCGGTTTCATTCACCGCGCCGTCGGTTGTGTTGGTATATTGCAGCTGGGCCAAGGCGGTCTGCGGGAAGGCGCAGAGGGCGACCAACCAGATGAAAACATTCCAGCATCTCCGGACCACATCGTGCTCCGGAGCCTTTGCGGCATCTGGCGAACCAGGCCGGGCTGACAGGTACCGACGGCTGGACATCACACCCTTTATAACCCAATAGGGTTAACGGCCTGCTAAGATGCGTTTACGAATATAACCAATGATTTAAGGTTACGGCTTAGTCGACCGTTGTGTGCAGGATCATCGCAAATGTCGCGCCGGCGGCGAGCGATCCGGCCGATCCGGTAACCGTGGTACCCGCGATGTTCATTCCGAACGGATCGCTCTCATCGGTACCACTGCTGTCATCATCTTCCAGAGTGAAGGGTCCGCTGCAACTGGTTCCCGAAGCAAGGCTGCCCGCGATATAAGTCACATCGGCTGGCAGAGTATCCGTTGCCGATATGTTGGTTGCCGTAGCCGATCCTGTATTGGTCACGAGGATACAGTAGCGCACCGTTGCCCCAGGGATAGCCTTGGGGTTGGAACCGCTGACGCCGTCCGAAAGCACCGAACTGGTTTTGACCACACTCAGGCTTGGGTAGACGATGCTGAGCTCATAATCCTCGATTTCGCCAAAGCCGTGCAAGCCAGAAGATGGCGCGGAGGTAAGCGAGGAGTATCGGAAACGGGCTATCGTCACCGCAGTTCCTGTCGAGCCAATTGGTGGAGTAACGGCGAGAGCAATCACGCCATTAACGATGCCATCGCTGTCGCCGGTTCCGCCGTCGACTATGTCGGTTGCGACCTTTTCCCCGGCGTCGGCAAAGTCTCCGTCGTCGTTGAAATCGATCCAGCCAGACAAATAGCCGCCGCCCGAAACCTGCACGGATATGGACGATGCAGCACCCCAGAAGAGCGAGGGAATGGTCACGCCATCATCGACGTCCGCCGACGCGTTGGAGCTATTATAGGCTGTGGTTTCATTCGTATAGCCAGCGCCCATGCGCAGGATCGGAATGGTCCGATGGTTGGCCGCGCCATAGCTGGTACCAGTCGTTGGGGCGTCGGAAAAATCGAATGGCAAAAATATTCCATACGCGAAATGTTCTCCGCCGACATTTGCCATCGATGTGTCGAGTTGCACGGTCGAACCCGTTGTTTCCAAAAGAATCGTTCCGTTGTTGCTACCAGCGCTACCCGACCAGGATGCCGATGTCCCGGCGAGCGATACATTCAGCGCACCAACGGATTCTACGGTCTGCCATGCACTGCCCGTCGTGGTGACAGACATCGATTCACCGGTACCTGTATCCTCGGCGTCGGCAACGATGTAGCGCAATGGTACCGAAACACCATTGAGAGTTGCGCTATAGGTTACGCGATAAGCGGGATCGAGCCCGCCGACGCCGCCCAAGCCGATCGGATTTACGCCGCCATATACATTGTCGAGCGTGTCACCCCCCCAACCCCCGGATGAATAGGATGAAACAGCCGCACCTGTAATGTTTGTGACTTGCCCGGTAATCACCAAACCATCGCCTGCGTTCCAGCTTTTATTGATGATCGACCCGGATGCGAAACTGGTTGTCCCACCGCACGACCAGTCGAGCCAGAATATTTGATTCAGATATGCGCCGCTGCCGCTGGAGGCATATCCAGAGCCTGTCGATGTCGATCCCGTCGGGCAGTTATAGATGCCAGCAGTCGTGAACGAAATCGTGGCATAATCATCTTCGGTGGTCAGGCCATTATTGGGCGTTGAATCCGGGTCGGTGAGGCTGCTGGCGCTGATCTGCGCAATATTTGTTACGGTCGTGGAAGCACTGCCTGTTGCCGTACCATTGATTGTAATGCTGGCAGACGCACCCGGAGCAAGACTGCCTACAGTCCAGACGCCCGTTCCACTACTATAGCTGCCCGTCCCGCTCGCGCTGGTAAAAGTAAAACCTGCAGGAAGTGTGTCCTGAACCGTAATTCCGGTCGCAGTGGCAGTCGATGTAGTTATGGCCTCGCTGGTTACCGTCAGCGTGTAGCTCAGCGAAGCGCCTGGTGCGGGCGACGCATTGCTGACGGTCTTGGACAACGAAAGATCGGCACGCTGCGGATAGATGGTGACTTGATAATCCTCGATTTCACCGACCGTCCCGCGTCCTGTCGGGCCGACACCGGTAGCAGGTGACCAGCGGAAGCGGGCAAATCGCGTGACCTGGGTTGTCCCGGCAGGCGGCGTCACCGACAGGCGGATGACGCCATTGGCTACACCATCGGGCTCGCCTGCTCCACCATCGACGGCATTGGTGGCGGTTTGGTCCCCCGCGGGCGCAAAGCTGCCATCCCCGGCCCAGTCGATCCAGCCCTGCAACCGCCCGCCGCTGCCAGTCACGGATACGTCGATGGTTGAGGCCAATCCACGCACAAGCGTGCCGAAAGTTGCGCCATCATCATTGGTATCGGAGGAAGCGGTGGCGTTGGCGATCGGGCTGGGCGTAACGGGTGTGCCATTAAGGTTGGTGACCCCTGCATTCTCGACCGACACGCCCGCACCCATATAATATCCGCCTACGATATGGCTTGCAGCAGCGGTCGGATCGTAGCTGGCAGGGGCATCACCGAAATCTTCGTCGAGCGATACGGTGAAATTCCAACCGTCCACATTGGTCGCCGTCCCGCTGCCGCCCATCAGCATGTCGAGTTGAAACGTGACCGATGTGATCGTGCCATTCATGCGCACACTTCCGCAACCGGCCCGGTTCGTTGTGGTGCAGGAAGGTTGACCATTGATCGTTGTCGAGCGGATCTCGTCGCCGCTGATCGAGAGATTGCCATTGCTGTTGGTCACTGTGAACGTTGGCTTCGCCGCCGCTGTCCAGCTCGTCATTACCAGTGAGGTGTGGAACAAAGTCGTGCTGGAACGGTTCGCGCCAAGCCCGGAAATGTGAATGATCGGATTAGTTACCGGCTGACTGAAGGTCAGCGTCATGACGCCTCGGTTGGCGCAACGCAAAGTTGCGGTGGAACATCCCGAGGGACTGACGTCGATCTCGATGGAATCGGTGGTAGCCGAAATCGCGGGCGAAAGCTGGGCGGAGGTTACACCGCCGATGCCATTGAGCGCGATCGAATTGTCAAAAATAACCGAGTTTGCGCCGGATAGCGAAACCTGCATCGTGGTAGTGCCGGGATAGGTCTTGGTGACCGGTCCCGTGCCGCTGCTGCTCGATGGCGTCTGGTTGGCGCTAGCAAAGCCTGCGCACAGGCACAGGATGGCAGCGAACATGGCGTGCAACCAGATACGCAGCAGCGCAACCGGCTCACGTTTAAAGTTTTTTTCCTGTATTTCACGCTTTTCAAACACAGGCCCGCATTGCCCGCAATTGCTTTATTAATGATAAACAATCGTGCGATTCTGCGGCTTTCGCCATGTAAAATCTTGCCAAATCGGACCATTTGTGCGCCGGGCGTTAACCTTCATTGGCAGGGTTTAGCGCCATCCAGACAGCAATGGCCGCGACCGCGGCTGTGTCGGCGCGCAGGATATTGGGGCCAAGCGAGACGGGTACCGCGTGTGGATGCGCGCGGATTGCGGAATTCTCATCATCGCTGAAGCCACCTTCGGGGCCGATCAAGATCGCCGACCTTGTATGCCCGCCCGCCCTCAGCACCTCTGCCAGCGGTTCCCCGCCGCGTTCGTCGCAAAACAGCAAGCTGCGGTCGGATGGCCAGCCCCGCAGCAGCGCATCCAATTTGGACAGGTCTGCGATTTCGGGGAGCGCCGTTCGCTCGCATTGCTCGGCGGCTTCGATCATCTGGCTGCGCAGCCGGTCTACTTTCAGCTTGTCGGCAACACAGCGCTGCGTCAGAACTGGCACGAAACGCGCGATCCCCAATTCGCAGCTTTTCTCCGCAATCCAGTCGAGCCGATCTTTCTTGATCAGCGCCTGGCAGAGCCACAGGTCAGGCGCTTCCTCCCGCTCGCGCAGTTTCGCTTCGACCGTTACGACAAGGTCGCGCTTACCGGTAGCGGCAACAGTCGCCAGATATTCGCCTGTCCGGTCGTCGAATAGTTTGACCGGCGCGCCCTCTTTCAGCCGCATCACATGCAACAGGTAATGCGCCTGTCCGCCCTCAATGCGCAGCTCGCTACCCTCCGTCAGCGCTTCGTCAACGAAGAGGCGCGGGGTTGAATACGGGGGCCAGGCGGGGGTTTGAACCATCGCCCAAGCATAGCCTTCGACAAGCAGCGGGCAAGGCGTTATGTCAGATTCGATGTCCGCAACCGCTCCCCCAGACACAGAAATTCAAGGCCTTGTCCGCCTGTTGCCGGTAAGCGTTCGGCCGTTCGCCTTGCTCGCACGCTTTGATCGCCCCATTGGCTGGTGGCTGCTCTTCTGGCCCTGCGTCTATGGGCTGACACTTGCTGGCGGCGCGTTCAGCCATTGGTATCTGGTCCTCTGGATGCTGCTCGGCGCGATTGCGATGCGCGGGGCGGGCTGTGTCTATAATGACATTGTAGACCGCGATCTTGATGCCAAGGTGGCGCGTACGGCAAGCCGGCCACTGGCCAGCGGCGCGGTCAGCATGAAGGCGGCGTGGGGCTGGCTGTTGCTGCTGTGCGGCATCGGCCTTCTGGTGCTTGTGCAATTGCGTATCGAGGCGATTTTCGTCGCATTGTGCAGCCTTGCATTGGTTGCTGCCTATCCCTTCATGAAGCGCATCACCTGGTGGCCGCAATTGTGGCTCGGGCTGGTGTTCAGTTGGGGCGTGCCGGTCGGATGGGTGGCGGTCACGGGCAGGGCGGACGCCGCCATGCTCTGGCTCTATGGCGGCACGATATTCTGGGTTGTCGGCTATGACACGATCTACGCGATGCAGGACCGGGAGGATGACGCGCTGGTCGGCATCCGTTCAACCGCGCTGCGCATGGGTGAACATATCCGCAGCGGAGTTGCCCTTTGCTATCTGCTGGCACTCGCCGGATGGGGCATGGCGGTCTGGAGCGTGCGACCGCAAGGTCAGGCGCTGGTCGCGCTCGCGCCTGCCGCTTTCCACTTGGCATATCAAATCGCTTCGCTCAAAAAGGATGGGAGCAATGCGCTCGGCCATTTCCGGTCGAACAAGGTAACAGGGCTGCTGGTTGCACTCGCCTGCCTTGTCGTTGGCGCTTCAGGCTAAAACGGAGGAGAGTTTATGGGCAACAGGCGGCTGGGCAAAAGCGCGATTGTCGTTTCCGACATTTGCATGGGCACGATGACCTTCGGGTCCCAGGCGGATGAGGCAGTCGCGCACCGCGTGATGGACATGAGCCTCGACGCAGGCATCAATTTTTTCGATACTGCCGAGGGCTATCCTGTGCCGCCCGATGTCAAATGGGTTGGCCGCACCGAGGAAATCGTCGGCCGCTGGCTGAAGGGCAAGAACCGCGATGCCATCATCATCGCCACCAAAGTTTCGGGCCCTAGCCATGTCTGGTTCAAATCGCCCAAGCGCGGCGGGATGACGGCACTCGACCGGAGGCAGATTACCGTCGCCGTAGAAGACAGCCTGCGCCGGTTGCAGACCGATTACATCGATCTTTATCAGACGCACTGGCCCGACCATGGCACACCCTATGAGGAAACGATGGAGGTGCTGGACGAGCTGGTTCGCGCAGGCAAAGTGCGCATTCTGGGTTGCTCCAATGAAACCAGCTGGGGCTTGATGAAGTCGATTCAGGCGTCCGAGCGATTGGGCGTCGCCCGGTACCAGACGATCCAGAATAATTTCTCAATCAACAACCGTCGGTTCGAGGATGAACTGGCGCAAGTCTGCCGCGAAGAAGGCGTCAGCCTGATCCCCTATTCGCCGCTGGCTGGCGGGGTTCTTTCGGGCAAATATCAGGATGGCGCCCGCCCCGAGGGGGCGCGCTTCACCCGCTATATGGATATGGCCGACGCGCGTCAGGCAGCGATGGCCATGCGCTTTGCCGGGCCGCGTGCGCTTGAATCGACCGCCAAGATTTTGGAGATTGCCAAGGAAGCCGGGATGTCACCTGTGACGCTGGCGACCGCATGGTCGAAACAGCATGATTTCGTCGCCTCGACCATCGTCGGGGTGAGCAGCGTAGAACAATGCGCCGAAATTTTTGCGGCTAATGATCTGGTTCTGCCCGCCGATGTGATGAAAGCCATCCACAAGGTGACTAAGGAAATCCTCTACCCTATGGGGTAGGGGTTATTCCGCCGCCAACAACTGCTCTGCACCGCCCAGATCGACGCTGACAAGGCGCGATACGCCCTGTTCGACCATCGTCACGCCAAACAGGCGGTGCATGCGGCTCATCGTCACGGCATTGTGGGTGACGATCAGATAGCGGGTATCGGTTTCGCGCGTCATCGCGTCGAGAAGATCGCAGAAGCGTTCGATATTGGCGTCGTCGAGTGGAGCGTCCACTTCGTCGAGCACACAGATCGGCGCGGGATTGGTCAGGAAGAGCGCGAAGATGAGCGCAACGGCGGTCAGCGCCTGTTCGCCGCCCGAAAGCAGCGTCAGCGATTGCAGTTTCTTGCCTGGCGGCTGCGCAAAGATTTCGAGGCCCGCTTCGAGCGGATCATCGCTGTCGATCAGCGCGAGGTGCGCCTGGCCGCCATTGAACAATGTCGTGAACAGCCGCTGGAAATGCTGGTCGACCGTTTCGAACGCGGCAAGCAAGCGGGTGCGGCCTTCGCGATTGAGGCTGCCGATCGAGCCGCGCAGCCGATTTATGGCCTGCGTCAGTTCCTCGCTTTCGCTTTGCCCCTTCTCGATTTCGGTTTCGAGTTCGACCAGTTCGTCGGCGGCGATCAGATTGACCGGGCCGATCCGTTCGCGATCAAATTGCAGCTTTTCCAGACCGTTTGATTCCAGCGACGCATCGCCGAGTTCGCTTTCTTCAAAGCCATGCTTCTCAGGCAACAGCGGCGGCGGGCATTCGAAGCGCTCGCCTGATATTCCGGCCATTTCGCGGCGGCGGGCGTCCTGATTTTCGGCGCGGGCCTCGGCCCCGGCGCGTTGTTCACGTGCGGTGGATACGGCTTCGGCAGCCGCAGCCAATTGGGCTTCGAGCGCCTTCAGCGAGGTTTCGCTCGCCTGCTCGGCAGCCTGTAGCGCGGCGAGTTTTTCGCCTACCGCCGCCTTGTCAGCTTCCAGCGTGGTCAGTTCGTGCGCGATGATATCGGGCTTGCCGACAATCGTTTCCAGCTCGCTCGCAATTTCAGCGCTGCGTTTGTTCATTTCGGCGATGCGCCGCTCGGCTTCACCCGCCCGTTCCTGCCAGCCGCGAATTTCGGCCTGCGCCACTGCACGCCGTTCCCGCTGCTGTGCGATTTTCTGGTCGAGGCCGGAAAGGTCGGCCTGCGCCCGCACGAACAATTGCCGTAACGACTCTCCTTCGCTGGTCAGCGCGGCAACAAGTGCACGTTGCTGCTCACCGTCAGGCAGTTCGGCGCGCGCCTTGTCGGCTGACTCAAATTCGAGTCGGGCTTGCGTGGCTTCCTGTTCGGCCAGCTCGCTCCGCTCGGCCAGTGCTGTCGCCGCCTGTTGTGCGCGCGTCAGCGCGTCCTCGGCCCGGTCGGCATCGCGCAGCGCTTGCCGCAGCGCGGTTTCGGTTGCCGACTGTGCCGAAGCTACACGCCGTGCCTCATCCTGCGCCGCAACGATTCGCTCTCCGAGCGCATCGAGAACGGCGGCCTGTTCATTGGCTTTGGCCTCCGCTGCCGGAATGGCTTCGAATAGAGCCTCCAATCGGTTGGCTCGTTCGAGTTGTTCTGCTGCCGCTGCACCATCATCCTCGGCGGCAAAGCCATCCCAGCGGCGCAGCTTGCCATCGCGGGTGACCAGTCGCTCGCCTATCTCCAGCATCGCGCCATCGTCTGTGTCGACCACGCGCACCATGGCTAGGCGCAGCGCCAGTTCGCTGGGTGCCTCGACCACATCCGAGAGGCGTTCGCCCGATAGCTTTGGTGGAACCGACGTGAAGCCCTGCCAGCGCCGTCCGATAACTCCGCCAACTGCTGCGTTCAGATCGTCGCCCAGCGCTGCCGCCAGCGCGCGTTCATAGCCGGGCTTGACCTTGATGCGGTCGAGCGCACGGTTGTCGCTGCTTTTTGAAGTTGCGCGTTCGAGAGCGTTCTTCTCACTTAGCAGGGCAGCCAGATCGGCCTTGGCACTGGCGAGAGCGCTTTGTGCGCCATCGCGTTCAGCAACCAGCGCTGCACGTGCGGTCTCGGCGGCTTCGATCGCCATCGCCTGCTGCTCAAGCTCGACCTGCAACCGCCCGGCCTCGTCGCGAGCTTTATCCCGCACCGTCGCCAGTTCGGCCTCGTCGCCGAGCGCTGACCTCTCTGCGTCGAGCCGCGCCTTGTCCCGTTCGGCACGGTCGACGCGGGCTCGGGCATTGTTCAGCGCTGCCTCGGCAACACGCAGTTCGGCTTCGGCTCGTGCCTGCTCGGCCACTGCCTTGGCCAGTTTCACTTCGCCTTCACGCGTTGCGCGTTCGGAATCATCAAGTGCGCGGGTAAGCCGTGGACGTTCTTCCTCGCTCGCCTTGATTGTCTCGGCGAGCGTTGCGGCTTCAGCCTGCAACCGGGCCAACGCCTCAGCGGCGTCATGGGTCAACTTGCCCTCGCGCGCGCCATCTTCTTCGATACGACGGCCTTGGGCGGTGAGATCTGCCTGACGTTGGATCAGCCTGTCGCGTTCGCCGGTGAGTTGCACCAGCCGATTCGATAGATCGCTCGCCGCATCACGCGCCGCCATCGCCGCAGCCCGGTCATCGGCCAGCTTGCGGACAGCATCCTGCTGCTGTTCGGCCAAAGTGCGCTGGCGGATAGAGGCCTCCTCGACCGCTTTGCCAGCTGCGTCGGCTTCCGCCCGTGCAGCTTCCGCCGATGCTTTGGCCTCTCGCCAGCGAACGAAGATCAGCCGTGCTTCGGCCTGCGTGATCTCACCCGACAATTTGCGGTAACGCTCGGCCTGTCGCGCCTGTTTCTTCAGGCTTTGCGCGCGCGCATCCATATCGCCCAATATCGTCGCCAAGCGATTGAGGTTGGTCTCTGCCGCGCGCAATTTCTGCTCGGCATCTTTGCGGCGCACATGCAGGCCAGAAATCCCAGCCGCCTCTTCGAGCATCATGCGCCGTTCTTGCGGCTTGGCGGAAATGATTGAGCCGATTCGACCCTGACTGACCAGCGCAGGGCTGTGCGCACCGGTGGCCGCGTCAGCAAAGATCAGTGCGATGTCTTTCGCACGCACATCGCGGCCATTGGCGCGATAGGCGCTGCCCGCGCCACGTTCGATCCGGCGGACGACTTCGAGTTCCTGATCGTCGTCATTGGCAATTATACCGGGGATATTCTCATCAGGCCCATGTTCGGCGAGCAGCGTGACCTCAGCGAAATCGCGCGACGGGCGTTGCGCGGTGCCGGCGAAGATCACATCCTCCATCCCGCCGCCGCGCATTGACTTGGGCGAGTTTTCACCCATCACCCATCGGAGGGCCTCTAGCAGGTTCGATTTACCGCACCCATTGGGGCCGACCACACCGGTCAGCCCGGCCTCGATATGCAGCTCGGTTGGCTCAACAAAGCTTTTGAAGCCTGTCAGTTTGAGCCGCTTGATCCGCATATGTCCCCCGACGCGGTGCCCGAAGGCTTACCGCGCGCCAGCCTCTTGCAGCTTGCCCTTGACCTGCGGCCACGCGGTCACGTCGAGGCGCGCGCCGTTGAGATAGAAGGTCGGCGTGCCCTGGATGGTGTATTTCTTGCCATATTCGGCGGTCAGGTCGGCAAGTTTCTGCATTTCGGCGGTGTCGGAAAGGCAGGCCTTGCTCTGGTCGCGCGAAACACCCCGCTGGGCAAAGAACTCAACGATACCCACGGCATCTGCCAGGGCAAAGAAGCGCTCGCCACCCTTTAGCGACGTTATTTTCGCTTCCAGTGCCTTGTCGGTGCCGATCTTGTTGGCATTTTCGAACAATGTTTCCTGGAAGCCCATAAACTGTTCGGTCAAAGGCAGCATCGCCTCATTCGCGCCGCAACGGGTGACGCGCGCCGCCATAAGGTCAAATTCATCGCGGACGAAATTGCGGAATTCGTAGGAAATCTTACCATTGTTGATGAAATTGTCGTGCAGGTCGGTCCCAGCATCGTTGCTGAACTGAGCACAGACATGGCAGGTGAGCGAAGCATATTCGACCAGTTTGATTTTTGCATCGGGGTTGCCGATCAGATAGCCGCCCTCGGCCGTCTTGCTGACTACATCGATCCATTGCTTGCCAGCGGGCGGAGCGACGGCGGTTACCGGTTCGCCCTTGGGTGCTTCGCCAGTTTCGCTGCCACCACAGGATGCGAGGGCCAGCGCGGCGATGGAAGCGGTGAGGATTTTCAGACTGCGCATATTTTGATGTCCTTTGCGTCGTTGAAATTCAGGGAGCGAGATGGGTCTTGATGGTCGCGAAGTCGTGACCTTCGATGACCTTGCCATTGACCAGCAAGGTCGGCGTCGAGTTGATTTTCAGTTTTTCGGTGGCTTCGTCGGTCATCGCGATAACCGCATTAAACGCCGCCTTGTCCGCGAGGCAGACCTTGGCTTGCGCAGCGGTGACGCCCCGCTGTGCCATGATCTTGTCCAGCCCGAGTTCGGTATAGGCGCCCTGCATGAAGCCGACGATATTCTTCGCCTCCAGCAAGGCAATCGTCGCCTTGCCGAGCATGCTGCCATTGGCCCATTGCGCCTGCGTTGCCATCAGGTGCCGGTGATTGCCGAAAAAGCGCCCCTTGCCGCCGCAGCGCGCGAGCATCGCAGCGGTCAAATCCATCGGGTCGCGCACCAGATTGCGGATTTCAAAGCTGACCTTGCCGGTTGCGACAAACTGGTTCTTGATCTGAGGCGCATCGTCGATTTCGAAATGCGCGCAATGGCCGCAAGTGTAGCTGGCATATTCGACCAGCTTGGTCGGCGCGGCGGGATTGCCGATGACATGGCTGCCCTTGGCCGTGGTGCTGAAGGCCAGCAGCCAGTTGGTCTTTGCGGGGGCTGCGATCAGCGCCGCGCTGCCCAGCGTTGCGGCAGCGATCAGGATCAGCGATGTACGGAAAACAGTCGGGAATCGGGTGGCCATCTTTGCCTCTAAATTGGACCGCTGCATCTGCATTCACTCGCCCTCTTTGGCAAGGCTTTTTGCCAGATTCTGGAGGACTGCCTGCAATTCCGGGTCGGCAATTTCGCGAAGAGAATCCCCCAACTCAGCAGACGGCGCGCGAAGAACGGGTGCCGCGCTGACTTTCGGCCTGGGTTCGGTGCGTTGCACCTGCCCGTGGCGCATCTTCACCTTGGCCACGGCATCATAGCCGAAAAAGCGGTTCACCCGCTCGATGATTTCAGGGATGACGTGCTGGATCATCACCGCATGCGCACCTTCGACCACCAGCTCCAACGTACCACCGGCTTTTTGGCCAGCGGGAAAGCGGATCATTTCAGGGGCGGTCACATCGGCATAGCGCGGGCCTACAATTTCATCCCAGCGGCTAACGACCGAGCTTTGTACAAAGCCAAAGCGGCGAAAGGCGGCGCGGCCAATGTCGGGGACAAGATCGGAAACCGCGCGCGCTTCGCCGCCGCGCCGCCGTTCAAAAACGGGCTTGGCGGCAGCTTTTGCCTTTTTGGCTGCGGTTGATGGCTTGCCTTCCTCCATGAGCCGGTTATCGCATTTTGCATGGCTTCCGTCCAACAGCGTGATGACTTTTCTGGGGATATCGCCAGCGCCTTGCTCGGCCATTATGATCGGCATGCGCGTGAGCTCCCTTGGCGATCACCTCCCGGAATGCCGCCGCCCGATCCCTATCGGGTATGGCTGTCAGAGGTGATGCTGCAACAGACCACGGTTGCCGCAGTCATCGGCTATTTCGAAAAGTTCACGCGCCGCTGGCCGGATTTCACCACGCTGGCTGCTGCCGACGATGCCGATGTCATGGCCGCATGGGCGGGGCTGGGCTATTATAGCCGCGCGCGGAACCTGCTGAAATGCGCTCGCGCAGTGGTCGTGGAGCATGGCGGGCAACTCCCTGCACATTCAGCTGCGCTGGCGAAGCTTCCCGGCATCGGGCCTTATACTGCAGCCGCGATTGCCGCGATTGCATTCAGCGAACGCGCCTCCGTGGTCGATGCGAATGTTGAAAGGGTGGTGGCGCGGTTGTTCGCTATCGAAACGCCGTTGCCTGCCGCGAAACCGGAGATACGCATAGCGGTAGACGCGATCACGCCTGACGACAGGCCCGGCGATTTCGCCCAAGCGATGATGGATCTGGGGGCAAGTCTTTGTTCAGTGCGCAACCCCCAGTGCCTGCTCTGCCCGCTGCAATCGCGTTGTGTGGCACATAAGGCGGGGTTCGCCGAGACGCTACCCCGCAAGGGCCCCAAGAAGGCCAAGCCCGAACGCGCGGGCACCGCTTGGTGGATTGAACGCAACGATCATGTCTGGCTGGTCCGCCGACCTGATCGCGGTATGCTCGGCGGGATGCGCAGCCTGCCCGATGATGGCTGGAATTCCCGCGCAAATGGCGACTCGCAGCCGCCTTTTGCGGCCAACTGGAATGCTGTGCCGGGCGAAGTCGCGCATGTCTTCACCCATTTCCGCCTGACGTTGCGGCTTGCCGCTACGGCAGCGCCGGTCGAAGAAAGCAGCTTGCCGCCGGGCGAATGGTGGCCGCTGAAATCATTGGACAGCGCCGGTTTGCCGACCTTATTCAGCAAGGCAGCTAAGCTTGCCATCAGAGCGAGAGAGAAATTTTAGAGGAGAGAGCATGTCCGAAGCACAAACAGCGTTGATGCAACCCAGCCGTCGCGGTTTCCTTTCGATGGCCGGGCTTGGCGCGATGGCGACTATGCTGCCGACACCTGCATGGAGTTTCCTCGCGCAGGAATATCCGACTCTAAAATCGCAGGTTGAGGGCTATGTTGCAGGCAAGAAAGCGGCGGGTGTTGTCGCGGCCATCGGTCGCGGTGTTGCGGCGCCTGAAATCGTTGCGGCCGGCACATTGGCCATTGGCGATCCGACACCGGTCGATATCGACACCTTGTTCCGTGTCTATTCGATGACCAAGCCGGTCACCGGCATGGCGGCGATGATTCTGGTCGGCGATGGCAAAATAAAGCTCGATCAACCGATTGCCGATTTCCTGCCCGAATTTGGCCAGATGCGCGTGCTCACCAGCCCCGACAGCAGCCTCGATTCTGCGCCCGCAAAGACACAGATCACGCTGCGTCATTTACTGACGCACACGGCTGGGCTTGGCTATTCGATTATCACCAAGGGGCCGCTCTTAAAGGCCTATATGGACAATGGCATCACCCCCGGCGCGATCAGCCGGATGCCAATTCCGGGCTTTGAACCCGGCGCTCCGACGCCGGACCTCAAGACCTTTGCCGAGCGCGTTGCGAAGTTGCCACTGATTGCCGAGCCGGGTACCAAATGGAGCTATTCGATTTCGCTCGACCTGCTGGGCCGGGTGATCGAAGTCGCGAGCGGCATGGAGTTTGAAGCCTTCCTAAAGGCGCGCCTGTTCGATCCGCTCAAAATGTCGAGTACCTATTTTCAGGTGCCGCAATCCGAGGTGAAACGCTTTGCCACCAACTATGCGGTGTTTGGCGGCGCGTTGATCCCGATTGATCCTGCCGCAACCAGTATCTATCTCGACAAGCCCGCCTTTGCCTTTGGCGGGGCCGGGCTGGTCTGTTCGACCCGCGATTATGATCGCTTTCTGGCGATGCTGCTGAACGGCGGCGAGTTGGACGGTGCGCGGGTGATGGCGCCTGAAATAGCCGCGCTTGGAATGTCTGACCTGCTACCGGCCGGTGTCAGCACTGACGGAACCTTTGCCCATGGCGCGGGCCTCGGCGCAGGCGGGCGCGTCGGCCGCGGTGCAAC
>NZ_CALMSV010000134.1 GCF_937872355.1 uncultured Sphingorhabdus sp. | reverse complement strand
TCCAGCCATCAGATTGTCGGCATGCGCAGTTTCGGGCGCGACAAGGCCGCCAAAAAAAATGGCAAACATAAGGACCACCGAGAGGAGGCGGCCCCGCATATTAGGCCGCCTACCAGCCCCTCTCGAATCCAGCAAGAAAATGCTCACGATTGATCGTCCATTCGAGCCAGAATATCCTGCGGAATTGGCATCGGCCGGAAGGCGCTAACATTCGACCGGCCAGTATTACCGGTCGGCAATCGACCAGTAATGGCACCCGGCGGTACGGGTGCGAGCCGTAAGCATTGCCCCCCGGCTTCTTTGAAGTCCCTTTCACGAAGCGCGTAACTGAGCATTGTCCAATGACTGGCCAGATGCAGTCCAAAATATGGCTGCGCCACGATATGAGCGCGTTCTAGCGCACGCCAAGCTGCCAGCCTGTCACTGGCACGTCTGGCAGCGCCAAAGCTGGCCATTTCTTCCGCGATGAGGTCTCGGGCCAAATCGAGCATCATACCGTTACCTCGCTGCCACCGGCTTTCATGCTTGTTCTACCGCGGCGGGAGCAGCTTTCAGCTCAGCCATCGCGTGTCGGAACACCTGCAGGCCGCCCGTCAAGGCCAACGCAGCCATAATAGTCGCAACAATCAGGTCGGGCCAGGCGCTACCTGTGCCAAACACGCCTAGCGCGGCCAGCATCACGGCGACATTGCCAATGGCGTCGTTGCGTGAGCATATCCAGACCGAACGCATATTAGCGTCGCCCGTACGGTAGCGATAAAGCAACAGGGCAACGCCAACATTCGCGGCCAGCGCCAGTGCGCCGACCGCGCCCATCATCGCAGGGTCCGGCGACGTCCCGCTCATAAATGCAAAGACCGCGCTGCCGAAGACCCAGCCGGCAAAGCCCAGCATGAAAAGTGATTTCAGCAACGCCGCCCGCGCCCGCCATGAAAGCGCCGCGCCAACGACCGCAAGGCTCACCGCATAGTTGCCGGCGTCACCCAGAAAGTCGAGCGCGTCGGCCTGAAGCGCGCGGCTGTCTGCGGCCGCGCCTGCCACCATTTCGACAAGGAACATTGCCGCATTGACGATCAGCGCCACCCACAGAACGCGCCGCCAGCGCGGGTCGGCCTTGGCCATCTCGCTACCGCAGGCGCTGGCGCAGCAACTGTCTGCCATCGAATTATCCTCCTCGACAAATCCCAAGTCGGACATCTATCTACACCCTGTAGCAACTACAGGGTCAAGCGATGAAGATCGGCGAGCTGGCGAGCGCAACCGCGACCAAAGTTGAGACGGTGCGCTACTATGAGAAAATCGGGCTGCTAGCGCCGCCCGCGCGCACCTCGGCTAACTATCGAGCCTATGGCAAGGAGCATCTCGCCCGCCTTTCATTCATTCGCCGTGCCCGAGACCTAGGTTTCACGCTCGAAGCGGTCCGAGAATTGCTCACGCTGTCCGACGATAAGGCGCGGTCCTGCGAGGCAGTCGACAGTATCGCACGGGTTCATCTCGCAGATATTGAACGCAAGATCAGCGATCTGGCTGCTCTGCGTACCGAACTCGACCGCGTGATCGGCAGTTGCCGCAGGGGAACAGTGGGGGATTGCAAGATCATTGAAACGCTGGGGCCGAAGGACGCCCGGGCATCAGTTATCTGATCCTGAAAGCGATCCTTTCTGCGATCATCATCGTAGCAGTCTCGGAAGTTGCACGGCGAAGTCCCGGTATCGGCGCGCTGATCTCAGCGCTCCCTCTCATTACGGTGCTCAGCATGATCTGGTTGTGGCGCGATACAGGCGATGCCGATCGCATGGCGCAATATGCCCAAGGGACCTTCTGGTATGGACTGCCCTCGCAGCCGATGTTCCTGCTAATCCCGGCACTTCTCAAGCGCGGCTTCGCGTTCTGGACTGCACTCGCAGCAGGCTGGGTTCTCACCATTGTACTGTACATGGGCATGGCGGCGCTACTCGCCCGCGGGGATATCCGGCCGTGACCGTCCGGCAGACGACCAT